>DAHWKP010000193.1:0-9022 GCA_027343585.1 Acidobacteriaceae bacterium
GAGGGCAAATACTCCGCCCAAGCGGCGCGCGTATCCTGTTGCGCTGCATGCAAGGCGGCCAGTGCGCTGCGCACCTCCGGATTGTTCTGCGCAGCCAGCGCGCGCACTTGCGCTGGATCGGGAATTGCGCTTTGCGCGCCGAGGGTATCTTCCAGCGTGTACGGCGTGGACGGATCGCGGAAGAGCAGCACGCCCAGTGATTCGCGTGCCGTCAACAGTGTTTGTTGCGCATCGGCCAGATCGCGCTGGCGCTGCTCTTGTTCCAGCTCGGCCTTGATCACGTCGGCGTGGGCCACTTCGCGGCCCGCCTCCAACTTGCGCGTCAAATCCACAAAGCGCTGCGCCTCTTGTTCGGCTCGTTGCGCAGCGGCGCGTTTGTGTTCGGCAGCCAACTCCAAATAGTAAGCCTGCGTAACCGTAGCGTGCAGTCCGCGCTGCGCAATCGCGGCCTCGGCCTTTGCCTGCTCCGCCTGTGCGGTTGTTTGCCGGTAGCGCGCTACTCCGGCCAGGCTCAATCGATCGGTGACGATGCCCTGGCTGATGTACTCGCGTACGCTGTTGTTGGCGATGAAAACCGGGCCTGTGGTTCCGGGCAACGGGCCGGAGTTTGGGATGCCATTGGGTTGGGTATAGAGCGCTTCGCCATGAAAGTTAGCCTGCGGCAGCAGGGTTGCCAGCGCAGCGCGACGAGCATAGATCGCACTGCCGCGCGCTGTTTGCTGCGCCAGCCAGACCGGCTCGATTTTTTTTGCGCGCGCTTCTGCCTCTTGAAAATTGATATGGATGGGCGGGGAACCTTGCGCCTGCTGTGCAGGCAAGGCCGCAGCCCCTGCCAACAGAAACAGCTGCGTTCCCCATGCTGCCCAGCCTTGCCACAAGCGCCGGTTGCTGACGCGCACTTCGCGCTGATGTGCGGTCTCCGAATTTTTTCGCCGGGCGCTTTTCCCGTACAGCATGGAGCCTCCGCGCGCCAGCATTCCTGCCGAAGAACGCGCGCGCACTGCAAAATTTTCTGCAGCGTCCATTATGCGATACACAATCGACAAATTGCATGAATCGCCGCGGGTTTTTTCGTCTGCGCAAGGGGCCTTCGTTCGCGCGATTGCCACGTTATTTCGTGTCTAAATTTTGCACGCGATAGTTGCCGGGTATCTTCAAGTGAAACTGATCGTCTTCCAAAGGTATATTCACTTCGAGCTTTTGCACGGACAGGTGAATTTTGTACAGATCGAGCGGGCGCTCGATGGTGATCTCCGTGGGAAACTGCAGGGTGCCAAAGGTGCGGTACTGGCTGTAGAGCGCGCGCGTAACCAGCGTGCCCTTCCCGTTGTAAATGTCCTGCTGAAAGGGCAGCAGATTGACGCGGCTATAGTGAATGACGCGCACCGGCTCCAGTTCGTTGGTGCCGGGCATGCGGCGCAGAATGCCCAATTCGTAATCTGGCTCCTCCCGCAACCGCTTGCTGCGCGGCTCCCGGATCAGGCGCGTGGTGTTGGTGACGTAGACCAACTCCGTTGGCTCGACCTTGCGGATCAGCAAAGAGTCCAGAAAAACAAAGGGACGCAGATTCTCCAGCGAGTTCTTCGACGGATGCGTCAGCGTGCCCGCGCCTTCATAGGCCTTGTCCTTGGGGGGAATCAGCAGCAGAAAATGGCTGCCGTTGCTGGCCATGTCAAAGGCGCGCGTCTCCAGCACGGGCAACAGTCCCAGCACGCGCAGCATCTCCGGTTTGCGCAGCAGAATAAAGCCGCGCACCGAGGTGTAATCCGTCTCCTGCCCTTTGCTGGCCCCGCCAACAGAGGCTTGGATGGAGACGGTGGCGCGCAGCGATTGAATCGCATCATACTGCCGATTGACCATCTGGATGAGTTGGTCGGATGTAGCGGTCTGCACCACGCTGGCCGGCAGCGGCTTTTCCAGCACGCGCGTGTGCCGGTAACAGCCGGTCAAGAGCAGCAGCACCAGCGCGCTCCATCGCACTCCACTCTTGCGCGCGCGCAAATCTACTTGAGGATCCTTCACTGGCGGTTGCTGCTCCCTGACGCTTGGCTGTTGGCCGCGGCGTTGTGCTGCTGGCTGCGGTAGATGCTGACATTTTTCTCATGCTCGGCCAAAGTGGTGGCAAAGCGTGAGTGTCCCGGATGCGCCGGGTCACTTACAAAATATAAATAATCCGTGGCTGCCGGATGCAGCGCCGCGCGCAGCGATGGGTCGCCGGGATTGCAGATTGGCCCCGGCGGCAGCCCCGCACGCACATAGGTGTTGTAAGACGAGTCTGCCTTCAAATCGGACGCATAAATCGTTCCGCGATAGCGATTTTCCAACAGCGCCGCATAAATCACCGACGGGTCGGTATCCAGCGGCATCTTGCGCGCCAGTCGATTCGCAAAGACCCCTGCCACCAGCGGGCGATCTTCAGCGACAGGCGTCTCTCGTTCCACCAGCGAGGCCAACGTGACCGTCGCATGCACATTCTGCGTCAAGCCCAGCTGCTTGGCCTCGGCTCGGAAGCGATGCACCATCGTGGTGAGCACTTGGCGCGGAGTCGCCATCGGATTCAATTGATACGTGTCCGGGTACAGATAGCCTTCCAGGCTCTGCGCTTCCGGGTCCAGGTCGTGGATCAGATCGGTGTCCTTTTGCTCCGCTGCCAGAAAAACGGAGCGGCTGGCCAAACCTGCTGCAGCAGCAGCCTGGGCAATGTCAAAAATGTTGTACCCCTCCGGCACGGTCAGCGTCAGTGTGTATACATCGCCAGCGCGCAGGCGATCGTACACCGTCAGCAGCGAGGCAGGATGGTCAAAGCTGTACGCGCCGGCCTTGAGCGTGCCCCGCTTGTGCCGCGCCCACAGCACAAAGGCGAAGCGGCTGCGCAGGATTCCTTCCTGTTGCAACTGGCGGCCAATCTTCCATGCCGAGGAGCCGGGCGCGATAACAACAATGCGCTGCGTCCGCGGCCCAGCCGGATCAAGCAGCAGATACCAGGCCTCCGCCGCCACCAGTGCCAGAAGTAGCATGACCCCCAACAATGTACGCACGCTCGTCGTCCTGATCCGCAGGTGCGGAGAAATACCGGCTCCCTTGGTTCGCGCAGCCCTGCGCACAGAAACAAAGACGGCCCTGCGGAGTTTGCCGCGCGGCCATTCCGGCTTATTCCTACATTGTAGGCGCTTGTGGAGCGAATGCGCCGCACGCACTGCACAGGGGTTGCTGCTTCCAGTTAAGATCAGCCGTATGCAGCCTGCGCACAGCCCCGAACGTTTCCTTGGCCTCGACCATGGCGACCGCCGCATTGGCGTTGCGCTCTCCGACGAGCTGGGCCAGACCGCCCAGCCCCTGTTGACGCTCCATCGCACGCAAATCCGCGCCGACCTGCGCTCGCTGGCCCGACTGGCCCGGCGCTATGGCGTCAATGCGATCGTCGTCGGCCTGCCGCTGCATCTCTCTGGCGACGAAGGCCCACGCTCGGTCGCTGCCCGCGAATTTGCCGCACAATTGCACGAACTCGCCCAGCTTCCCGTGCATCTCTGGGATGAGCGGATGAGTACGGCCGAGGCCCACCGGCACTTGGACGCCGTTGGCCATGCCGCTGGTGCCAGCCGTCGCGGCGTCATCGATCAAGTGGCCGCCGTGCTGATCCTGCAAAGTTTTTTGGACGCCCGTCAAAATGCCCGCTCCCCCCAAACTGCCCCCGGCGGCGTAGAATCCATATAATCGTTGTTCTGGAATCGGTTCCACGGTCGGATGGGAGTGCCAGAGCACCCAGCCCTGGCTGGAGCGTTGCCAGCAAAATCAATTTTGCAGTTTGGGGTTTGCATCCATGTCGGAACACATGTCCGTAATGAAAAAGCTGGAGGACGAGATTCGTCAGTTGGAACGCGAGCTGACGCACGAGTTGCCAGCCGAGATCAAAAAGGCCGTTGCCTTGGGCGACCTGAGCGAGAACGCCGAGTATCACATGGCCAAGCAGCGGCAGGAGTTCGTCAATGCGCGCCTGGGCCAACTCAAGAAGCGCATGGCGGAGTTTGCCCTGGTCAATCTGGCCAACATTCCCCGCGACCGCGTGGCCTTCGGCTCCAAGGTGCTCGTCTACGACATCTCCAAAGATGAAAAGATTGAATACCGACTGGTCACCAGCGAAGAGTCCGATGTGACCCAGGGCTTGATCTCCACCACCTCCCCCATCGGGCGCAGCTTGGTGGGCAAGCAGGTAGGCGACGTGGCCGTCGTGGTAACGCCCAACGGCAAACGCGAGCTGGAAGTTCTCAAGCTCTCCACCATCCACGACGAAGCCAAATAAATGACCTGGACCAGCACCTTCGGACGCGCCTGCGGCGTACTACTGCAAAAGATCGTTGACGGACTTGCGCTCACGCGCATCTCGCCGAATGTTCTCACGTTTATCGGCCTGGTGATCAACATCGGCGCGGCCATCTTCTTCGGCTACGCCAACGCGCAAAATCACGTGCGTATGTTCTTCTTCGCCGGTCTGGTCATCATCGGCGCGGGCATCTTTGATATGGTCGATGGCCGCGTCGCCCGCCAAACCGATCAGGTGACCGTCTTCGGCGCGTTCTTTGATTCCGTCATTGATCGCTACTCCGATGTGGCGATCTTTTTTGGCCTGCTGGTCTATTACGCGCGCGGCAACCGCTTTTTTTACGTGGTGCTGGTCGCCTTCGTCATGGTGACCTCGCTGATGGTCAGCTATACGCGCGCACGCGCCGAGGCGCTCATCGGTGCCTGCAAGGTCGGCTTTATGGAGCGGCCCGAGCGCGTGGTGCTGGTCATTCTGGGCGCGCTCTTCGCGCGTTGGGGCGCAATGGCTCCCGTGCTCTGGGTGCTGGCCGTGCTCTCCACCATCACCGTCATCCATCGCATCTCCTACACCTACCAGAAAACCCGCTAAGGAATCCCGGAACAAGCCTGCGTTGGGAAGGGGCGGGACGTGAGTCCCTGTGTGGGATGGGCTTCAGCCCAGGAAGGGGATGGGCTGAAGCCCGTCCGTAATCCCCTGCATTGCTGTGCGGCTTGAGCCGCTGAGGGAGCGATCCGCGCGTGTGCAGAGTCTCCCGCTAACTTCTTCCGCACTGCGTGACCCGCATCACGCCTGTTGCTCTTCGCTGCACAATTCTGTAACACCGGCCGCCGTCTGTGCATTTGTCCATGTTTGGACTTTGTGGTGCAGGAGGCTGGCGATGCGCAGCGTATTGATTCTCGGCGGTGGAACGGCGGGCACCATCATGGCCAACAAGCTGGCTCGTGTGCTCCAAGCGAAAGACTGGAAGATCACGCTGGTCGACAAGACTGGCGAACATTACTATCAGCCTGGCTTTCTCTTTGTTCCCTTTGGTAGTTATCGAATGCGCGATCTGGCCAAGCCGCGCACCCGGTTTGTGCCGGAGCGCGTGCGCTACCTCCAAGCGAACATCGACCACATCGACCCGGAGAAAAAATCCGTCACGCTCTCCAATCAGGAAACGCTCCTCTACGATTTTTTAATCCTCGCCACAGGCGCAGACATTCACCCCGAGCAGATCGAGGGCTTGGCCGATGCCGCGTGGGGACGCACCAAGTTCGACTTCTACACGCCGCAGGGCGCAGAGCGTCTGGCGGCATTTTTGAAAGGCTGGCAAGGCGGACGGCTCGTGGTGCACGTCGCCGAGATGCCCATCAAATGCCCTGTCGCGCCGCTGGAATTCCTCTTTCTCGCCGACGAATACTTCACACGGCGCGGCATGCGCCACAAGGTGGACCTGCAACTGGTCACGCCGCTGCCCGGTGCCTTCACCAAGCCGATTGCTGCCGCTGCGCTCGGTGACTTTCTTGCACGCAAAGGCATCACCGTGGTGCCGGAGTTCAACGTGGCCCGCGTTGACAGCCAGCAGAACAAGCTGATCGCCTGGGATGAAACCGAGGTTCCCTATGACCTGCTGGTTTCGATTCCCACCAACATGGGCGACGCCAGCATCGCGCGCAGCGGCCTGGGCGACGAGCTGAACTTTGTTCCCACCAACAAGGAAACCCTGCTGGCCGAAGGGCTGCGCGATGTCTTTGTCATCGGCGATGCGACGAATCTGCCCAGTTCCAAGGCCGGCTCGGTCGCCCATTTTCAATCCGATATTTTGCTGGAAAACTTTTTGCAACACGCCGAAGGGCGTCCCTTGCCCGCGCACTTTGACGGCCACGCCAACTGCTTTATCGAGTCCGGCTTTGGCAAGGGCCTGCTGATCGACTTCAACTACAAGACGGAGCCGCTGCCAGGAAAATTTCCCCTGCCGGGCATCGGGCCGTTCCCGCTGTTGCAGGAGAGTCGCATCAACCACATGGGCAAGCGCATGTTTCGCTGGGTCTATTGGAACCTGCTGTTGCCGGGCTGGCCGCTGCCACTGGGCGCAGCGATGCCCACGGCCGGTAAGCGCATGGAGCTTTTGCAGCGCACCGTCTAAATCGAACGCGAATTGAAAAAAAGGAGGCACCGTCATGGCAACGATTGAAGTCTTAGGAAAAACGCTCGAACTGGATGCGGACGGACACCTGGCCCGCCTGACCGATTGGAATGAAGAGGTGGCCCAGCATCTGGCCGCGCAAGAAGGCATTCCCGAACTGACCGAACAACACTGGGCCGTCCTGCGCTACATGCGCAGCGTCTTCGAAAAGGAAGGCGACGCGCCCTCGATCCGTCGCCTGACGAAGGAAAGCGGCGTGGACACCAAAACGTTGTATCAGCTTTTTCCCAAGGGACCAGCCAAGCGCGCAGCCAAAATCGCTGGCCTGCCCAAACCCAAAGGCTGCATCTAACCGCAACACCTCCCAAGGAGTACGCCATGACAGCGCAAACTACTTTGCAAACCCAGGCCGCCACCACCGCACCGCCGCAGCCGATCGAGCGGGTCTCCATCGTCGTCTCGCGCGGCTCGCTCGACGGCGTTTATCCCGGTCTCATTCTCGCCAACGGCGCACGCATGGAGGGCATCGAGGCCACGCTCTTTTTTACGTTTTTTGGCCTGGATGCCATTCTGAAAAAGCGTCAGGATCATCTCAAAGTCGCCACCGTAGGCAATCCTGCGCTGCACATGCCCACGCTGCTGGGAGCGTTGCCGGGCATCTCGGCCCTGGCCACGGCGAAGATGAAAAAAGAGATGGAGAAGCTCGACATTCCGCCGGTGGGTGAATTTCTTACGATGATCCACGACGCCGGCTGCGGCATCTACGCCTGTCGCGCCACCGTCGACATGTTTCACCTGAAGCCCGCAGATTTTATCGACGAGATGGACGCCGTGATTTCCGTCGGCCAGTTTTATGAGAAGGCTGCGGGCGGACAAATCTTGTTTACCTGAATCCGCACTGCATCCGGGACGCGTGCATCCACCAACGGCGAGGGCTTTGGCCCTCGCCGTTGGTGCAAGGTTTGCGCGCTACAAGTTCAAATGACTACCTTCCAGCGCAGCGCAGCAAAGCGCCGTAGATTCTTCTTGACATAAAGTCCTTTATAAAATAAAGTACTTTATGTGGATGGATCCATGTTTGCCAATTGGAGTGACCTGCAAATCCGGCTGCTGACACTGGTGCTGATTTTGGCCGGTGTGGCTTTGCTGGTGCGCAGTATTTGACAAGGAGATTTCATGACTACGGAACAGAATGGTAAGGATGAGTTGCTGGCGCGGTTGGAAATTGTGGAAGCTATGCTGCGGGAGGGGCGCAAGAGCACCTCGTTCCATGGCTGGGCCTTCGTGTTGTGGGGCGTGGCGTTTCTGGTGGCCATCGGCTGGATGACGCGGTTGCCCAACGGGTATTTGGCCTGGGTGGTAACGATGCCGGTCGCGGCGTTGATTTCCTCCCTCTGGGGTGGACGCGCGCGCGACTGCAACATGAAAACACCCGTGGGACGCTCCCTGGCCGCGATTTGGATCGCGGTGAGTGCTGCGTTATTTATGTACATGTTTTCGGTTGGATACAGCGGCCATGCGGAGATGCACACACTCTGGGCCGCGATGGAGACGCTGCTGGGCGTGGCCAATTGCGCCAGCGCCATCATGCTGCGTTGGCGGATACAGATGGGAGTGGCCATCCTGTGGTTTGTTGCCGCTGCAGCCTCCTGCTTTGTGCCGGCCGCGCTGTTGATTCCGATTCTTGCCAGCGTCACTTTGCTGGGTCAGGTTGGATTTGGGCTGTATCTGATGTACCTGGAAAAGCACGAACAGAAGACGGCGGTGCATCATGGCTGATCTGCCGGAACTCGATCCGGTCATACACGGAAAGCTGCGACTGGCCACGCTCTCGCTGCTCTTTGGCGTGGAGGTGGCGGAGTTCACCTGGCTGCGCGAAAAAACCGGAGCCACGGACGGCAACCTGAGCGTGCAGTTGCGCACACTGGAGGAGGCCGGATATGTGGTCAGCGAGAAAAAATTTGCGCTGCGCAAGCCGGTCTCCGAGTACAAAATCACGCCGAAGGGACGCAAGGCGCTGCGTACTTATGTGCAGGCCATGCACGCACTGCTGAAGCTGGCCGACGGCGCGGAGTAGTCCCGACAGGGAGTGCAGCCAAGCACTACGCGGGAACGGTGCGTTCTTTAACGGTGACCTTGAGGCTCTCTTGCAATGGGTCGGCATCGAGCAGCACATGGTCGCCGTGCAGCACTTCCCCGTCGAGGATTTTGATGGCCAGCTTGTCTTGAATCAAGCGCTGAATGGCACGCTTCAAGGGGCGCGCTCCATAGGCGCGGTCAAAGCCGGTCAGGAAGATCTGCTGCCGCGCTGCGTCACTCAACTCTACGGTGATGTGCCGCTCAGCCAGCATCCGATTCAGGTCGTCCAAACGCAAGTCGAGGATGTGATTCAGCTGCGCCTCATCCAAGGGGCGAAAGATCACAATGTCATCCACGCGGTTCAAAAACTCCGGGCGAAAACTCTGCCGCAAAAGTTGCATCACGTTCTCGCTGGCCTCGGCAAAGCTGGACTCGGATTGCACCGCCTCAGTATTCAAAAACTGAGCGCCGAGGTTGGAGGTCAAAATCAGCAC
>DAHWKP010000209.1:0-1096 GCA_027343585.1 Acidobacteriaceae bacterium
ATAGGCCGTCACTATGCAGCCGAGCACTACGATGAAAGCGCGCATGCCCTTGGGCTGCTGGCGTTGCACGATGCGCGCGCAGGCGTAGCCGCCGATGCTGGCCGCCAGCATCATCAGCAGTGCGTAGCGCCACACCACGGCGCCGTAGAGAACGAAGGTCAGTGCCGCCACGGTGTTGGATGTGCTGGTGATGGTGGCCTTCAGCGCGTTGATCTCATGCACGCTGTCCACGCCGGCCAGGCTCAATGTGCTCATAATCAGCAACCCTGCACCCGCGCCAAAAAAACCCACATACAGGCAGACGATAAAAATTCCCAAGGGCAACAGCAGCCGGGCGATTGGACGCAGGCCCGTGGCATCGTCATGAGCTTTTGCATTCTGCGTCAATTTTTTTTGCAGCGATGGGCCAAAGCCAAATACGCAGGTGGCGACCAATAGCAGCCATGGCACCAGATGCAGAAATTGCCGCTGATGGGTCGCCATCAGCAGGCGCGCACCGATCACTCCGCCCAAAAACGCCGCGATCACCAGCGACAGCAGCAGCGAACGATGCCGGTGCAACTGTTCACGGTACGCGGCAGCCGAGGTGAACTGCCCCGGCAAAAGAGCCATGGTATTGGTGGCGTTGGCTTGCTTCGGCAGCACCCCGGCCTGCAACAATGCAGGGAAGCTCAAAAGGGAGCCTCCGCCAGCAACGGAGTTGATGGCCCCGGCGATCAGCGCTGTGATGGAAAGCCAAAGAAATCGCAGTGAGTGATAAGGCATCCAGCTTTATTGTACCGGGTGTGAGGAGAGGGAATCGCCTTGGAGCGGCATCTGGGGCGTGGCGGCGAGCAAGCGCTTTGCCATTTCCGACTGCGGATGCTCACAGACCTGACGCCAGTCCGCCATCTCCACCATGCGTCCGTTTTCCATAACGGCGATTCGATCCGCCAGGTAGCGCACCAACGGCATGGAGTGCGTGATGAAGAGATATGTCAGCCGCAACTCCCGCTGCAATTGCTGCAACAGTGTGATGATCTGCGCTGCCACACTGACATCGAGCGCAGAGGTCGGCTCGTCGAGCACGACCAATTCTGGCCGCAGAATCAATGCG
>DAHWKP010000241.1:0-1014 GCA_027343585.1 Acidobacteriaceae bacterium
GGGCCTGCCTGCATCTGCCCATCCTGATGATGCACCAGCATGACTTCGATCTGACGCAACAGGTCGCGCGTATTCATCGGCTTGACCAGCATCTGGTCGGCACCCTCGTTGCGCAAATCCTCTTCGGCCTCGGGATAGGCCGTTAGCAACGCCACGGCGGGCGGATGCGCAGATTTTTTTGCCGCGCGCAGCACTTCGAGTCCAGAAGAGTCATCCTCCATGCGCAGGTCAGAAATGACCATGTGAAAGGTGGAGGTGCGCAGCTTGGCTTTGGCCTCACGCACGCTGGCTGCCGTTTCCACGGCAAAGCCGTTGATCTCCAAAATGGCTTTCAACGCCAGCAGAATGGCGACCTCATCATCGACAAGAAGAATGCGGCGCTGCATGGCTGGCATCTTGGAGACCTCCGATTGCAGAACTGCGCAGGGCAAAAATTTTCGCTGCGTCTGCGTTGCTACACTGACGACATGGCAGGATACCACGTGGAAAACTTTGGCTGTCGCACCAGTCAGGCCGATGGCGACGCCATGGCCAACGCGCTCGAGCAGCAGGGACTCTGCCAAGCGCCTGCGCCGGGCAAGGCGGAAGTGGTTATCGTAAACACCTGCACCGTGACGGCAGAGGCCGACCGCGACGCCCGCGCTTTCATTCGCAAGGTGCATCGCGCCAGCCCGGCTGCACGCATTGTTGTCACCGGCTGTTACGCGCAACGCGCGCCACAGGAGCTGGCCGCGCTCCCCGGGGTTGCTGCGGTTGTGGGCAATAGCCATAAGCAGCATGTGGCCTCCATCGCCCTGCAGGGATGGGGTGCTACGCCCAACTTGTCAGCCGGGCAAGAGTCCATTGCGCGAGCAAACTTTGTTCCCATCGCGGGCATTGCCGCTGCGCCCACTGCGGCCAGCGTCGTGGGTGCCAGCGACCTGCATGCGCCGGTCTTTGCGCACAGCTTCTTTGCTGGGGCTGGTCAGGCCGCAGAGAAAAATCTCTTCTGGTCGGGCGTTGCGATGGAAGACT
>DAHWKP010000246.1:0-3686 GCA_027343585.1 Acidobacteriaceae bacterium
GTCGCCGCCGGTGGACAGATCCATCACCGTGTCTGCGCCGTAGTGTACGGCGGTGTGCAGCTTGCGCAGCTCCTCATCAATGTTGGAGGCGACGGCGGAGTTGCCAATGTTGGCATTGATCTTGCAGAGCGAGGCGACACCAATGGCCATCGGCTCCAGCTCCGGATGATTAACGTTGGCTGGAATAATCATGCGGCCAGCGGCGACCTCATCGCGAATCAGCGAGGCTTCCAGCTTTTCGCGGCGGGCGATGTAGGCCATCTCTTCGGTGATCTTGCCCTGCCGCGCAAAGTGCATCTGCGATAGATTGGTATCGCCGGTGCGAGCCGCCTCTTCGCGGCGCTTCACGATCCACTCCGCGCGGGGCTTGGGAACGGCGCTGCCGTTGGTGTTGGAGGAACTGGAAGCGTGGGTGCCGTTGCTGGACGTGCTCATGATTCAAACCTCTGCGGATCGAAATCCTGTGGTGTTTTGGAAGAACCGTGCAGATGGGCTGCAAGGCTGATTATACGCCGCCGCCATGTGGCGCTTTGCATGGAGCGAGACAGACGCACACGGCAGTATACTGGAGCAGAAGGAAACCGCCGCGATGCAGAAGCAACAAAGTCCAGCCGTTCGCATTTTTCTAGCCGTCGTCATCATTCTGGGAACCATCGCCTACTTGGCCATTAGCGGCGTGCGCGCCAACAAGAGCTATTACGTCACCATCTCTGAACTGCAAGGGATGGGCAACAAGGCTTACACGCGGCACCTGCGCGTGGCGGGCAATGTGCAGCCCGGCTCCATCCAGAAAGATGGCGGAAGAATGCGTTTTGTTCTGGTCGAGCAAGGCCGGACGCTGGCCGTAAATTACACCGGCATGGAGCCGCCGCCGGACACCTTTAAGGACAATGCGCAGGCGCTGGCCATCGGCACCTTTGGACGCGATGGCGTCTTCCACGCCACGCAGATTCAAGCCAAGTGCGCATCGAAGTACGCGCCGGCCCAGCCCAAGACCACAGCTATGGCCGCACCACAGCCGACTTCGACTGCCATGCCCGCCGCCAGTGCCAACTAAAAATACGGTCGAACTCGAATCCGTCTCCAAGCTCTACGGCAGCTTTGCGGCTTTGCGCAAAGTGACGGCCCAGTTCCCTGTCGGCCAATGCTGCGTAATTCTTGGCGAAAACGGCGCGGGCAAATCCACATTGCTGCGCGTGATCGCCGGCCTGCTGCATCCCACGCTGGGTTCTGTGCGCGTACTGGATGCTCCTGCGTCACAAAATGTTCGCGAGCGAATTGGCTATCTCAGCCACGCTTCCATGCTGTATGACGAGCTGAGCGCACTGGAAAATCTGCGCTATTTTTCCGCACTGAATGCAGGCACAGAAATGATGCCCGCTGCAGAAGCGTTGCGGCTGGTCGGCTTGAAGGCGGAGTTGGAGCGTCCGGTGGGGCAATACTCCCAAGGGATGCGCCAACGCGCCGCGCTGGCACGCGTGTTGCTGGCGCAGCCGGATCTGCTGTTGCTGGATGAGCCATTTTCCAACGTGGATGCGGCCAGCGTGGAGCAGATGCAGCGCGTACTGCTGACGCTGCGCAGCCGGGGATGCACGATTCTGTTGACAACGCATCAGCCGGAGCTGACGCGCCCGCTGGCGGATCGCTATTGCCACATGCGACAAGGCGCGATTGCAAGCTGGAGCGAAGGGAGCGCGGCATGAGCTACGCTCGCATCGTCTGGGCGCACCTGTGCAAGGATTTGCGGCTGGAATGGCGTTCGAAAGACGCCATCAACGGCATGCTATTTTTTTCGCTGCTGGTGGTGGTGCTCTTCAGCTTTGCCTTTGATCCCACGACGGCAGTCTCGCGGCAGATTGCAGGCGGCATTCTATGGGTCGCGCTCCTGTTTGCCACGGTAACGGCGCTCAACCAGACCTGGACGCGCGAGCTGCGCAACTCGGTACTGGACGCGCAGCGCATGGCTCCGGCTGCGCCGAGCGCATTGTTTCTAGCCAAGGTGCTGGCCAACTTTTTCTTTGTCACCGCAGTCCAAGTGATTCTGGCACCGGTGTTCATCATTTTTTACAATTTGCACGCGCTGGGCCAGGGTTGGCTGCTGTGGATTGTGCTGCCGCTGGGCACGCTGGCACTGGTGATCAATGGCACATTTTTCGGCGCGCTCTCCCTGCGCACGCGCAATCGGGAGTTGCTGCTGCCGCTGATTCTCTTCCCCATTTCGATTCCCGCCGTGCTGGCAATGGTGGAGGCAACGACGGCCATCTTAACCGGGGAGTACGATCCCGGCCTCTGGATTCGCCTGCTCGCTGGCTACGATGTGATTTTTACAACCATCAGCCTGCTGCTGTTTGCCACCGTTTTGCACGCGGAGTGATGCCGGTCACGCAAAGCCCTCTGTGCTTGGCGTAGACTATCGTTGGCTTGCTGCAAAGAAGATTACCTATGAAACGATTGCTTTGGATTGCCGTTCCCGTTACGCTGGCGCTGCTGGTGCAGGGCTTCCGCGAGGCGATTTTTGTTGCCCCCACGGAAGCTACCATGGGCAACATTCAGCGTATCTTCTATTACCACGTCACTTCGGCGTGGATGGCGTTTTTGATGTTCTTCCTCAGCTTCTGCGCCTCGGTTGCGTATTTAATGTTTCGGCGCAGCCAGCCCTTCCGGGCCGAGGCCGCAGATGCCTTCGCGCTGGCCACGGCGGAGCTAGGCGTGGTATTTTGCAGCGTCGTACTGATCAGTGGGCCACTGTGGGCGCGCCCGGTCTGGGGCATCTGGTGGACATGGGACGAACGGCTGACCAGCACTCTAATGTTGTGGCTGATCTACGTCAGCTATCTGCTGTTACGCAGATTTTCCGCGGGCGCACAGAGCTACACGCTGGCCGCGGTGCTCTCCGTGTTTGGATTTCTCGACGTGCCCATCGTCTACATGTCCACGCGCTGGTGGCGCACGCAGCATCCTGCGCCGGTCATCGGCGGAGGCCCCAACTCCGGCCTGGACCCGAGTATGTGGCCAGCCGTGTGGTGGAACCTGGCCGCATGGTTTGCGTGGGGCATGGTACTGCTGACGTTACGCTATCAACTGGAGCGCAAGCGCCAGCGCGAGGCGCAGGAAGCGGCCTTGCACGCATTGGAGTCTGACTTGGCCTTGGGTTCGCAGGAGCGATAGATGGAACACAGAAACCTGATTCTCGCCTACGTCATTACCTGGGTGTTGCAGCTTGGATATTTGAGCACGATTCTTTTGGGCTGGCGTAAAGACAAAAAATAATTTTCAATCAAGAAGTGAACCGCGCCCCCATGCACGCCCAGCGCATCCAAATCTCTTCCGCAATGCTTTTGCGTGCACAAGCCGCGCTTGCGCTCTTGCTCGGCTTGGCGCTCACCGGCTGCCGTCCGCACGACTTCCCTGTCTATCCGGCCAAATACCGCGAGTACGCTTATGTGAGCAATGGCGGCAGCAACACGGTTACCGTGCTCGATGTGGTGAATCTGCGCGTGGATCGAACCGTGCGCGTCGGCGCGAATCCGACGGGCGTGGCAGTCAATCCCAGACGGAATGAAGTGTACGTGGTCAACAGTGGCAGCGGCACGGTCAGCGTGATTGATGCGGAGAAAAATTCTGTCGCCGCAACGATTCCCGTACACGCCAAGCCGTATTTCATTTCCGTTTCTACGGATGGCAAG
>DAHWKP010000267.1:0-1656 GCA_027343585.1 Acidobacteriaceae bacterium
AACTCCGCGCTGCGCAGCAACAATACGGATCCAGCACTGAACGGGCGCATTCTTACGCTGTACGTCAGCAAAAGCCAGTTTCTGCACGCACTGCACATTCCCAATGAAAAGCAGATCGTCGTGCTGCTGGTGGATCGCTCCGGAACCGTGCTCTGGCGGCAATCCGGTGCATACACAGCAAGCAAGGCCGCATCCATGGCCGCTGCCGTGCCGGTGCCCTCATCCACAGCCGCGCCGGGCCATGCCCAACCCGCTGCCGAAAAATAATTACTTCCAGACTTTTTCCATCCACCAAGCGTCAATGCTGTTGTTGTAGTACTTTGCGATTCTGCCGCGTGTTCGATAGCCGAGCCGTTCGTAAAATCGCAGCGCCGAGAGATTTTCCACCGAAACCTGCAAGCGAATTTTTTTGCCACCGTGTTGTTGCACGGCCCCCTCCATGGCCGCATGCAGACATTGCCCCACTCCTTTGTGCCGCGCGGACTCCAACACGTCAATGGTCACCAGCTCCCCGACAGACCGCAGGCCGCGCTTGCGTATCTCCACAATTGCAAAACCAAGGATCTCCTCTTTTGCAACCGCCACGCGTGGAACCGAAGTAGGCGAACACAAAAGCTGCTGCAAAAATTCCCTGGGATAGGCAATCTCCGGCGGAAAGCAAACGGAGTCGATGGCAAACAGAGCGTCGAGATCCTCCAAACGCGCTGCGCGGATGGCGCAAACATCTTGGTTTTGAGTTTGCTGCATATTTTGGCTCGTGGCGCATCTCCAAGAGTGCGCTTTGCGCTTTTCTCCGCGTTTATCCAGGATCGGAATCCTTCTGTTGCGTGGCTCGGAGCGCTTGCAGCAGCAAGGCGATCCCCACACCCAGAAAAACTCCCTGCAGCAATACCCCATACGGGGCAAAAGAAGCCGATACATTTTCCCTGCGCTGCTTGCCAGAAAATTGAAGATCCTCTGCCGAATGTTGCGGGACCGATCGCCGGGCTTTTGCTTTTTTCCCCGGATGTTCCCTATCCCTGGCAACAAACCGATTGCCATCGGAAATTTTCTTGTGTCGAAAAATGCGACGAGCCACCTGCAAGGCAATGCCTAGAATTACACCCATGCTTGCCAGCGCAACGGTAAAAAGAATTCGGGCCGTATGCATGCAGTTGATGGCTCCATTGTTGTAAACGCTTTTTACTTGTGCGATCGCTTCAATTTTATCTTCCTGTCGTCCGGAAAGGGACCCAAGCAGCGGGCCAGTGTTGCCCCGCATCTCATTGTCGTACAGCGCGCACATCCTGGCATTGTGACGCTGGCTTCGAATCCAGTGTGACGCATATCACAATGGCCGGTGACCCCTACGATAGTAGACTGGCCTGTGTACTTTGCATGATGAAGAAGAACGGGGCGGATGCAGGTCACATCCACCGGCTTCCCGCTTCAAAACTTGTGATTTCAAAGGCCAAGGAGTTGAAAATGCGGAAAATCATGCAATGGATCACCATGCTGGCGCTGGTGCTAAGCGCCGCCAGCAGCTATGCGGTACCCAGCTTCGCACGGCAGACGGGGCTATCCTGCAACGTTTGCCACAGCAACCCGCCGGAGTTGACGGCGTTTGGACGCAACTTCAAGCTGCACGGCTACACGCTCAGCAACACCCAACCCAAG
>DAHWKP010000318.1:0-1473 GCA_027343585.1 Acidobacteriaceae bacterium
GAAGCTGCGCGTACAGTTTGGCAGCGACTTACACCTGCTGCACGACGCGCACCACCGCCTGACGCCCATCGAGGCAGCGCGGCTGGGAAAATCGCTGGAGCCCTACCATCTTTTCTGGATGGAAGACCCCGTGCCCGCAGAGATGCAGGAGGGCCTCAAACTCGTTCGCCAGCACACCACCACGCCCATTGCCATTGGCGAGATCTTCAACACCATCTGGGATGCGCAACAGCTTATCACCAACCAGTGGATCGACTACATCCGCATGACGCTGGTGCATAGTGGCGGCTTCACGCATCTGCGCAAGGTGGCCGACTTGGCCGCGCTGCACCACGTGCAGACCGGCTGCCACGGCGCGACGGACCTATCGCCGGTCTCGATGGCCGCAGCCTTGCACTTTGACATCGCCATCAACAACTTCGGCATTCAGGAATACATGCGCCACACGCCAGAGACCGACGCCGTCTTCCCGCACACCTACAAGTTCGACAAGGGCTACCTGCTGCCGGGCGAAGGCCCCGGCCTGGGCGTGGATTACGACGAAAAGCTGGCGGACAAATACCCATACGAACGCGCGTACCTGCCGGTGAACCGCAAACTCGACGGCACCATGTTCCACTGGTAAAGTTGGCTTCCTGGAAAAATTAGTTTTCTTCGGTCGGCAGATTTTTTGGGGAATACAAAGTAAAAGTAAGAGTCATTCTGAGTGAAGGTCGCGCAGCGACTGAAGCGAAGAATCCAGACAGTCATGGCGATGCGATGTAGCTAGGATTCTCTGGATTCTTCACTTCGCTGCGCTCGTTCAAAATGACTCTTCGCTGATTGAATGAGCCTACTTCTGGCGAAACTGCTGCACGATCGCAAGATATTTGCGTGCATTCTCCGTGATGATCTCAGGGTGACCCTTGGCGATGGCCTTGTTATCGACCAAGTCGCCGCCCACGCCCAGCGCAAATGCGCCCGCTTCTAAAAACTCCGCCGCCGTAGCTAGCGAAACTCCGCCGGTCGGAATCAGATCAATTTGCGGCAAGGGAGCTTTCACAGCCTTTAGATATTTGGCTCCGCCAACGGCGCTGCACGGGAAGACCTTCACTGCGTCGGCACCAGCTTGCCACGCCGCAACGATCTCCGTCGGAGTTAGCGCACCGGGCAGCACAGGCACGCCATAGCGGCGGCAGAGTTCGATGGTGCGCACATCCAGAGCCGGGCTAACGACAAACTGCGCACCGGCCAGAATGCAGGCGCGCGCCGTTTCTGCATCGAGCACCGTGCCTGCGCCGACCAGCAAGCGGTCGCCTGCGTGGTTGGCCAGTTGCTCCATTACCTGCACTGCTCCGGGAACGGTCATCGTGACTTCGAGAATCGGCACGCCGCCGGCTTCAATCGCGGTGGCAATCGCCAGAGCCTCTTGCGTGGAGGAAGCACGCAGCACCGGCACAATGCCTATCTGCTGGATGCGGGCGAGAACATCTG
>DAHWKP010000067.1:0-1708 GCA_027343585.1 Acidobacteriaceae bacterium
GCCCGGAATGCTGTTCTGCAATCGCCAGAACGGTCTCAGCCATGCAGCGTTCCTGAACAGAGATTTTTTGCTGCCAAAAAACAAACCGTGCCGGGAATTACCCCCGCGCAGCTTTAGTTGAACTCTGGCACGCCGCGGCGCAGCGCTGAACCTGTCAGCCAACAAACGAGCGACAAAATTCCGGCCAGAATCATGTAATACCCCATCGGGTGCGTCCAGCCGGGGCTATAGGTGAAGTCCTGCCCGGCCCAGACCGTGAGCAGAATGGCCACAAAGCCAAACTGCGTTCCCATCACTTGCAGCATAAGGCCGCGCTGGCGGCGCTTGTCCAAAACCACCACCTGATCGGGCGTCAGATTACGCTCCTCAACAGGCAACAACATATTCGGCATTGCAAAACTCCTTGCACGTACGGTGCGGTACTGCGTGAAGCGCGTCCCAGGCTGCAAAAGCTGCCGGACGCATCCACTCCTTATTGAACCACCATTTTCCGGCCCCGGCAAACCGCCTTAAAGCACGCGCAAATCATTGCGCAGCGCCGCAACCAATTTTTTCGCCTGCTCCACAGGAGAGCCATCCAGCATCACGGTCTTCTTCTGCTTCACGGGTATATAGAGCCGCTCAATCGTCAGCAGATTTTTGCCCAGCTTTTCCTGCACCTCGGCCAGCGTCACCTTGCGTACAGGCTTGTTCTTCGCCTGTTTAATGCCCAGCAGTGAGGCGTAGCGCAGCTTGTTGATGCCGCTTTGAATCGTCAGCAGGCAGGGCAGCGGCATGTCAATGTGCTGGTAGTTGCCCGCCTCCAACTCGCGTTTGACGCGCACGCCGGTTGCAGTTTTCTCTATGCCAATGATGATGGTTGCGTGCGGCCAGCCCAGCAACCCAGCCAGCAGCACGCCGGTCTGCGCCGCGCCGGAGTCATCCGATTGCAGGCCGGTGACGATCAGGTCAAAGCTCTCGCCCGCCAGGGCCGCGGCCAACGCGCGCGCGGTGTTCACGGCGTCCATGGTGGCAAAGGCGTCGTCCTCGACGTGGATCGCCCGGTCGGCTCCCTTGGCCAGCGCCTCGCGCAGCACCTGCTGCGCCCGCGTCGGTCCAGCGGTGATGGCCACCACCTCACCGCCGTGCTGTTCCTTTTGCCGCAGCGCCTCTTCCAGCGCGTAGGCATCCGGCTCATTCACTTCCCAGGAGACATCCTCCTGAATCCACGTGCCGCTGGCGTTCAACTTGAGCGGCGCGTCCTTCTGCGGAACTTGTTTGATGCAGACAAGAATTTTCATAAAAATCTTTGGGCCGGATTCTTTGGCTGCCAGGCCCGACGCGCCAGTGTAGCTGAATTGGCCATTCCGGGTCGAACGGCGCGGCGGCATCGCCCTGCGTCCACGCACCCACCGGCTATGATGATTCCATGCTTCTCTTGAAGATTCTTCTTCTCTCCATTGTGCAGGGCTTGGCCGAGCTGCTGCCCGTCTCCAGTTCCGCGCACGTTGTCGTGGCAGAAAAGCTGCTGGGGATGGATCCCGCCGCACCCGCGATGACGCTGCTGCTGGTTATGCTGCACACGGGAACCATGTTCGCCGTGATCGTCTACTTCTGGAAGCAGTGGCGTGCGACCTATTTCCAGAGCGCGCAAACTTTTTGGAGCTTTGCCTGGCTCGCCGTGCTGGCCACCTTCTGGACGGGCCTCATCGGCGGTGGGCTGATTGAG
>DAHWKP010000009.1:0-28397 GCA_027343585.1 Acidobacteriaceae bacterium
TTGACGTACAGCACCTGCGCCAGCAACGCTCCCGCCTGCGCAATCACAAAGCGCCCCGGCTCCAGCAGCAGTTCCCCATCAAAGCCATCGAGCGCCGTACGCACCACGCGCGCATACTGCGCCAACAACGCCTGCGGATCAAATGGCTCTTCGATTTTGTAGGAAATTCCCAACCCGCCACCGGCGTCGATATATCGCAATGCGATATTTTCCGTAGCCAGCTCCACCACCAGCTCCCGCACCCGGCGCAGGGCCTGACCAAACGGCTCGGCGTTCTGGATCTGCGAGCCAATATGCACGCTGATGCCTGTGGGCACCAGATGCTTGCTGCGCGCCGCACGTCGGTACAACGCACGCGCCTCGGCCATCGGCACGCCAAACTTGTGCGCGTGCAGCCCGGTGGAAATGTATGGATGCGTCTCGGCAAAAACGTCCGGATTGACGCGCAGCGCCACGGGCGCCACCTTGCGCGCAGCGCGAGCGCGGGCCTCCAGCAGATCCAACTCCGCTGCGCTCTCCACGTTGAAGACTAAAATGCCCGCGGCCAGCGCCGCATCCATCTCCGCCGCTGTTTTGCCGACGCCTGAAAAAACCACGCGCTTGAGTGCCTTTTTGTCCGCGCGGCGCACACGCTCCAGCTCCCCGCCAGAAACAATGTCAAAGCCCGCACCCATGCCCGCCAGCAACCGCAAAATCGACAGATTCGAATTCGCCTTCACTGAGTAGCAAACGCTGTGCCGCACTCCGCTGAAAGCGGCGGCAAACATGCGCATCCGTTCCCGAATCGCTCCCGCCGAGTAGACATAGAGCGGCGTGCCGTAGGCCTGCGCCAAGCGCGTAAGCGGAACTTTTTCGCAGGCCAGCTCCGCGCCGTTTTTGCCGCTATATTGAAAGTTTCTTGCTGGTATGCGCATGCTCATCCTGCCGTCTCTGGATCGTATTCCGCATCATCCAAACGCGCCTCCAAATGCGCATCTAGAAATTTTCCCAAAATCTCCGCAACCCTTTGCGGCTGCTCAAAGGGAGCGTAATGGCCCGCGCCGTGGAGCAGATGAAACTCCGCGCGCGGGGCCTGCTCTGCCACCACGCGCATTGCGTCCGGCGTGCTGCCCTTGTCTTCATCGCCGGCAACGGCGCAGACCGGCACGCGAATCGTCGCCAACGTCGGCACCGAGTCTGCCCGCAACATCAGCCCCTGCTGCACGGCCAGCATCGCCTCCAGTTGCATGGAGTCCATCATGCCGCGCACGGTCGCGCGCTTCTTAGGCTCGCGCTGTAAACAGGTTGGCCCCAGCAACGTGTCCGCCGTTGTGTCAAAGAATCGCGCCAACCCTCCCGGCTTGCGCGCATCGCGCATGGTCTGGTGCCTGCGCTCGCGCATGGCCTCATCATCCGGCTGCGGCTTGCTGCACACCACGGCCAGCGCCGTCATCTCCTGCGGATATTTGCGCCAATACTCATACAGCAGATAGCCACCAATCGAGCAGCCCACAAAAGCCGCACGGCGAACGCCCGCCACCTCCAGAATCGTGTGCATATCGCGCGCCAGTTTTTCCAGAGTCACTGGACCGATGCCCAGGCTGGATTGCCCATGCCCGCGCAGATCCATCAACCAGATCCGGTACCGATCCGCCAACTGCTCTGCCACCGGCATCCAAAAAGCATGATGCACCGGCGTGGGATGGATCATCACCACGTCGGAACCGCTGCCCAAGTGCGTGTAAAACAGTTTGGCTTCGTCGCGCTCGATGTACAAACGGGAATCCTCATCCCCATTGTGGCCGCATCCACACACAATGCGCAATATCTACGAAGAAGAATTCCTAACCGACGGGCGGCTGTGGTCTCTCTTCGGGCAAAACCATCCAGCCAACGACATAGGCAATCTCTGTGAAGGGAAAGAGCACGAAGCCAAAAATTAAAGTTAGCAATCGCGTCGCCGTCAGATCCCACCGATACCGCAATGCAAGGGCCGCGCACACGCCCGCCATCCTGCGCACATGGAGCGGTCGGTACAGGCCATCCCACGGCGCGCCAGCGTTTTGCGCCGCACCACTCACTCCCGGCGTCACCGCCTTGCCACATTGGGAGCAAAATTCCGCACCAGCAGCCAGCGCCTGTCCACAAAATCTGCAAAACATAGCTTGCCTCCCCTGTCTGCCATTCGTTACGCGCTCGCTCCGCGAAAAGTTCCGCGCAGCCGCAGATTCCTTGACGCACTTCGTTGGTTTGGAATCCCCCTACTTGGTGGTCGTGGGCGCTCAGTGCCCTTTATACGGAGAATGCAAATAGCGCTGCGCCCGGTCGGTCTCATCCGTGTCGCCGCCCAGGTCCAGTACGGCTTGGTAAAGCGCCTGCGCCTGTTTGCGCTGATGGAGAATATCCCGCATCTCGCCTGCGGCCAGCAGCGTGCGCCGCTTCAACAACACGGTGGCCGTCGGCTCGGCGGCGGCCTTTTCGTAGGCATCGGCAGCCTCGGCCACCATCCGTTGCCCGCGCAGAGCCTCGCCCAATCCATACCAGGCCATGTCCCAATGCGCGTTGGGGAAGTAGTTGGGCTGCGCGGCCCGTGCCAACAGCGCGCGATAAGCGGCAATCGCGGGCATGCCCTTTCCATCGTCCTTCAGCAGGTTGGCGTACTCCAGCGCAAAAAGAAAATCGTGCGGATACTCCCCCAGCATCCGATCAATGACGCCAATGGCCGCTGGGTATTGCGCCTCGCGCCGCAGAAAAATTGCCAGCGACGTACTGGCCGCTGTGGCCGTGATCGTTCCCTGCTGGCTGTCGTCGCGCAGATCCGCCAGGCCCTTGTCCACCGAGCCGCCGATGCCAAAGATGCCCGCCATAATCTTCAGCGGCAGCGCCAGGGATCCCAGCACGTACTCATGCACACCCACCACCAGCTTGGCGTCGGTGTACTTTGGATCCAGACGCAACACTTCTTCATGGTCGCGGTTGGCGGCAAAGGCCATCGAGAGCGCGGGCAAGTACCGCTTCTCCACCATCGCCATGTAGGTGGCGCGCAGACTGCGTGCATAGCCGCGTGCAAACAACGCATCCACATTGTGCGGATCGGCCTGCAATTGCTCATTCGCCAGGCGCATGGCCTCTGCCGATAGCGCATCGACACGGGCGCGCACTTGCATGTCTTCGACCACGGGATGCTTGCCGCTCAAAAATCCATCATGCACGTACAGCGTGGTATCCAGCAGGCCCAGCCGGTACAGCTCCTGAAAGATGGTCACGTTCAGCACATAGACCGTACTCAGCGGATCGTCCGCATGCGCTTTTTGTATCGCGGTAAATTTTTTCAGCGCGCTGGCAAAGTTGAGATCGTAAAAATCCAGGTAGGCGCTTTGCACCTCAGGACGCAAATTTAACGCATCGGTGTGCGAGCCGCTGGGCGCGGTCACCGTGGCGTGCGCCTGCGGCCCCAGCCAGAAGACTCCGGCCAGCAGCAACACTACGCTCAGGCTCCAACGCGGTACCTGCGGGCGCAGGTAGCTGCCCGCCCCGCCTTGCTTGCATTTCTGTTCCGGGTAAAAAACCTGCACACGCCTCCTCATTCCCTTGCCCGATACATCCAGTGTCGGTTCCGGCGCGAATCTGTGCAAGCGCGCGGGCAACATTGGCCGCGCCGCCCGGCGCTTCGCAAAAGGCCCGCTGAAGCCGCTACTCCCACCGGAGCCGCGCTAGTGGATCACGGTGATCGGGCAGATGTGCCGCGTGATCGGCTCGCCCGGCTTGCCCAGTTCGAAGCGGTACGTGCAGCCCAAATACGCATCGCCCGTCAGGATGCCTTGATAGACGTAGATCGCTTTTTGATCCGGGTAGTACAGCGTCAGTGCATCGCCTTCGTCCAGTCCGCTCAATTGAAAAAGCACGCCGCTGGACGCTGCCGCCTGCACCCGTGTCTTGGGGTGCATCCGCCAGCCCAGGCAAAAGACTGCCGCCAGCAGCAACACATTGAAAATCCAGATTTGTCCCCGCACCCACGCATACTTCATTGAGAAACTTTCACGCTGCTGCGCTCTTTCTGTCATCTTCACTCCATATTGGCATTGGTTGCTTTTCGAATTGCTGCATCCCGTGCGCCCCTTTGCGACAAAGTGCACGACCTTCAGGCAATCGGCAAATCGCTAAAAATCTGGCAGCTAACAGCGAATCGTTAGCCACTATGCGCAGGGCGGCACCGACAGCTGCACTCCCTCCCTTGCCGGGGTTCTGGCAGCCAGCCTGAATCTGCCTACATCTTTTTCAAAGCCAGATATATCCAGCGTCGGTTCCCCTAGGAAACTATGCAAGCTAACGGTGATTCGATGCTACTTCCAAGTAGGGCTGCTGTACACTGATGCCGGAATCGATAGCACACGAAGACGTCGCAGATTCTCTCTGAAGACGCCTTCTGGCGGTTATGGCCAGAACTGGGATTGGGAAACAGTCCTCTTGACTCTGAATTCGCTGGTGAGTGAAGCATGACACGATCTGATCTTTTGCGCGCAGTGGTCCGCCAAGCCAGGAGCAATGGCTTTGAGTTTCGAAAGTGGTTTGTCAACCACTTGGGTCGCACCTGGCAGGGATTTGAAGATTCCATTGCGGTCTTGGACAAGGAACGTCATTACTACGCCCTGCTTTTTTCCCACGAATTCGCCTACGCATTTTGGAAGCCAGGCACCAAGATTGCCTTCCTGCTGCCCAAAACTACCTACACGCGCATCTCCAAAGATGGAAACATCGTTACGGTGCGCAGACGCGGCCATATGCGGCGCTCCGCGCAAGCCGACGTTTGGCGCTACCACCTGCAACAGATGGCTGTGGCCGAAGAACCACTGCGCTACGTTCGCAAGTTCATGCTGCTCGAAGAGGACGTCGAAGGCATCCCCCTGCACATTCGATTGGAGGAGATACCGGCGACCGATGATGAAGAGGAACCTATGCCGGTTCCCGATACACCCGTCTTGGAGGGAACCGTGGCCGCGACTCATGCGGAAATGGAAAAAATGGATTATGGAGACGACTACACCGACATCGACGAGGAGGCCGATGATGAATAAACCCTAGGGGCAGTTCCTTCGGCGCAAACGCAGAAAACCATTTGCCGATGCTTTCGTCTAACCCAGTACACACAATTCCCAGAAGGCTTTTCAAGGAATCGGCTGGGGAGTAGCCTGCAAGCAGGAGCTTCTCTGCTTCCGGTGCCGCGTCGGAACGCCCTCAATCGCGAGGTCTATGCTTGTTGAAGACGATGCGCATGGCGCGCCTACGACCCACGCTGATACCCAAGCAGCGGCCAACCGCATCATGGCCCATAGCGCTCTGCTGGACTGTCTATTGCCTGCTCTGCGCTCCGGGGCAAAGCCTGTTTGCACAGCAACACTCCGCGCCGCCTGCCACGCAAGCATCGACTGCCTTGGCACCCACTGCCAGTACGGCGACACCAGCGGCAAAGCCCGGTCTCAGCCAGCAAACACCCACACTGCTCACCCGGCCTGCTGCCGCGCCCGCTGCCCCCGTTGCGGCGGCACCGCCCACGCAGCCGCCTGCTCCACCCGCGCTCACCTCAACCCTGCCCACGGGACTCCCCCTGCGCGTGCAAATCGACCACCGCTATCGCATGAAGCGCGGCGCACGCGTGGCAGGCTATCTGATCGATCCGGTCTACACCACCGACCATCTTCTCCTGCCCGCACATACCCGCGTCACCGGTAAAATCTCGCAGCTCCGCCCCGTCCGTCGCAGCACGCGCGTCTGGGCCTTACTCAACGCCGACTTCACCCCGCTGAAAACCCCGGAGCTAGCCCTGGACGGTTTGGTGCTGCCCAATGGCCAGCGGCTCGCCATCGCCGCCAACGCCACGGAACGCACTGTAGGTGTGGTTCACATGACCGCAAAGCCGAAGAAAAAGCCCTCTTTGTGGAAGAAATTTACCACTTTTGTGCACGATAAAGCCGTCAGCCTGAAGAATTCTGTCCATAGCCAGCACAAAGCGGAGTTCGCCTTGCGCCTCCTCTATGGTCAGCTTCCCTACCATCCCCAGGAGATATGGACGGGCACGCAGTTTGATGCCGTGCTCAGCCAGCCACTCACCTTGGACGACCCCAAAGCCGCCAAGCCGCTGCCCATTACCCCGCCGAACGGGCACATTCCCACCGGAACGATTGAGGCCGTCCTGACCACCAGCCTCAGCTCCGCCACCAGCAAGCAAGGCACACCGGTCGAGGCCGTGTTGACCCAGCCCTACATGGATGCCACGCACAAACACGTGCTGCTGCCGACCGGGACGCAACTGCTCGGCGTGGTGCAACAGGCCAAGCCCGCGCGTAAGTTTGGCCGCAACGGCAAGCTGCGCTTCACCTTTCGCCAAGTGCAATTGCCCACGGGAACATTGGAGCGCGTGCATGGCCAGATGACCTCCGTCGAAGGTCAAAAAGGCCAGAACGTCACCGTCGATCAAGAGGGTGGAGCTCAAGCCAATTCGAACAAAGGCAAGTTTATGGCTCCGCTGGCGCTGGGCCTGATGGCCGCACACAGTACCTACGATCCAGCTTCAGGACAGGGATCCAGCTTGACGACCAGCAATGGTTTTGGTCTTGTGGCTCGTGTTGTTTCCACCATTTACCTAAATCCGTTGGCCATTCAGGGATTCGCCTACTACGCGCTGGCGCAATCCGTCACCAAACGCTGGATCATGCCCGGCCATCAAGTGGAATTCCCCAAGAACACCCGCTTGGAATTGGGCATCTCGGATCGATAACACGCTGCACGCCGCAAAAAAATTGGTGGCTGCCTCCGTGTCTCCCCTGGCGATTGAGCAACAAACCGATTCTCTTGTCTCCGGTGGATACAGTAGAATTGCGTTTTATCCGTGGAAGCCATGCCCATGTCCCACACTGTATCCAGCTATCTATTTCTACGCCGACGCTTGCTTTCCGGACCGCTCGATGCACTGGCGCGCTCCGGAGCAGCGGCGGTTGAGGTCTTCGCCGCGCGCCAGCACTTTGACTACGCCAGCCGCAGCGATGCGCGCGATCTGGGCGCATGGTTCCGCTCCAACCCGTTGCGACCGCTGGCGCTGCACGCACCACTCTTTCCCGATGCAGAGATGGGCCGCACGGGCGCGCCCGCCGTCAACGTGGTGCATCGGGAAAAATCCCGCCGCATCGACGCAATGGATGAGGTCAAGCGGGCACTCGAATGCGCCGAGCAGATTCCCTTCGCTTATTTGATCCTGCACTTGGGCGATGCCAACGATCCATGGGACGCCCGCGCATTCGAACACGCGCTAACTGCGGTCGAACATCTGCGCGCCTTTGCCGCACCGCTTGGCGTCAAGCTGTTGCTGGAAAATCTGACCAACGACGTGGCTCAGCCGCAACATTTGGCGGAGATCATTGCCAGTGGCCACTTCCGCGATGTGGGCGTTTGCCTGGACCTGGGCCACGCGCATCTCTGCGCCAGCCTGCCCGGCGGTGGCATCACAACTGCTATCGAAACCCTCGCCCCACATGTGCGCATGGTGCATTTGCACGACAATGCAGGCGACCGCGACACGCACCTCTGGCCCGGCGAAGGCAGCATTCTTTGGCCGGAGGCGCTGCGCGCTCTGGCCAGCCTACCGCACACTCCGTCCCGAGTTTTGGAGATTCATCCCAGCCAGGACGCGCTCACCGAATCGGCTGAATCCGCACTCGTGCAAAAATTGCAGGAGAGTTTCGCCTGGCTCAACACGGGCAGTCAACAAGCAGCGGAAGGATAGGACGCGGGACAACTGGATGATGCCACCGAAAAAATCCACACAGCCCAAGCCGCAAGTACGGCCCGCAACGCACAGCCGCGACCTGCGCATCCTGGGCGTGCCGCTCGACTTGGGCGCAGCGCGGCGCGGCGTGGACATGGGACCCTCAGCAGTGCGCGTGGCAGGCTTGCAGGCGCGCTTGCAAGCGTTGGGCCATCGTGTGCAAGATGGCGGCAACATCGCCGTGGCACTGGCCGAGCAGCACCAATGCGGCGATACGCACGCAAAATATCTGGCACCAATCACCGCAACCTGCGCAGAGGTGGCCGCACAGGTGCAAGAGACCCTCGCGCAGGGGCAGACGCCGATTGTGCTCGGCGGCGATCACTCCGTGGCCGTGGGCACGGTGAGCGGCGTGGCGGAATTCTTCCGCCGCAAGAAAAAAAAGATCGGCCTGGTTTGGATGGACGCGCATACCGACTGCAATACGCCGGAGACCTCGCCCAGCGGCAACGTGCATGGAATGCCGCTGGCTGCGCTGCTCGGTTTGGGACCAAAGCCGCTGCGCGACCTGCTCAACTGGCAACCCAAGGTGGCTGCGCAAAACACGGTGTTGGTCGGCGTGCGCGACATCGACGCCGCTGAAAAAGAAAACATTCGCCGCGCTGGCGTAGCCGCCGTCTACACCATGCGCGACATCGACGAGCGTGGAATGCGCGCCGTAATGGAAGAGGCGCTGCGCATTGCCGGACGCGACACTGCGGGCTATCACGTCTCCTTGGACATGGACTGGGTTGATCCCGAAGATGCACCCGGCGTGGGCACGCCAGTACGCGGCGGCGCCACCTATCGCGAAGCGCACTTGGCGATGGAGATACTTGCCGATGCCACCAGCCGCGCCGCGCCATCCAACGATAGCGGCATGCTCAGCTTTGAACTGGTCGAGGTCAACCCCGTCATTGATGAGCGCAACCGCACCGCGCAGTTAGCCGTGGAGTTGATTGCTTCTGCATTTGGGAAGAAGATTTTATAAAGAAAAAGTAACAAGATCCTTGCGCTAAAACTTGAAGAGATTTTGACACAACAACATCCCAGGACACCCATGAACAAACCACGCATTGGCATTCTCTTTGGCGGACGCAGCGGTGAGCATGAAGTCTCGCTGCTCTCTGCCGCCAGCGTACTGCAAGCCATCGACCGCAGCCGCTATGATGTGCAATTGATCGGCATCACCAAGGATGGACACTGGCTCACCTCCGGCGACGCGGAACGCATGTTGTCCGCCCCCCCATCCACGGAAAAACATTTGCGCGCGGGCGATCCCGAGGCAACGGCCTCGGCCTCCGTGCTGGCACATGGCAGTGAAACGCTGCTGCGCCCAGAGCCTGCGCCTGCCGTAACCAGTTCCCTGGCCCGCTTGCGCTCCAGCGCGGAACAATCCTTGGCCGTTGATGTCATCTTCCCCGTGCTGCACGGCACCTTCGGAGAAGACGGCACGGTGCAAGGGCTGCTGGAGTTGGCCGACATCGCCTATGTTGGCTCCGGCGTGCTCGGCTCCGCTGCCGGCATGGATAAGGACGTGATGAAGCGGCTCTTCGCCACGGCCAAGCTGCCCATGACAAAATCCATAACACTATTGCGCGCGGAGTGGGCGAAGAATCCCCGCCGCGCCACGCAGCAAATTGAAGCCGCGCTACTCTATCCGCTCTTCATCAAGCCAGCCAATCTTGGCTCGTCCGTCGGCATCAGCAAGGTGCATGATCGCAAAGAATTGGCTCCCGCGATGGAGATGGCCGCACACTATGATCGCAAGATCGTCATTGAGCAAAGCGTGGGCGGCAAGCACGGCAAGGCGCGCGAGCTGGAAGTCGCCGTGCTGGGCAACGACGCGCCTGAGGCCTCTGTTGTTGGCGAAATCATCCCGTGCAAGGAGTTTTACGATTACGACGCGAAGTATTTGAGTGAAGGCTCCCAGCCTGTGATTCCCGCCAACATTACCAAGGCGGAGGCCAAGCGCGTGCAGCAGATGGCCCTTGCCGCCTTTCGTGCCTGCGAATGCTCTGGCCTGGCGCGCGTGGACTTTTTAATGGAACCAGGCAAAACCGAACGGACTCGAAAAATCTACATCAATGAGGTCAACACGCTGCCCGGCTTTACCTCCATCAGCATGTATCCCAAGCTGTGGGAGGCCAGCGGCCTGCCCTATGCCAAGCTCATCGACCGGCTCATCGCTCTGGCCCAGGAGCGCCACGCAGAAAAACGCAGCAACGCATACAGCAAGTAGTTCCCGCCTACCGGAGGGGAAGGATTTTATACAGACGCAGCACAGCCATTTTTTCCGGGCTAAAAACGGGATACTTCGACTGCCGGACAAAATCGAATTGCTGTTGTGCTGAGCGCATACGTTGCGGGGTGTAGCGTGACCACTGCACCAACCAGCCAGTGTGATACGTCGGGATCTTCTCCGCCATCGGCATCATTCCGTCGCTGTCGATGGCGGGCAGCCCCCCGCTTATCAGGGAAATCTCTTCCGCCCCACGGCCAATCAAAAGATGCGGCACGCTGGCGTCGGCCTCCACTGTGCGCCGGATGGACGCACATGTCTGGAAAAATGTGTAGTGAGGGTGTGCCAGATACCGCACAATACTCGCCACGTTCCAAACTGCCGACACGGCAACGCACGCAACCAACACCTGCGCCGTCCGCTTTTGCTGCTTCCACAGAACTTCCAGCAGAATCAACGCCAGCCAGATTGTGGGCACAATCAACGGGACGAAGTAGCGCGGCGGGCCATCATAATGAAAGACGATGAATGCAGCGTAACCGGTCTCCCACAAAACCGCTGTGACGAATAGCGTGTCCCGCCACAGAAAGCGCAGCCGCGCCAGTGCTGCAATGGCGCAAAGCAGCGCAAGCGGAAAGAGCACCGGATCGATCCAAGTGCCGCGGAAGAAAAACCGAGCCAGTCGGGGCAGAGAATGCTCCAGTTGCCACAGCGGATTCATGCCCAGAATAATCTGCGCATCCACGGCATAGTGCCCCGCCCAAAATATCTTTGCGCATCCCAGCAGCAGCACGATGATGCCCAGAGCCGTTGCCAGCAGTTTGCCTGCCTCGCTGCGATCCTCCCGATTGTTCGCCCAGATGGGATACAAAACGGCGGGCAGCACAAATGGTCCCGTGGTTTTTGTCAGCGTCAGGATCACAAAGACAACGCCGACAGCCCCCGCCAATGCGTAGCCATTCGCGCGCACCTTGCCCGCCATCCACAACGTCAGCAGCAAAAACAGACAAAAGGCAGGCTCCAAAATCGCCAAGCGTCCAATAAAAAATCCAAGTACGTTCGCAGCAAATAGAAGTACAGTGATCAGCGCGAAGATCTGCGAACGATATTGCCGCGTGACAAAGTAAAGCAGCAATGCTGTGATCCACGTGCAGACAACGGCCAGCGCGCGTGCCGCAACGACGGAGACTCCTGTCCAATGAAAAACAGCGCCCACCAGCAAAGGCCAAACGGGCATGAAGACGCTTGGGTTCCATCCGCCGCGAATATAGAGGGGAACGCCCGTAAAGTGATGAAGCGCCGCGCTGGTATAAAAACCCTCGTCGGTAAATTCCGCGGCCTCCTGGCTGAACCAGTGCATCGAGGTAAAGTCAGCACGCAAATGCAACAGCCGCAGCAAAAGCAACAATGCAACCGCGACAAAAAGAAGAGGCCGGTAGATACGCTGTGCGCGGTCAGTCATGGGTGGATATAAATGACAAAGATACTCCAAGCAACAAGAGCCGTTGCGGAGTTCAGAATACCAAAGGTTACGACAAACCCTAGCCCGCGCAACCGCGCAAGATTGGTGGGCCCGGAGGGATTTGAACCCCCAACCAAAGGATTATGAGTCCTCTGCTCTAACCGTTGAGCTACAGGCCCGCGGAACTCTCTCATTGTAAATGTCCGCGCCGGTAGCGGGTGCCATCGATCCTGGTTCAGGCCACGATTAACTCTTCGCCCGCGTGCATCAACGATGCGACTGCAGCCGAAGTCATGCGTGTTTTGGCTGAGTCCGCGCGGCTGGTCAGAATAATCGGCACGGCTGCGCCTGTCACGATGCCCGCCAGACTCGCTCCGCCCAGATACTCAAGCTGCTTGGCCAGCATGTTGCCTGATTCCAAATCCGGGACAACGACAATGTCCGCCTGTCCCGCTACGGAAGAAGTGAGGTGTTTGATGCGCATCGCCTCGGGACTGACGGCGGTGTCAAAGGCCAGCGGTCCATCGAGAATCCCGCCTTTGATCTGGCCGCGCTCAGCCATCTTGCACAGTGCCGCCGCATGAATGGTGGAGAGAATGCTGGAATGCACCGTCTCCACTGCGGAGAGAATCGCCACCTTTGGATTCGGGACTCCCAGAACATGCGCCAGATCAATCGCGTTCTGCACAATGTCCACCTTGTCTTCCAGGCTGGGCAGAATGTTGATGGCCGCATCCGTGATGAGCAGAATACGCGAGTAAGCCGGCGTCTCCATGACGAAAGTGTGGCTGATACGGCGCAGCGTGCGCAGGCCGGTCTCCTTGGACATCACCGGGCGCAGAAATTCATCTGTGTGCAGACTGCCCTTCATCAACGCGCTGGCACGACGCGACCTGCACAGTGCCACGCTCGTCTTTGCAGACTCGCCTTCATCTGCGGCTTCGATACGCTCACACTGGCCAATATCAAGATTTTCCCGTTCTGCCAATTGCGCGATGGCATCCTGTGGCCCCACCAAAATTGGACGGATCAATCCGCAAGAAGCAGACTCCAGCGCACCCTCCAGCGATACGCGCGTCAACGGATAGCAAACGGCGACATCAACTGCGGGCAATTGCCGCGCGCGTTCCAGCAACACATCAAAACGGCTCACTTGGGGTGTCTGTGGCGCAACAGGACTGGGCATCGATCGATCCTCCTCTACACCCTTGATCCTACCTGCTCTTGACGTGGATTCCGTGACTCGAATCACGGGATTTTTCCATGTGACATTTTTTGCCCCACGGGCGTACACTGCGAGGTATGCAGGCTGTATCCCACTCGGCGCATTGCGCCACACGGGAACGGCACTGGAGAAGATCATGAGCCTACCAACCACCCAGCAAGGCGCGGTCAAGACGGGCGCGTTTGCGTCCGACGCTTCCCGCAACCCATCAACACAGATTGCTTCCCCCAACCACTCCACGCAGATGAAGATGACGCTGCCTGCCTTGCTGGAAAAGAAGCGCAACCGCACGCCCATTGCCGCGCTGACGGCCTATGACTTTTCCTCCGCGCGCGTGGTGGATGAGGCAGGCATCGACCTGGTGCTGGTAGGCGACTCCCTGGCCATGGTGATGCTGGGCTATGAGAGCACGCTGCCGGTCACCGTGGACGAGATGCTGCTCTTTACCCGCGCAGTGCGGCGTGGCGTGCGGCGCGCTTTGCTGGTGGCCGATATGCCCTTCGGCTCGTATCACGCCAGCGTTGCGGAAGGCGTAGCCAATGCCGTTCGCTTTTTGAAAGAGGCCGGCGCGGAGGCGGTGAAGATTGAGGGCGGACGGAGCCGCACAGAATTGGTGCGCGCGCTGGTGGATGCAGAAATTCCCGTGGTGGGCCATATTGGCCTGACGCCGCAATCGCTACATCGCATGGGGGGCTATCGCGTGCAGGGCAAATCGCTCACGGCGGCGGAGCATCTGCTGGAAGACGCACACGCACTGGAAGCTGCGGGAGTCTCCCTGCTGGTGTTGGAAGGCATGCCGCGCGAGCTGGCAGCGCAGATCACGACGGAGTTGCAGATTCCCACCATCGGCATTGGCGCGGGTCCAGAGTGCGATGGACAGATTCTTGTACTGCATGACCTGCTCGGGCTTACCTTTGCGCCTACAGCAAAATTCGTGCGCCACTATGCCGACTTGGGCGCGCAAATGCGCGCAGCGGTACAGCAGTATGGAGAAGAGGTTGCAGCCCGCAGATTTCCCAGCGATGCAGAAAGCTACCACCTGCCAACGGAGACGCGCAGCCACATGGAGCAGCGCAAGCAAAGCAGTCAACGCAAAAAGGCTTAACAATATATATCCATGCAAATCCTCTCCACAATCGCAGAGGTACGCACAGCGGTGCGTGCCTTGCGCGCAGAAAAAGGCAGCGTCGGCTTTGTCCCAACCATGGGTGCGTTGCACGCCGGGCATCGCTCCCTGATGCAAATTGCGCGCGCACGCTGCGGCTCGGTCGTCGCTTCCATCTTTGTGAACCCAACCCAGTTTGGGCCCAATGAGGATTTCAATCGCTATCCCCGCACCTTTGCCGAAGATTGTGCAGCGCTGGAAGCCGAACAGGTCGATCTGTTGTTTGCGCCCGAGGTGGCAACAATGTATCCGGCGGATGCAGCAACCCTGGTGCGCGTGGAGGGATTGCGCGACCGGCTGGATGGCGCTTCGCGCCCCGGACACTTCGACGGAGTGGCTACAGTGGTCACAAAATTGTTCCACATTGTGCAGCCGGACGCGGCCTTCTTCGGCCAAAAAGATGCAGCACAAGTGGCCGTGTTGCGCCGCATGGTGCGGGATCTGAACCTGCCGGTGGAGATGGTCCTTTGCCCCACGATGCGCGAGGCCGACGGACTGGCGATGAGCTCGCGCAATCGTTACTTGTCGCCAGAGGAACGCAGGCAGGCGCTGGTGTTGTGGCGTGCGCTGCAAGTGGCTGAGTCACTCGTCAAAAGTGGAGAGCGGCAGTCCGCACGCTTGCTCGATGCCATGCGTTCCGTATTGGCATCCGAGCCAGCAATCCGCATCGACTATCTAGCGGTCGTGGATGCGGACACGCTGCTGCCCGTGGACGATACACGCGCAGGTGCTTTACTGGCGGTGGCCGCATATGTGGGACCCACGCGACTCATCGACAACCTTGTGCTGCCGCCGTCAGCATAAGTGGGGCAATTTACTTTGCAGATTCCTTGAGCGCAGCCAGCACTTCTTCTGCATGGCCCTCTGGCTTTACCTTGCGAAAGACCTTGAGTAAACGCTGATCGGGGCCAATCAAAAACGTGCTGCGTTCGATACCAATTACTTTTTTCCCGTACATGTTCTTTTCGCGCAACACGTCAAACTGCTTGCAGACCTTTTCGTCCACATCGGCAAGCAAAGGATAGGTTAGGTCGTACTTCTCTTGAAATTTTTTCTGCGCGCGCGGCGTGTCGCGGGAGATGCCCAGCACGACCGCACCCGCCTTTTGCAGCTTGCTGAGTGAGTCGCGGAAGCCGCAAGCCTCGATGGTACAGCCCGGCGTGTCTGCCTTGGGATAGAAGAAGAGCACGACCGGCTTGCCGGAAAAATCCTTCAGCTGCACGGTGTTTTCGTCCTGATCCAGCAAGGTAAAGTTTGCGACTTTGTCGTTGGCTTCCATAAAATGCCTCCAGCGTTGCGAAAGACTACAGAGAAAGTTTCTTCAACCAGGCGCGAAAATCGGGGCCTAGGTCTTCCCGTTCCAACGCAAATTGCACTGTGGCCTGCAAAAAGCCAAGCTTGTCGCCAGCATCGTAGCGCTTGCCCTCAAAGCTGTAGCCATAGACTTTTTCATGTTGCAGCAGACTGCGAATGCCGTCGGTGAGCTGAATTTCATTGCCTGCGCCGAGCTGCGTCTTCTCCAACACATCAAAGATGCGCGGCGTAAGAATATAGCGACCGATGATGGCGTTTTTTGAAGGTGCTTTGTCCGGCTTGGGTTTCTCGACCAGATTTTTTACATCCATAATGCGCGGATTTTTCTCAAGTGGGGTGCAGTCCAGCACACCATAGGAAGAGATGGCCGGACCTTCGACGAGCTGCGTGGCCAGTATGGAAGACTGCACTTCTTCGAAGACTTCAATCATCTGTTGCAGACAAGGCTGCGGCGCATCAATCACATCGTCGGGCAAAATCACGGCAAAGGGTTCGTCGCCGACCAGGTCACGCGCCATCAACACGGCGTGGCCCAGGCCCAGGGCTTCCTTTTGCCGGATGTAGGCAATCTGCACCATGCTGGAAATCTCGCGCGCCAGTACGAGCAAGTCGTTTTTACCACGCGAAGCGAGCTGATGCTCCAGCTCAAAGCTGATGTCGAAGTGATCTTCAATCACCGTCTTGCCGCGGCCCGTGACGATGATGATCTGCTCACAGCCTGCGGCGACAGCTTCTTCAACAGCGTATTGAATAATGGGCTTGTCCACCACGGGCAACATCTCTTTGGGGATGGCTTTGGTGGCGGGCAAAAATCGTGTGCCCAAACCTGCGGCAGGAAATACAGCTTTGCGTATGCGTTGTTTTTTCATCGTGAAATCTCAGCGCTTCCATTCTACAAGACGCTACTTCCGCGCCGAATGTAAAACTCTGTTGCAAGAAAATGTCTGCTCCGGTAATTGCCAAGTCATTTCTGGCTAGCATTCTGGCTGTACGGATTCGCTCAACACGCGCAGGGCGACGATGGTTTCGTCGTCGAAGTGCTCAATGCCGCCTTGAAAGGTGGATACGGCTTTTAAAATCCCATTAACTACGGTGTTGGGGGAACAGCGCTGATTCTTGGCCAACACAGCGGTCAGACGCTCATCGCCAAACATTTCTCCGGAATCATTTTCGGCGTCCAGCATGCCATCGCTGGTGAAGACGAGCATGTCGCCGGGTTGCGTAGCGAGGGTGAACTCCTCATAGGTGACGTCAGGGAACATGCCCAAGGGAAAGCCCGTGGCCTGCACGCGCTCGATGGAGCCAGAACGGCAGATGAAGGGCTGAGTAGAGCCAGCATTGGCGATTTGCAGCGTGCGGTCGTTATCATTCCACACAGCGTAGAGCATGACGACGTATTGCGAATCCACCTTGCGCTCTTGCAGGGAGTTATTCAGCGTGCGCAGCATGGCTGCGGGGGAAGGCTTACGCGTGGCATTCGAGCGGAGCAGTCCGCTGACGACTGCAGCGTAGAGAGCAGCGGGCGTGCCCTTGCCACTTACGTCACCGAGTGCGATGCCAATGCGTCCATCCCCGTAGTCGAGAAAGTCGTACAGGTCGCCACCAATGATCTGCGCGGGCACAAAACGCGTGGCGAATTGCGAATTCTTGGTTTGCGGCATGGCTGGCGGCAGCAAGCGAAATTGCACCTCGCGCGCCATGGCCAAGTCCTCTTCCATGCGCTGTTCCTCTTGCGCCAAGCGCTGATAGAGGCGCGCATTTTCCATCGCTACGGCCAGTTGCGCGGCCAGCGTGCTGACGGCGTGAACGTGCTCTTCGTTGAAGAAATTTGAGCGCGTGTGCTCCAGATCGAGCACACCGATCACCTTGCCTTTATAGATGAGCGGCACGGCCATCTCTGAACGCGTGTCTGCGTGAACCATCACATAACGCGGATCGCGGCGCACATCCCCGGAGAAGATGGGCTGGCGTTGCGTGACCGCAGCGCCGATCAGTCCCTGGTGAATCGGCACTGGCTCGGTGGGCGATGGATCGGCCTGATCGAAGCGAATCGAGAAGCGATGCACCAAGTGCGTGCGCTGCTCGTTGAGCATCCAGATGACAAACATCTGATACGGAATGACGCGCTTGAGCAGGTGGCCGACGCGCTCCAGCAGTTGATCGGGATCCAGAATCGAAGTTAGCTCCCGGCTGACCTCATGCAAAACTTCCAGCGCCTGCGCCTGACGCGAGATGCGCGTGTACAGGCGCGCATTTTCAATAGCAGTGGCCACGCGCGAGGCAGTCAGTTGGAGCAGATGCAGATGCTCTGGGCTGAAGTAGTCCGGCTGCTCGGATTGAATGTCGATGACGCCGATGATGCGGTTTTTGGTAATGAGCGGCACGGCAAGTTCGGAGCGCACCTGCGGATTGGCATCAATGTAATTGCTAATGGTACGAACGTCCTGCACCAGCATGGCCTCGCGCCGCTCAGCCACCTGGCCCACGATTCCCTGTCCCATACGAATGCGCAGGCGCTCCACATGAGGAGCATGACCAATTTGAAAACGCATGCGAAGGTCATTGGTGCGATCGTTGACCAGCAGGATGGAGAAGATGCGAAAGTCGATGACGGCGCGCACCAGGTCAGCCACGCGGTGCAACAAAGTTTGCAGATCGAGCGTAGTGTTGAGTGCGTCGGCCAGACGCATCAAAAACTCGCTCTGCAGGGATTCAATGCGTGGTTCAGCAGGATGGGGAGCCTGTTGCAAAGCAGGGCGATAGTCGCCTTCGAATGTATGCGTGCTCTCGTCAGCAGCCGCCGTAACGGATGCAACGGCGTGCGTCCGCTCTTCCACTTCCTTTTTTCCGTGCTTGTGCTTCGCCTTGGATGCGTGTGGAGTCGCTGCCGATTTGGACTTGCCGTTTTCTGGTTTCATGCGCGGTCGTGCTACTCCGGATCGTCCGGGGGCATTAAACAAATGTCAGGCAGATTGCGGTAGCGCTCGGCAAAGTCCATGCCGTAGCCCACCACAAATTGATTGGGCAAAGTGAAGCCGACGTAATCGGCCTCGATCTTTTCCAAGCGGCGCGCCGGCTTGTCCAGCAGTGCGGCGATCTTGAGTGAGGCGGGCTTCTGCTGCAATAACAACCCGCGCAGATAGGCCAGCGTAAGTCCGGTGTCCAAAATGTCCTCTACGAGAATGACATGCTGGCCTTCAATGGAGTGATCCAAGTCTTTAACCATGCGGACAATGCCGCTGGAATGCGCGCCGCGTCCGTAACTGGAGACTGCGACAAAATCAAAGGTGCAGGCGGGCGTGATGGAGCGAGCCAAGTCCGATAAAAAGATGGCCGCGCCTTTGAGCACGCCCACGAGAATTATGCTTTTTCCCGCGTAATCGCGGCTGATCTGTGCGCCGAGTTCGGCCACGCGCCCGGCGATCTGCCCGGCGGGGTGGAGAACCTCCAGCTTGGTCTGCGTTCTCAGCATCATCGTCCGTAGCCAAAGTATACCCGTAGCCGGGGTTAGATTTTCCTCAAGGCAACCTTCCCGGATGGTTCGGAAACGTCCGTGGCCTGCATTCCTGTCCGAGCGCCGGGCACGCCTCGCACCCCGCTCTCCACGCAGGCCATGGCTTCGCCAATGGCCCTCTTCGTGTACCCTACATTTATCCCGAAAGTTTCCCAACGTTTTGGAGACGATTGCCCATGTTGCAACCGCTTAGGCACCTGTTTACCTTTTTCGCCTCCAAGTACACGCTGCGGCTCGTCTTGCTGCTCGCATTGTTGGTGCTTCCCGCACCGATGTTTTCGCAAAGCAAGTTTGTCGACCATTGGCTGGATGCGGTGAATCGCACGCAGGATGCGCAACCCCACTGGATTTCCCCGCTCATCCTGAACACGCCGCGACTGGAACAGAAGTTGCGCGCTGACTTTTCCCGGCAGATTCTGGCCGGCCATGCGACCACCTGGTCGTATGGCAACGGCAAAGGGCTGGACCTGATGCCCTATAAAAACATTGCGCTGATTCTGGATGCGCCACCCTATCTACAGCACAGTGCTCCCAACTCTCCCGATGGCCTGGGCGATGTCAGCTTGCTCATCAAGTACCGCATTCTGGCTGCGAATGAAGACCACGGCAATTACATACTGTCTGCATACCTGGGTGGCACCGTGCCCACAGGCACCTATGCAAACGGCAGCAACAGCGCGCAGATACTCCCCACAATCGCGGGCGGCAAGGGCTGGGGGAATTTCAGCTTGCAATCCACGTTGGGCGGAACGTTGCCGGTGGATAGCACCCGCATGGTGGGGCGTTCGATTGTTTGGAATACTTCTGCACAGTTGCACGTTTTGCACTATCTGTGGCCGGAACTCGGGACGAACAATACCTACTATTTGGGTGGGCCGAATGATGGCAAGTCGCTGAACTTTGTCACTCCGGGACTGCTGCTCGGACGCATTCCCCTGCGCCACCGCATGGGTCTTTCTTTGGGCGCTGGCATGCAGTTCGCCGTTTCCCGCGCACCACAATATAACCACGCACTCATTCTGAGCGGACGTCTGCCGTTTTAACGCAAGCGCGAACTGGGTTCTATAGATAGTGCGTGACTCAGTGCAGCCGAGGCCAGTGAAGGACTTCCGTGATGAGGCCAAACAAGCCGAGGGCTGTGGCCACAATTCCCGATGAAAGCGTCAGGAGGCGATTGGCAGCGCCAAAGGTCTGTGCAAAGGGCAGCGAGGGAAGAGCGGTGGCAATCGCCAGCAGAAGAATGCCGCCCACCAGCAACAAAAGCGAGGCTGGGCGGCGCTGATAAAGCGCCCAAATGGATGCGGGGAAGATGAGCACTCCGCCGCTGACGATGAGCACAACCTCTGCCACGGAGCCACCGCGCAGTGATGTCAGCACGGCAACGGGGATGTAGACGAGTCCGCCAAAGCCCCAGAGAATGCCCAGGGAGAAAAACGTAAGGCCCCAGAAACGGCGCAGGCTCTGCTGAATGGCAGCATCTAGCGTTGCGCGGCTGGGGCCTGATGATGTCACTGCTCGGGGCCTACCACAGACCCCAGGCGCGGCTGATGTAATCGCTGAGCGTCATGGTGATGAGCACCAAGAACATGAACAGCCCCGAGGCCACGGTGAGCTTGAGCAGCTTGGAGCTGTAGTGGATGTGCATGAAGAAGAGCACGACCAGGCTGGCCTTGAAGCAGGCAATGGCTAACGCGATGACCGGGTTCAACACGCCCAGATCAATGAAGGCCACCCACGTAGTGAGGCCCGTGCAGATCATCAGTGCGAAAAAGATTAGCAAGTAAACCTTGGGGCCGACGACGTGATGTTCCTGATGCTCCAAGTCCGTAGCTCCATGCTGAGACATTGTGTAGTTCTCCTTCCGCGCAGCCTACCGTTGCAGGCGCAATGTTATCTGTACCGGCTGATGAGGTAGAGCAGCGGGAACAGGAATATCCAAACGATGTCAACGAAATGCCAGTACAAGCCAAAATTTTCAATCGTTGTCATGTGTCCATCGGTGTAGGCTCCGCCAAAGGCACGCACGACCAGAATGATCAGAATGCTGATGCCGATAATCATGTGCAGCGCGTGCATGCCGGTCATGGCGAAGTAGAGCGAGAAATATACCTGCGTCTTCTCGGCCATATCAGGTGCCAGCGCAACAGCCTTCGGGTTGGTCGGGTGTACAAATTGCTCGATGGAGAAGTTGGGGCCAGGCACGTGATGCAGTTCAAACTTCTCTGCATACTCCACGCTCTTGATCCCCAAAAAGGCCAGGCCCAGCACAATGGTCAGAATCAAGTACGTGATCAGGCTCTTTTTGTGGCGCTTCTCCGCGCTGTAAACGGCCATGGCCATCGTCAAGCTGGAGCAGATCAGTACCGCTGTGTTGATGGTTCCCAGCCAAATATTGAGCGTGTTGCAGCCGGCAACAAAAGCCGCGTGGTACCAGTTCCGGTAGATCAGATAAGCCATGAACATGCCGCCGAAGAACATGACTTCCGTCAGCAGGAAAAGCCACATGCCAAAGCTGGCGGCCTCGCGCTGCTGCTCGACGGTTTCAAAATGATGGCGCAGGTGGGCAGGGTGCGCGTGCGCCTCTGCGTGCATCTCGCCGTTTACAGTTGCAATCGCCGGGCTATCCAACGGTCTTCACCTCATGTTCGGTCTGATTTGCCAGCCATTCGTAGTCGTAGGCTTCGTGATCGACGATTGGCGTCTCCACAAAATTTTCCGTCAGCGGCGGCGATGCAATCTGCCACTCCAAGCCGGTCGCCTGCCAAGGATTGTTGCCCGCGATCTTGCCATACTTCAAAGACCACGGCATGTAGAGCATCGGCAGCAGGTAGCCGACAGCCAGAATCGAAGCGCCCGCAGTGGAGAGTACGTTCAGCACTTGAAACTCCGGCGGATACGATGCGTAACGGCGCGGCATACCCAAGTAGCCCAGAATAAACTGCGGGAAAAAGGTGAAGATGAAGCCGATGAAGGTGACCACAGCGGCCAGCTTCGAAATCGCTTCGGGATACATGCGTCCGGTGATCTTTGGCCACCAGAAGTGCATGCCCGCCAAGTACGCCATCAACATGCCGCCGACCATGACAAAGTGAAAGTGCGCCACGATGAAGTAGGTCTCGGTCAGATGCACATCCATGCCCATCGAACCAAGAAAGACGCCGGTCAAGCCGCCGATGGTGAACAGGCCCAGGAAGCCGAAGGCGTAGAGCATCGGCGTCTCAAAGGTGATGGAGCCTTTGTAGAGCGTTGCGGACCAGTTGAAGATTTTGATCGCCGAGGGTACAGCCACCAACATGGTCAGCAGTGAGAAGACCAAGGCCGAATAATTCGAGACACCCATGATGAACATGTGGTGCTCCCAAACAAAGAAGCCGAAGATGGCGATGGCCACCGAGGAGAACGCAACCGCCGTGTAGCCGAAGATGCGCTTCCGCGAGAAGGTGCTGATGACCTCCGAGATAACCGCCATGCCGGGCAGAATCATGATGTAGACGGCCGGGTGCGAGTAGAACCAGAACAAATGCTGGAAGAGCAGCGGATCGCCGCCCTTGGTCGGATCGAAGACGCCGATGCCGATCGTGCGCTCCAGCGCCACCAGCACCAGCGTAATGGCCAGCACTGGCGTGCCCAGCACCATCAGAATGGAGGCTGCATAGTGGCCCCAGACAAACAATGGCAGGCGGAACCATGTCATTCCCGGCGCGCGCATGCGGTGAATGGTGACGATGAAGTTCAGGCCGGTCAGAATCGAAGCGAAGCCAGCGATGAAGATGCCCAGCGCTGCCGTGACCACATGCGTGTTCAGGTAATGCGTCGACAGCGGCGTGGTAAAGGTCCAGCCCGTGTCCACTCCGCCGAGAATCATCGCAGCCAGAATGAACAGGCCGCCAGCAACGAACAGATACCAGCTCAGCAGGTTGATCTTCGGGAAGGCCAAGTCCTTAGCGCCGATCATAATCGGGATCAGGAAGTTGCCGAGCGTAGCCGGAACCGACGGCACTAGGAACAAGAAGATCATCACGATGCCGTGCATGCTGAAGACCTTGTTGTAGGTATCTGGCGCCAGCAGGTCGGAGCCGGGCGTCAAAAGCTGCAACCGGATCAACGATGCAAATGCTCCTCCGATGAAGAAGAAGAAGGTGATCGAGAACAGGTAGAGCATGGCGATGCGCTTGTGATCGCCGGTCAGCAGCCAGCTTTTCAGGCCCAGCTCCTGGTTCAGATAATGCTTGCGCGGCAGTTGCGCCGTGCTCTGGTCGGGTAATTGAACGATCGTATGGGAACTGCTCATGGTTTCACCCCTGCATGCGCCTCAGGCGCAGCTCCGTTGGTTTGGGTGGACGAAAGTTGCGTAGTATTCAGCGTTTGCTGCACACGATAATTGGAGTGCAGCGTTTTGATGTACTCGACGAGATCAATCATGCCATCCTCGTTGATCTGCCCTTGGTAGGTGGGCATGATCGGCGCGTAACCAGCAGGCACGTGTTCGGATGGATTCAAAATGGCATCGCGCAGGTAGGCATCATCGGCAATTGCAGTGGTGCCGTCTTGCAAGCGAATCCGCGAGTCGTACACCTGAGCGAGATTGGGTCCGCGAGCAGCCGGATCGCCGGAGTGGCAGGCATTGCAGCCCAGGCTGGCAAAGAGCCTCTCGCCGTTCTGTGCCAGCGATGCACCACTGGTGCTGCCCGCAGCCCAGGCAGCATAGGCATCCGGCGTCATCGCCGTCACCCAGCCGATCATGCCGGAGTGCTCCGTGCCGCAGTACTGCGTGCAGAAAATGTGATAGCGGCCCGGCTTGGTGGCTTCAAACCAGACCGTGGTGTAACGGCCCGGAATCGCCTCGCGCTTTACGCGGAAGTCAGGAATCGAAAAGCTATGGAAGACATCCTGCGAGATCAGCGTGACCTGCACGGGACGACCAATGGGAATGTGCAGCGCGTTGATCTCATGTTGGCCGCCGGGATGCTCGGCCTTCCACATCCACTGCTTGCCAACGACGTAGACCTGCATGGCGTTGGTCGGGGGATTGTAGATGCGGAAGTACAGCAGCGCGCCCCAGATGAAGGCGATCAAAAACAGCCCCAATGGGATCAGTGTCCACGTGGCTTCGAGCAGGGTCGAGCCTTCGATCTGCGTGGCCTCCGGGCTGCGCTCCTTGCGGTAGCGCACGGAGAAGCCAACGACCAGAGCGCCAACCAGCACCAGTCCGATGATCGTGATGACGACCAGGAACAGGTAGAGCGCGTCCGCGTAGGGAGCGATGGTGGAAGCCTCCGGTGGAAACAGTGGAGAGGCCTTCATCCAATTCGTCAAAAACTGCCAAAGCACTGGACTGATATGCGACATTCTCTTTTATCCGTTCGCCTTCTTGACTGCGTTCATCATGGCTGCGTTGCCGCTGGCCTGTTGCGCGACCGCGCGTTGTGCTGCGGCAATCGCATCGCGCCGGAACATGATCAGCATGTAGCTGCCCAGTACCAGCACCGTCAAAATTCCGCCCAACTGCACAATGCGGGCGATCATCAAACTGCGCCGCCCCGTATGCGGGTCATAGCGGTAGCAGTAGGTCAAAATCAACTCCACCGGCGAACCAATTCCGTCGTCAGCGGCCTTGCGCAACGCCTCGCCCATCTGCTTGGGCGGATACTCCACACCCAAGTAGTACTGCGCGATGCGCCCCTGCGCGGTGATGATGGCAATCGCGCTGGTGTGCGCAAACTCCGTCATCTTTCCATCTGGCCCGGGTACGCGTACATAGCCGTAGCCGACAGCCTGGGTCAACGCCTGGATTGAGGCAGCATCGCCGGTTAAAAAATGCCAGCCGTATGCTGTCTCCGGTCTTCCATAGCGCTTGACGTACAGCGCTTTTTGCTGCGCCGCCAACTCCGGCCCCTCGTTGGGATCGATGCTGGCCACAATCACATCAAAATCCTTGCCCGGCCTTTGGGGCAACATCTCCAGAGCGCCCACCATGCCGTTCAATTCTTCCGAGCAAAGCAGCGGGCACCTGTAATACACCAGCGCCAGCACTGCGGGCTTCTTGCCAAAGTAGCTGCCGAGAGCAACACTCTGGCCGTTCTCATCCCGAAAGAGCGCAGTCAGGGGCAGGCTGGTTCCCAAGTGTTGCTCAATGGTGGCCTTTTTCAGCACTTCCGGCAACTGATTGCTCGGCTCGCCCATGCTCTTTTCTCCGATGGGCGCAACCTGCGCCACAGCCGAAAGAGCACCCACTGCCAACAACCCCGCCAGCACCCACGCAGCCTTGCGCTGAAAACCCACGCTGGCCGCGCCAACCGATTTGCGTTCGCCTACCACGCCTGTCGGTTTTGTTTTCGTGCCCTGCATCGCTGCTACCTTCTTCTGCTGCTCTACTGCCGTTTCTGTGTTTTGTCTGTGACGTGCCTTACACAGAAAAAAATTTATTTTCGGTTGCACCCGCTGCGCGTGCCTTCTTCCATTCTACGCAACGGGTGCTCCCATTTCTGTTCCGCTCACTGCGCGGTCTTATTCTCCGCATCCAAGCCCAGCCGCTGCTGGCGCTCGGCCATCTGCTGCAACTCCGGCCCGGTACGGGCAAAGCCATTGGTCAGGGGCACATTCACCGTCATCGAAGCATCGCCAACCATCGGCGGCTCGGCGGTCTTGCCTGCCTGCGTAACGGGCAATCCCTGCGCGGCGACAATCTGCATGGCGCGCTCAATCGGAATGCGCACGGTCTGCTTCTGCTCATCGGCCCATGTGTAGTGGTCGAGCAGTAGATCCTCACGCGCGTGCAGCGCGATCACATCGTTGTTGCCGTCATCTGTTTGCAGGCGCGGCGTGGGGAACTTCGAGACCAAATTGCGCAACTGCTGCTGTTCGATCACCGGATTGGAGGCCATATTCTGCTGCGTAATGCCAGCCTGCTGGTTCCAACGGCTCTCGGGGCCATCGTGATGGATCAAGGCTTCATTGATCAGCTTGCCCAGACCAAAGCAGACAACAAAGAAGACTGCCAGCGAGGCGACCAACACGACCAAGAAAGTCACCACACCGCCAACGTTGGCGTCGCTAGTCTCATACCCCGGCCCTTTGCCGTGGTTGTGGGATGGATCATGCGTGGGCATGTTCAGGCTCCAAAATCTCCGGCAGATGCGGATCGTTGACGGCAATCACAGGACGCGTGCGCAATTGCAGCGCCAGATAGGCAACCCAGAGGGACACCATGGCACCGGGCACAAAGACGTACTGCAACAGCTCGACAGTGAAGTGGAAGTTGTGGTGGATGTCAGCAAAGTTTGGCGCAATCAGCCAGAAGCTGTCCAGGAAGCGGGCAAAGAGCATGATGCAGCAGACAGCGGCCAACTGCGACTTGTTGCGCTTGATCCGGCGCGACAGCAGCAGCGTAAACGGCAGCAGCCAGTGGAAGGCGAAATCCAAACCAATCACATAGCCCCAGCCGCCGGTGATGCGATCCATGTACCAGCGAATCTCCTCTGGCAGGTTGCCCGACCAGATGATGAGGTATTGCGAAAAGGCGATGTAGATGTTCAGCATGACGAAGGCGAAGCATAGCTTGCCCAAATCGTGCTGCTCGGTGGTGCGGAAGACGCTCTTGATCGGCTCGTCCTGCGACAAGGCCAGCGTAATCAAAATCACCATGGCCAACGCGGCGTACCCCTGTGCAACCAAGAAGAGCAGGCCGTAAACCGAGGAGTACCATGTCGGATCGAGCGACATGACCCAATCAATCGAGGCTCCGGTCAGCGTGAGCGAATAGACAAGCAGGCCGAAGCCGCTCAAATTCTCAAATCGCTTCTGCCAGAACCAACTGGTGTGCTGCGTGTCGCTGTCCCGCTGCAACGACCAGCGATTCAGAAAGTAAGCAAACAGGCCCCAGATCAGGAAGTAGGCAATGCCGCGCTCCCAAAAGCCTTGCACGTTCAGATACGGGCGTTTGTAGGCGATGCAGTGGGCTTGAAAGCCGTTGATCAGCCCTGCGTGCAGCGCCTCTTCCGGATTGGTGATGCGCGCCCACAGATACAAGCGCTTGGCGAAGAGGGCCACGGGCAGAAACATCAGGAAGACAATCGGCAGCGTGCGGCTCATCGCCTCCAGCGGACGGCGAATCAGCAGCCCCCACTTACCGCCAGAGACATGCTGCACCATCAGCAGCGCCAGGCCGCCCACGGCAAAGCTGAAGCAGACGATCATGCCCATCAGCCAGCCGCGCAGCACGTAATCGAAGCTCAAGGCGTCCGGATGCGTAAAGTAGACCGCAGCTGCCAGCGCGGCAAAAACCACGACGGCAATCAACGCCCGGTTGCGCCAGTGCGAAACCCGCGCCGGAGCGCTTAAATCCGCAGGCAGATGTTTTGCTGTGTGTGCGTGTTCCATGCTTATGCCTGTCCTCGACTATTTCTTTGCCTTACCGGCGACTGCGGCTGTCTTTGTGGTGGCCTTGGCTGCGGCAGCCGGTGACTGCATCTCACCCGCGCTGGGCACGTTGGTTTCCTGCGGCAGCGTCCAAGCGTCCACAAAGCCCGGCGCAAAGCCCGCCTGCTGGCTTACTTCCGAGAGCTTCTGCACCTGCACGCCTGCCGGAACATCGGCCAGCGGTGCGTCCTGGCTCAACTGCAACGCGCGAATGTAGGCGGCAATGGCCCAGCGATCCTGCGTTGTAATCTGTGCCGAATAATCTGGCATGGAGCCATAGCCGTGCGTCATTACGAAGAAGTAATGGCTAAGCGGCTTGGCAGCGATCAGCGGATCGTGGAAGTTGCCAGCAGGCTTGTAGCCGCGCTCGACAATCATGCCGCGTCCATTACCCACACGCGAGTGGCACGGCGTGCAGTAAATGTTGTAGCGCTCCTGCCCGCGGTCGAGCACCGTCATCGTGACGGGAAAGGGCATGGCGTTCTGCTCCTTGCCGTCAATCAGGCCGGTGTTGTAATACTCGTCGCCGTCAAACTGATTGCGCGCCACCGCACCCAGCACTTCGGGCCGCACGGAGCGCCCGCTGGGAAAGAAGGTGGTGCCGCGCTGCGGAATAAACTTCGGCTGATTCTGCATGTCTTGACGGCAGCCGGAGACCAAGGCGACCGTAAAGACCGCAGCAGCGGCCAAGGTGGAACGATAGAGTAGCGATGCGGTTCGGCTGCGCATGGGTTTAGTGATCGACCTCCACGACCGAAACCGGCCGGAACGATTCCAAAAACGCCCGCGACTCGGCAGTGGAGAACTTCGGATCATCCGACTGCAAGCACAGGAAAAATTTGTCGGTCGTTGCGCCATCGCGGAAATTCGGCGCATTGAAGACCGGATGATAAGGAGCCGGCAGTCGGTTCAACGCCAGCATTCCAAACGCTGCAGAGAGTCCGGCAAAGAGAATGGTCCATTCATACGCAGGAATGATGAAGGCCGGCCAGGAAAACATTGGACGCCCGGCGACATTGAGCGGATAGGCCCAGACCGAGACCCAAGTTTCCAGGCTGAACATGGCACAGCCACCCAGCAAGCCACCCAGCAGGCAGATGCGGGCCACGCCGCGCTCCTGCGGATCGTCAAAGCCGATCGCCTCCGCTGCTTCTTCCAGCGGATAGGGCGTATAGCAGTCCATGCGGCGGTAGCCGTTGGCATAGGCCGCCTTGGCTGCCTCAACCAGCTCCGTGGGCGTGGCAAACTCCGCCAGCAAACCGTAGATTCCTTCACGCATC
>DAHWKP010000023.1:0-39132 GCA_027343585.1 Acidobacteriaceae bacterium
TGCGACGATCTCCCGCACGCGCGCATTCAGCGTGTCGGCGATGTAGAGATTGCCCAGGTCATCCTGCGCCAAACCCGTTGGCCCGTTCAACTCCGCACTGGTGGCTGGGCCGCCATCGCCGCTGTAGCCGCCCGCTTGCAGCGGATTGCCCGCGAGCGTTTGCATTAGCCCGGTGGTCGCGTTCACCTCGCGCACCAGATTGTGCCCGGTGTCGGAGAGAATCACGTCGCCGCTCGGCTCCAGCGACAGACCGCGCGGGTCAGAGAGCGCCGTCTGCGTGGCCTGCAATCCATCCCCGTTGTAGACGGTGGTTCCATTGCCGGCGTAGAGCGCAATCAGCCAGCTGGCCGCGTTCACCAGGCGGATGCGGTTGTTGCCCGTGTCGGCAATATAGACATCCCCGGCTGCGTCCACGGCCAGCGCCGTCGGCAGATTCAATTTCGCCTGCGTGGCCAGTGCGCCATCGCCCGCGTAGCCCTGCGCGCCGGTGCCGGCAATCGTGGTGATGTTGCCCGTCGCCGCGTTGATCTTGCGCACCACGTTGTTGCCGGTGTCGGAGATGTAGAGATTCCCCTCGCCATCGACGGCGATGCCTTGCGGCTGGTTAAACTCCGCCAGCGTGGCCAGTGCGCCATCGCCCGCGTAGCCCTGCGCGCCTGTACCCGCCACAGTGGTGATCTCTCCCGTAAAAGCATCCACGCGGCGGATGCGGTTGTTGGCCGTGTCGGCGATGTAGAGATTGCCTGCGCCATCGAGCGCCACGCCTTGCGGCAGGTTGAGCTCGCCCGCCGTGGCTGCGCCACCATCGCCCGAGAAGCCAGCCGCGTGCGTGCCCGCAATCGTGTTGATCTGCTGTAGCAGCGAGACGGTGGCAGTGGCGTGCAGCATCCGCGGAAAAGCCAGAATGCAGGCGGCAAGCGCCAACGCCAGCGACAAATATAAAGGACGCGAAATCGGCCGCACCATCGGAAACGCTCCAGTACTTCCATGGGGGATCAGCGAATTGCGCTGGCCATTCCGCTGGAATACGTGCGGGAGTTTCGCAGACGGCGGCAGATTCAGTATGGTTGGAAATTCTGATGGCGCGGCGGAGAAATTCCTGCGAAGGTGCATGCAAATTCCATAACGGGAATGATGGTTTGAAAATGAATCCGAGAAAGAGATTTCGTTGCCCTACGCACTTTTCCTCCTCCCGCAGATTTTCGCCAGAATCCCCACACTACAATGGCAGCATGGCTGCATTGCTGCATCTGGATCGGCTCTCCGTCACCTTTCCCACGCCGCAGGGGGAACACGCAGCGGTGCGCGCAGCCAGCTTCTCGCTGGATGCTGGGGAGGCGCTGGGCCTGGTCGGCGAATCGGGATCGGGAAAATCGGCAATTGCGTTGGCGATTCTGCGCCTGCTGGCTCCCCGTGCGCGCGTTGCAGGAGCCATTCATTTCGACGGGAAAAGTCTGCTGACGCTGCCAGATGCATCGATACGCGCGCTGCGCGGCAGCGCGATGTCCATGATCTTTCAAGAGCCAATGACGGCGTTGAACCCCGTGATGCGCATCGGCCCGCAGGTGGCAGAGGCTGTCGCCGTACACAATCCTGGCCTGCCGCGCAAAGAGTTGCGCCGGCGCGCCATCGCGGCGCTGGAATCCGTCGCCTTGCCGGAGGCGGAGCGCAGGTACGACGATTACCCACATCAATTCTCCGGCGGACAGTTGCAGCGCATCGGCATCGCCATGGCCATTGCCAACCGCCCGCGCCTGCTCATTGCCGACGAGCCGACCACCGCGCTCGATGGCACCGTTCAGGCGCAGATTCTCGATCTGCTCGACGATCTGCGCAAGCGACACAACCTGGCGCTGCTATTCATCTCCCACGATCTCTCCGTGGTGGCGCGCATGGCGCAGCATGTGGCCGTACTGCGGCGCGGAGCAATTGTGGAACAGGGCACCAGTGCGCAGATATTTTCTGCACCCCAGCACGCCTACACGCGCAGCTTGCTGGCGGCGGTTCCCACGTTGCAAACGCCGCGCAATCGTCCGCTGGCCGTGCCGTCGTAAATCCATCTGTGAATGCGGTACCATCGAGAGTTGCTCCGCGCACACAACTGCGCGAAAGATTTTTTATGCGCGCGCTGATACTCTCTGACATTCATTCGAACATCGACGCGCTGGAGGCCGTGCTGGCCGCAGCCCCCGCACATAATGTGGTCTGGAATTTGGGCGATGTGGTGGGCTATGGTGCCGCGCCGAACGCCGTCATCGACTGCATACGCGATCTGGCCGTGGTGCATGTGCGTGGCAATCATGACCGCGGCTGCTCCGGCCTGCTCCACGCAGAGGAATTCAATCCCGTAGCGCTAGCCGCCGTGCGCTGGACGCAAAAAGAACTGAGCAGCGAGAACATGCAATGGCTGCGCAAGGTTCCACGCGGCCCAATCCGCACCCCGGAGAAAAATGCGCTGTGCGTGCATGGCTCCCCGCTGCATGAGGATCAATATGTGCTGGCGCAGCCGGAGGCGCGCGCCGCCCTTGCAACCACAGAAGAGCCGCTTATTTTTTTCGGACACACTCATGTGCAGGGCGGCTTTGCCATCGATCCCGACGGGGACTGCGCCACACTGACGCCCATATACGCATCCCCGAACGAAATCGATTTCTATGAATTGAAGCTGCGCCAAGGAACGCGCTACCTGTTGAACCCTGGCTCCGTTGGCCAGCCGCGCGACCGTGATTGGCGCGCTGCCTTCACGCTGTATGACAGTGTGACGCAGAGCGTACTTTTTGGTCGGGTTCCTTACATGGTGCAAGCGGCACAGATTCGCATCCTGCGCGCGGGGTTGCCAGAGAGCTTGGCCACGCGCCTGCGCATTGGCCGCTGAAGACGCTTCGTGCGTCTACGGAAAAGACAAAGCGGTCAGCTCGCTTGCGCAAACAGACCGCCTCGCCCAAAAATTAGAACGGAAACAAAACCTACGCGGTTTCGGCCTCACGGCTGACCGTCACCTTCAGGTGTGCGGTCACCTCGCGGTGCAGGCGCACCGGCACGTGGAACTCACCCAGGGCCTTGAGCGGCTCCGCCAGATGCACCTTTTTACGGTCGATCTGGAAGCCTTGCGCCTCGAGAGCCTGCGTGATGTCGGCTGCGGTCACAGAGCCGAACAGGTGGTCGTTGTCGCCGGTCTTGCGTGTAAAGCTGAGCGCGACATTTTCCAACTGTTGCAGCAACAGCTCGGCCTCGCCCTTCAGCTTGGCAGAGCGGCGGACGCTGGCAGCCTTCATCTGTTCGATGACAGCCTTGTTGGCGCTGGTGGCCTGAATGGCCAGCTTGCGCGGCAAAAGATAATTGCGGCCATAGCCATCGGCCACCTTCACGACGTCTCCCTGGTGGCCCAGGTTGAACACGTCTTCCTTCAAAATGATTTCCATGTTTCTCTCCCAATCTTGAACCGCACATCCTTTGATCGATCTGCACGGCTGTCGCAACAGCAACGCGCAGACAACAGGGGCTGGCGGATACGTGTTCTCAGCTAAAAGCGCGCGGCAAACGGCAGCAGCGCAATGTTGCGCGCCTGCTTGATGGCTCGCGTCAAACGACGCTGATGCGGCGTGCAAACGCCGGTCAGGCGACGGGGCACAATCTTGCCGCGCTCGGCAACGAACGGCTGCAACAGACGCACATCGCGGTACGGAATGGCGTCAATCTTTTCCGCACAGAACTTGCAGACCTTCTTGCGGCGGAAAAACTTGCGTCCACCCGGTCCACCGGGACCGCCGCTGCGGCCTGCAGGCCGTGCGCCTGGAGCAGCTGCTTCCTGCCGGGGTGCTTGTGTGGTTTCCTCTGCCATACTCAACTTCCTTTCTGGGCCGAGCCATTCGGTTCGGCGATTCCGATCCGCAGGTGCGGATGCAAAATACTGGGGGCTGCGGCTATGCGATGCACGCCTGTGCATCGGAGGCCAGCCCGGTGTGCCCAGCGCAGACTAAGCGCTGGCTGCTGCCTCGGCTGCAGGGGCTTGGACGGCAACCTCAGCGACCACAGGCTCTGCCGCCGCTGCTGCCGCATGCTGCACCACGCTCTGCTTAATGCGCGTGGAGCGAATCTTGCGAATCTTTGCCAGGCGCTTCTCTTCTTCATCCATGCGCACGGTGATGAACTTGATGACCTGCTCGGTAACGCGCAGACGGCGCTCGAGTTCGGTGATCAGATCCCCGCCCGCCTCCAGCGTCATCAGCATGTAGAGGCCGTCATTAAACTTACGCACCGTGTAGGCCAGCTTGCGCGTACCCATCTTTTCGCTGGAGAGCACCACGCCGCCGCCCTTGGTCACTGTGGCGTCCAGGCTGGCGGTCAACTTCTCAATCTCTTCCTCCGCAATGTCCGGACGCAGGATGTACATCACTTCGTATTTGCGTTGCATCGTTATTCTTCTCGTTTCTGCGGGAGCGCTTCCGCCCCGCCTACGCGGCCAACCTGACCGCAAAGGTTCTTATTCCCCGGCGCACTCCCGCCGGTTGAATCGGTTCATGGCCGCCGCCGGTCCATCGATCAGAATGGCCTCGACGGCGCGTGCAACCTCGTCCAAGACTCCATCCAGCGCGGCCAGTTCGGCCTTGCGAAAGGGAGTCAACACAGAGTCCCGCATTCGACTGCGCGCACTCTCGGCCGCCTTGGCCTCTGCCGGGGCCACCCCGACGCGAATCCGCAGCCACTCCTCCGTGCCCAACGCGCCGCTGATGGATTTGACTCCATTGTGACCTCCGGCGCTGCCCCGTTCGCGGATGCGCAAAGCGCCCAGCGACAAGGCCATCTCGTCGTAGATCACAATCAGGCTACGCGCCGGATCGATCTCCAACTCCCGAACCAGAGCAGCCACGGCCAGCCCGCTCAGGTTCATGTACGTCTCCGGCTTGGCTAGCAACGCGCGCCGTCCTGCAATCTGCGCCGTTGCCGTCAGTGCCTTGCCGCGCCGGTTCGCAATGGTTGCACCGCACTGTTCCGCGATGCGATCCAATGCCAGAAACCCGGCATTGTGGGGCGTGAATTGATACTCGATGCCCGGATTGCCCAACCCCACGATGAGCACCGGATCTGTGGCTGAACCGCTTGCAGTTCCGCCCAAGTTTGCCTCCATGCCGGCGGCCAATTACTTCTTGGCGTCCTTCTTGCCGTCACCGGCGGCATCCGCAGTTTCCTGCTTGCCCTTCTTCATCACTTCCGGCTCGGCGCTGGCAGGCGCGGCAGCGGCTGCATCTGCAGCCGGAGCGGCCTCCTCACGCACAGCGGTAATGTGCGCCACGGCGGTGTCTTCATCGGTCAGGAACTTCAATTTGCCGCCATGCGGCAGGTCCGAGACGCGCAGCACTTGACCAAACGAAAGCTCGGAGATGTCCACGTCGATGTGACCGGGGATGTCGGCGGGCAGACACTCGATGGCAACCTCGCGCAGAATCTGATCGAGAATGCCGCCCTGCGTCTTGACGCCCACCGGCACGCCCAGCAACTGGATCGGAACCTGAACGCGAATGGCCTTGTCCATGGCGATGCGCTTCATGTCGATGTGCATCAGGCTGCCGCGAATCGGCTCATACTGCCAGTCCACGATCATCACCTTGGTCTTGGCGCCGGACAGGTCGAGATCAAAGATGGTGTTGTGTCCAGAGTCCGAGTGAAGGATGCGCAGAATCTGCTTGGGATCCACGGTGATGGCGGCAGAGGGCTGCTGCGCGCCATAGACCACAGCGGGAATCTTGCCCGAGACGCGCACACGGCGCGCGATATTCTTGGTGAACTTGCCCGTGCGGGGCGTTGCGACGACGACTTCGTTGGTTGCGCTCATTGTCCTTATCCTTCGGGCACGGCTCTTGCCGCTCCCTTGTCGCCGCGCAGACACTTGGCCTGCGCGGCAGTGGTTGAACTCCAGTGGCGGCTGCGTGCCGCGCTTGGAACTTCAGTGGGCGAAGACGCGACGTTAGTTAAACAAGGAACTAACGCTGGTCTCCATGTGGATGCTCTCAATGGCGCGGCCAATCAGGCCGGCGATGGAAAGCACCTTAATCTTCGAACTACCCTGCGCTTCCTCACGCAGCGGAATCGTGTTGGTCACCACCAACTGCTCCAAGCGCGAGTGCTCAATTCTCTCCAGGGCCGGGCCGCTCAACACCGGGTGCGTGGCGCAGGCATACACCTTGCTCGCCCCCGCTTCGATGAGCGCATCGACCGTTTTGACCAGCGTGCCCGCCGTATCCACGATGTCGTCCAGGATCAGGCAAGTACGTCCAGCCACGTCACCAATCACGTGCATCACTTCGGTGACGTTCATATCCGTGCGGCGCTTGTCCACAATGGCCAGCGGCGCTTCCATTTTTTTGGCGAAGAAGCGCGCACGCTCCACGCCGCCTGCATCGGGCGAGACCACGGTCAGGTCCGGCAGGTTCAACTCCCGGAAGTGGCCCACCAGCACCGGGCTGGCAAACAAATGGTCCACCGGGATGTCAAAAAAACCTTGAATCTGCGCCGCATGCAGATCCACCAACAAAGCGCGATTGGCGCCTGCGGTGGTCAACAAATCGGCCACCAGCTTGGAGGAGATGGCCACGCGGGGCCGGTCCTTGCGATCCTGGCGAGCATATCCGTAATAGGGAACCACCACGGTGATGCGGCTCGCCGAAGCTCGCTTGAGCGCGTCAATCATAATCAGCAGCTCCAGCAAATGCTGGTCGACCGGATAGCAGGTCGGCTGAATTACGAAGACATCCGCGCCGCGAACGTTCTCCAAAAGCTGAAAGTACACTTCCCCGTCAGAAAACCGCTGCAGGCGAACCTCGCCCAGCGGCAGGCCAACAAATTTGCAGACCTCCTCGGCCAATGGCCGGTTGGAGGAGCCGCTGAAAATCTTAAAGCGCTTGTCCTCGCTGTGGGACTTGGCGCGTTTGCGGCTGGCGGGTTGTTTCTCCGCCGCCGCATCCGTTGCGACTTCCTCTGGGGGAGCCGCAGTTGCGGTTGCTTGTGCGTTCATTTCCCGGACCTCCATGCTGGTTGGCGTGGCTTTTCCGATTTTCTTGCGTCCCGAACGCGGATGGCTGTTCTGCTCCATCCTGCCCGGTTCGCCGGATGCGCCGCAGGTGTTCCGATCCTGCTGCGCGCGAACAAAACAAACTGCAAACCTGCTAAACCATTCTGGCTGGGCGACTAGGATTCGAACCTAGACAAAGTGCTCCAAAGGCACTTGACCTACCGTTAGTCGATCGCCCATCCACCTTGTGCGCAACCCTCCCTCGCGGGAGCTTGCGTCAATCCTTGTGCGCCGCGCCATTCATCTTGCGCACGGGCACAATCTCGTCGGCGTTACACGCGGCAACCTCTGCCTGCGCTGCGGCCTTCGCATCGACAACTGCATCGATGTTCTCGGCTGCATTCCCATCCACCGCTGCGGCCACATCGACCGTGGAGCTGCGCTCCACCGCCAAGGCGACATCAAACATCCCGCCCCAGTAGGTCTCGCGCGGCACGGTCATCGTGCAGAGCGCAGGCACACCACCGTCCCGCAAACGCTTGGCCACCGTTTCTGCCTGTGCCGTTGTGGCGTACAGGCCAAACAAAGCCGAGCCAGAGCCGGAGAGCGCCGCATACAGCGCCCCAACACCCTTGGGGAAGATACGCATCGTCTGGAGAATGCCGTGCAGGGAGGGATGCTGCTGGAAAACGACGCATTCAAAGTCGTTTTCAATCCCGGCACGGACAAGCCTGAGAAGCGCTTCCTCGGCCCGGTCCTCCTGTGAGAGGACACCGGATGGAACCGCTGCTTTTTCTTGGGATGATGCCAAGGCATCCACCCAGCGGCGGCTCAACATCTCCAGTCTATCGGGTGCGCGCAGATTGGTCAACGCAGAATTCTCACCACTGCCCAAAACAGGCTTCTGCAGCGCTTGCAACAGACGTGCGTCCCAGTCGCGAAAGGCCTGCGGAGTGGAAACCCCCACCGGCGGCAACGCCAACACACAGGGCAGCGCAGGCAGATCTGGCAGTGGAGTTACCCGCTCTCCACGCCCAGAACCCAGTGCCGTTCCCCCGACCAGAAACAGCGGCACGTCCGAGCCAACCTGCGCGGCCAACTGCAATCGCTGCGCCTGCGGCAGCTCACGCCCCAATTCGCGCTCCAACCCCAGCAGCGCCGCAGCAGCATTCGCCGATCCCGCACCTAATCCCCCCTGCACGGGCAGATGCTTCTGAATGTGGAGGGTCACGTCGGCTTGGATGCTCATGGCCTCCAGCGCCAACTCCACCATGCGCCAGGCCGTGTTGCGCGCATCGCAGGGCACGCGGGCGTCATTGCAGGTCATTTGCACGTTGCCAATCTGGCCCGCAGGCACCCGATGCGCAGCGACGGTCACGCGGTCATAAATGGCCAGCGTCTGATAGACAGTCGCCAACGCGTGGAAGCCATCGGCCCGCGCCGGGCCAATCGCCAATCCAAGGTTGATCTTCGCGTGGGAACGTACGTGTGTCGGCATGGAAGGCGACTCCCCGAATCCAAAAACAGGTCAGAACCGTAGGCCCAGCCACGGATGCGGAGCAATGCGGTGGGAGGACCGGCCCCCATCTCCAAAAAAACGAAGAGGCCACCCCGAAAAAGATTGGCCTCTGCGTAGAAATCCGGTTAAAGTTTCTCGAAAAATTCGCAAGCGGAGCAGGAAATATACACGCCGCCCGGCGTTCCGTGCTCACGATCCTTCACGCGCTTGACGATGCGTGTCGGCTTGGAGCACTTGGGGCAGTCCGTGCTCTTGGTGGTGTCCATGACCTTTTTGCGGTCAGCGGTCTTGGCAATCTTGGCCATGATGAGTTTCTCCTCAAAAAAACATTTGCGTATGGTTCCACCACATTCAGACGCACCCGCGCAGCTCCAACGGAACCACGCATGGTCTGCACACGGACGCTGCCGTCTCCGAGTGGAGACGCGCCTAGGGCGGGGCATCCTTGCAAAAGGTGGAAGCAACAGGCACGCGCAACCCTGTTCCTTTCCAAGTCTACAGCAAACAGGCACTTGGCTTCCATGCGCGTTTCTGGCTAGGAGGGCAATTCCTCCTTGGGCGCGCTTGAGGGCGGTGCGGAAGTATACGCGGCAATCTGCACCAGGGAGGGCGGCGCAGCGGTCGGCTTTGCGGGCGCAGCCGCAACGCTTGCAGGTGCTGCATGGGCAATCTCCACCGCAATTCCGGCGGGGCGCAACACCGGCTGCCGCGCATGCCAATCCATCTGCCGCGTCATGCGGAGCAGCACCCAGATTCCGCCAACCAAGACTCCCACGGTGAGCCATGCCGACTCCGGACCATAATCGCCCCCAGTGAGCCAATGCTGTCCATACGCATTGGACTGAATCACACTGGCCGTATCGGTCTCCCCAGCCAGCGGCAAGCCAAAAAGAACGCCCATGCTAGCCAGCCAGGCAAAATGCAGTCCCCAGGACAGCCACAATGCGCGCGTGCGCAGATAGGCCAGGGAAAGGAGTATCGCTGCTGCAACACTAACCCAGATTGCTGCCGCGTCGGATCCGGGCATGGCGGTAATGGCCTGCCAACGCAGCCATCCAAACAGAACACAGGAGAGAAGCACGGCGATTCCAGGTCCCGTGGCCTCCATGAGTCGCTGAAAGGGATAGCCGCGGAAGACAACCTCATTGGATAAGGCGGCCACAAACAGTGTAAGGAGCTGAACGGTGAGCAGCGCAAAAGCGCGGGGGGTGATCCAAAGATGCACATACAACCCACCAGAGAGCGCCACGGGGAGCAAGAGGGCAACGACCATTCCCCACCCCAACGCGGCCCCCAGTGCGAACTGACGCAACGCACTGGTCTGCGGCGCCATGCTGCGCGCCAAGCCCATGGCCCGCAGCGGCTGCGTCTGTCGGTCAAATAGAAGACCCATGACGGCAAAGCTCAACACTTCAAGAAATAGCTGGAAGAGATTGCGGAGCAGCAAACCTGTGGAGGCGGACAGGCCCTGAAAACGAAAACCATCTGCGGCCTGCGCAGCCAGGGACTGCACAACGACGAAGACAGCGATCGCCAGCATACAGCGCAACCATGCGCGTCCCCGGCCCGGTCCTGAAAAAAAGCTCATTGCAGCGTTTTGCCCATTTCCCTTGTGCGATACGATGCCCGGTACGTGGCGCATCCTCCCCCCTGCCGCAGCCCTAGGAGGCGAAAAATTGTGCAATGTGACGGAATTTCTTGCGCCGCTGCGCCAGCAGTTCTTCCACAGGGAGCGCGCGCAGGGTCTGCCAATGCGTTTGCAGCGCCTGATCCAACAACGCGATCGCCTGATCGGGTTGCGTGTGGGCTCCACCCTCCGGCTCGGGAACAATTGCATCCACGCAGCCCAGACTCAAGACATCCTCTGCCGTCGTGCGCAGGGCTTGCGCCGCCTCCGCGCGTTTGCCTGCATCGCGCCACATGATGGATGCGCAAGCCTCAGGGGAGATGACGGAGTAGGCCGCATTCTCCAAAATCAAAACACGATCCGCTACAGCAATGGCCAGCGCACCGCCAGAGCCACCCTCGCCCGTAATCGTGGCCAAGGTGGGCACGCGCAGGCGCGACATCTCGCGCAGATTGCTGGCAATCGCCTCGGCCTGCCCGCGCTCTTCGGCTCCCAGACCGGCATAGGCCCCAGCTAGATCAATAAACGTAAAGATCGGTCGCCCAAATTTCTCTGCAATTTTCATGCAACGCAACGCCTTCCGGTAGCCCTCAGGATTGGGCATGCCAAAGTTGCGCTCAATCTTTTCCTTGGTCGTGCGACCCTTTTGATTGGCAATGACCAGGACTTCTTCCCCGTGGAAACGGGCCATCATGCAAGCGACAGCAGCATCGTCGCCAAAGCAACGGTCGCCATGGATTTCGCTGCGGTCGGTAAAGAGGCTGGCAATCCAGTCCATCGGGTGAGGCCTCTGCGGATGCCGCGCCAATTCAGTCTTTTTCCATGCGAGAGTGGTCTCCACGGCTGGCGCTACATGGGCTTGTGCTGCGGAAATATCCATCATTCGTCCTGAAGGTTGATTGTATGGGGATGGACAGAACAAAACAACCGCACCCGTACCGTTCCCAAAGTACCGCGAGAATTTTGCCTGTAGTTCGCTTGCAAATCCAAGCGCGCCACCAAGGTTACCAGCAAAGGCACCCGAAGCCAGTTTGCTCGTGGTGGAGTCTCCACCTCAGCCCGTATGGGACCCAGGGTCTGCAAAGTTTTAATTCCGGGAGAACGGACCGCGCCCAATTACCAGCAGATGACAGAGCTGGCAAACCGTTTCTGCATCTGGGATCTGGCCGCCTGCGGGCATACACGAAAGCAGAATTTTCCTTCTGCCCGTTTTTATTCTTCCGCCAGCGGCAGCGTAAATAAAAATGTGCTGCCGTGGTTCAGTTCGCTCTCCACGCGAATGCTGCCTCCATGGGCAAGCACGATGTGCTTGGCGATGGCCAGGCCCAGCCCCGTGCCGCCGGAGTCCTTGGAACGTCCCTTGTCCACGCGATAAAAACGCTCGAAGATGCGATCCAAGTGCTCTGAAGCGATGCCCGCGCCAAAGTCCTGCACGAAGAACTCCACCGCATCGCCAGCCAACCGCGCGCCCATGGCGATGCGCCTGCCTGCGCCACCGTACTTGCCCGCGTTCTCCAATAGATTGGTAAAGACTTGCAGGATCGCATCCATGTCGGCTCGCACGCGAGCCTCAGTGTGCAGATTCACCTCCAAGCGAATATCGGTGGCGCGCAGTGAGCCGGTGAACAGGCTGGCAGCCTCATCCAGCAACGCCGCAGCGGCCACAGGCTGCAAGCGCAGCTTGTATTCGCCAGACTCAATGCGCGCCAGCGCCAGCAGATCCTCCGTGAGCCGATTCATGCGCGCGGCGTTTCTGCAAATGATGCCGAGAAAATCCCGCGCCTGCTCCGACAATTGTGTCTCAGCTTCCATCAAGGTTTCCGCATAGCCAGAGATGGAGGTGAGCGGCGTGCGCAGTTCATGGGAAACGTTGGCGATGAAGTCGCGTCGGGTCTTTTCCACGCGCTCAATCTCGGTCACATCATGCAACACAGCCACGGCGCTGTCGCCCGGCATGGGAGCTACGCTGATGTCAAAAACATGGCCGGGCTGAATGGAACGCGCGCGCGCCTGTGCCGGAACGCGATCGCGCAAGGCCTGCTCCACACAGACCAGCAGGTCAGGATCCCGCACCGTTTGCACCAACGCACTGCCGATGCGCACATTGCCGCCAGCCAAGCGGCGCATCACGTGATTGGTCCAGTGGATCTGGCCCTTTTCATTGATGACGATAACGGCCTCTTCCATGCTATCGAGCACCGTTTCCAGATTGCGCCGGCTATCTTCTAGCGAGCGCAGTTTTTCCTGCACGGCGCTGGCGGCTGCATTCAACGCGTGGGCCGTGTCTGGGCGAATCTCGCCCGCATCTTCCGCCAAACGAGCGCTTGCGTTGCCCAGTGCCATCTGCGCGGCAAAGCGATTGAGTGTCTCTGTGCGCCGCAATGCAAGCACAGACACGAAGCGCGCGGCCAATCCAGCCGCCAAAGTGACCAATGCCAACAAAAACGCCACCGCCAACAGGGCCAGGGAATGGCGCGCAATATGCCCGGCGGCCACACCCAGCACCAGCGCGGCCAATAGCGGCAGCCATACTTGCAAAAAAAGTTTGCGCGTCATTCGATACCCGTCCGGTGCAAAAAAGTCAGCGTGATTCTCAGCGTAGTACGGCCGGAGAGACCTGGGAATGCTCAGCCTTGTTTGGGAAGCTCAAAGCGGTAGCCCGCGCCCCGCACGGTTACAAGATACCGCGGATTCTCGACATCCGTCTCGATTTTTTCGCGAATGCGACGCACGTAAACATCGACCGAGCGCGGAGTAACGAAGCGCGCATCGCCCCAAACCGCGTCCAGGAGATGGTCGCGGCTGAAGACACGGCCCGGATGGCGCGCCAGATATTCCAGCAGACGAAACTCCGTGGCGGTGGTGGTCATCAACTCCCCGCGCACGCGGACCTGCATGGCGTTGGCGTCGATCTCCACATCGTCAAAGAGCAGTTGCGAGGGTGCGGAGGGCCGCTCAAAACGGCGCAATACGGCCTTGACGCGAGCGATCAACTCGCGCGGAGAAAATGGCTTGGTGATGTAGTCATCCGCACCGAGTTCCAAGCCGAGCACACGATCGCTCTCACTGGTACGCGCGGTTAAAAAAATCACCGGCGTACTGGACAAAGCTGGATTGCGTCGGATTCTGCGGCACAAATCCAAACCATCGCCGCCCGGAACCATGATGTCGAGTAGGAACAAATCGGGGGCCTTGCGCTCTGCATCGGCCAGCACGGGAGCCGTTGTGGTGAAGAGGCGCGCGGTGAAACCGGCGGCCTCCAAATTATGCTGCACGAGCCGGGAGATGTCGGCATCGTCTTCCAAGACAAAGATCGTCTGTTTCAAACCGGTTCCCTTTCTGCACCCACAGCGGCAGACAAACGGCCGCCGCTGTCAGCTTACCGCACGGAAAAGAATGGATCGCAAACAGAATGTAAATCCTCGGTTACGGGAGTGTGAATCGAGAGCGGCTCCGGTGCAAGCAGTCGCTCGAAAACCTCATTGGAAAACAACCGGCCCTGCGCGGTCAGGCGCACCAGATCGCCGTCAACTTCCAATAGCCCCTCCTGCTCGCAACCGGCCAGCACAGGTGGATAGCCAGCACATGCCTCCGCGCCAAATTCGCGCTCCAGCGCGGACAAGTGCACTCCAGCATTCCTGCGCAGCCCCAGGAACCATGCCTCTTCGAGCGCGGCCTGCGCATCGACTTCCGTGCAGTCCCACTGCGCTCCCTGCTCCAAGTAGAGCGCCAGATCGTCCGCCACAGCCAAACGGCGCGCGCGGCCATCGGCTCCGCGCAACATCGAGTGCGCATCCAATCCCAAGCCAAGATAGGGCTGCCGCAGCCAGTATTTTTCATTGTGCTGCGAAGCAAAGCCCACACGCGCGAAGTTGGAAATCTCATACTGAGCGATGCCCGCAGCGTTCAGACGCGCACAGGCGGCCAGGTACATGGCAGCGATGTGTGCATCCTCTGGAACGGCTTCGGCGTGGTAACGCGAGCCGCTGGCGAGCAGTTCGCGGCCCAGGCGCGAGTCCTCATCAACCTCCAACATATAGACGCTAACGTGGGGCACTCCACTGGCAAGCGCCACATCGAGCGAGAGCTGCCAGCTTGCCTCGGTTTGCTGCGGCAGCCCGGCGAGCAGATCCACATTGATATTGACGATGCCCACGCCGCGCAGGCGTGCGATGTCGGCCAGCGCCTGCGCGCAGGTATGCAGACGACCCACGGCACGAGCCTCGGCATCCACAAACGATTGCACGCCGAAGCTGACGCGGTTGATGCCCAATTGCGGCAGCGCATCCAGCAGATCGTCACTGAGCTGGCCGGGCGCACACTCCAGCGTGATCTCGGCATCGGCGCTCAACAGAAACTCCGCGCGCAGTGCTTGAAAGATGCGCCGCAACTGCTCTGGACGCAGCAGACTCGGCGTGCCTCCACCAAAGTAGATCGTGTCGATATGCTCCGGCGACAAGGCCGACACGCCCGATGCGCGTGCGCGCACGGAATGAATCTCTTCGATCAAACGCTCCACGTAGCGATCCAGCCGCTCCTGGCCAAAGACGCCGGAGGCGAAGTTGCAATAGCTGCACTTTGAACGGCAGAACGGAATCGAAATGTAGAGGCCGTGCATCAAAGGATGAGTTCTCGTGGATTCTTTCCGGCGGCCCGGTGCGCGCCGGTACAATAGTAGTGTCGCATGGCAGAAGCCGCATCCAGCACGCCGAAGCATCAGGAAGAAGACGCAGCAGGCAAGGCCTATGACCACCGGCTCATGCGCCGACTGCTGACGTATCTGCGCCCGTATCGACTGGTCTTTTTCTCTTCCCTGGCCGCCATCGCAATCAAAGCATTTTTGGATGTGCTCGGTCCGTACCTGACCAAGGTAGCCGTCGATCTGTATATGACGCACGACGCGCATGCCCACTCCTCTTGGCTGGGGCGGCATCTCAGCCCCAATGCGGTCACCGGCATCAGCCAGATCGCGGCGATTTTTTTCGGCACGCTTTTCTTCAGCTATCTGCTGGAGTTTGTCCAAACCTACTGGATGCAGTGGATGGGGCAAAAGGTGATGTATGACCTGCGCAGCCAAATCTTCCGCCACTTGCAGCAGATGCACATCGCATTCTTTGACCGCAACCCAACGGGCCGCTTGGTCACGCGCGTCACCAGTGACGTGGACGCGCTGAATGAAATGTTCACCTCCGGCGTGGTCGCCATCTTTGAGGATGTGCTGGTGCTAGCCGGCATCGTGCTGGTGATGCTGCGCATGAGCTGGTGGTTGGCGCTGATCGCCTTCGCCGTGCTGCCGTTGATTTTGCTGGTCACCAACATCTTTCGCAAAAGCGTACGCGAAAGTTACCGGCGCATTCGCACGGCTGTGGCGGGCATCAATTCTTTTTTGCAAGAGCACGTAAGCGGCATGAACGTGGTGCAGATCTTCAATCGGGAGCGCCGCGCCTACGAGAAGTTTGAAATCGTCAATCGCCAGCACATGGAGGCATTCAAAGACGCCATTCTGGCCTACGCCATCTACTATCCGGTCATTGAAATTCTCAGCTCCACGGCGATTGCGGCCATCCTCTGGTTTGGCGGACGCAGCGTGCTGGCGCATCTGGCTCCGGGATCGCACCCAGCGCTGGGCGGCATGGTGACGCTGGGCGTGCTGGTGGCTTTCATCCAATATGCGCAGCGCTTCTTTCGCCCCATTCAGGACTTGAGCGAAAAGTACAACATTTTGCAGGCCGCCATGGCCGCCAGCGAACGCATCTTCAAGCTGCTCGACACGCAGCCAGAAATCGTCAGCCCAACCCACCCGCGCACAGGTGACGGCAGCGGCAGCATCGAATTTCGCAACGTCTGGTTCACCTATCAACAGTTGGACGCGGCCACGCTCGAACGCCTGCAGTGCGAGGAGCCGGTGGAGGATGGATCCATCGAGTGGATTCTGCGCGGCGTAAGCTTCACCATCGCGCCCGATGAAGTGGCCGCCATTGTTGGCCACACCGGCGCAGGCAAAACTACGCTGACCAATTTGATGATGCGCTTTTATGACGTACAGCACGGCAGCATTCGGATTGATGGCGTGGATGTGCGTGAGTGCGACCTGAACGCGCTGCGCAGCCGCTTTGCCGTAGTGCTGCAGGACCCGTTTCTGTTTACCGGAACCATCGCCAGCAACATTCGGCTGGGCACGGATTCCATCAGCGACAAACAAATTGAACAATCCGCCGACGCGGTCAACGTCGGAGACTTCATCCGCAGCCTGCCCGGCGGGTTCCAAGAGCCGGTGCGGGAACGCGGCAACACGCTCTCCACCGGGCAAAAGCAGCTCATCAGCTTTGCGCGTGCGCTGGCCGCCGATCCGCGCATTTTAATTTTGGACGAGGCCACCTCCAGCGTGGACACCGACACGGAAACGCGCATCCGCGCCGCGCTGCGCCATATGGTCACGGGGCGCACCTCGGTGATTATTGCGCACCGGCTCTCGACCATTCAGCAGGCCGACCGCATTCTGGTGATGCACAAGGGACATCTGCGCGAAACGGGCACGCACCAACAGTTGTTGGCCCAGCGCGGCCTGTACTGGAAGCTGTATCAGCTCCAATACAAAGATCAGGAGCTGCCCGCGAGCGGTCTAACCGCACAAACCGTCAGCGCGGATTGAGCGCATCCAAACGCATGGCCAAACACTCCCCCTCCCCGATTTTTTTTGTCGCCGCAGGCGAAGCCAGCGGGGAACGCTACGGCGCGATGCTCATCGAGTCGCTGCGCGCACGTCTGCCCCAGGCGCGCTTCTTTGGCCTGGGCGGTGTGCAGATGGAGACCGCAGGCTGCGAGCGCATCGTGCACGCGGAAGAGATTGCGGTCATGGGCATCACCGAGGTGGTGCTCCATCTGCCTGCCATTTACGGAAAATATCGTGCGCTCGTGCGCAGCATCCGCGAACGCAAGCCTGACCTGGCCGTGCTGATCGATTTTCCCGATGTAAATTTTCGACTGGCAAAGCATCTGTGCAAACTGGGCGTTCCTGTCGTGTACTTTGTCAGTCCGCAACTGTGGGCATGGAAGAAACGTCGCATCCGTTGGGTGCGGGAGCGCGTGACCAAGATGTTGGTCATCTTTCCCTTTGAAGAGGACTATTATCGCGAGCGCGGCGTGGATGCAACGTTCGTCGGGCATCCGCTGGCCGATATGCCACCGCCTACGGTGACGCGCGAGGAATTCGCCCGCCTGCATGGATTGGACGCAGCGAAACTGTGGATTGGGCTTTTGCCCGGCAGTCGAAAAAAAGAACTGCGCTTGAATCTTCCGGAGATGCTGCGCGCAGCTGCGCTGCTCGGCTCGCAGTATGAATATGTTCTGCCCGCAGCGGCCACGCTGGAGGCAGCATGGGTGCGCCAACAGGTGCAGCGCGCATGCACCAAGCTCGCAGCCAAGGTTGCGGTGACGGTGGTGCCCGATGCGCGCGCCACGCTGCACCATGCACGAACAAGCATTGTGGCCAGCGGAACCGCCACGGTCGAAGCGGCGCTGGCGGGCAATCCTTTTGTTGTGGTCTATCGACTCTCGGCGCTCAGCTACGCTGTGGCCGAGCGCATAGTGCAGGTGCCGCATGTGGCCATGGCAAATTTAATTGCAGGCGCGCGCGTTGTTCCCGAACTGATTCAACATGAGTTCACTGCGGAAAATCTGGTGCAGCACGTGCAGCCTTTGCTGCGCGAAGGAGCCGAGCGCTCCACCATGCTGCACGCACTGGCAGGCGTGCGCGCGACGCTCGAAATGCCCAGATTGCCCGCACCCCACGCAGCGCCGCCGACGGCCATCGACCGCGCCACGGAACAGGTGTTGCGCACGCTGGCCGAAGCGGCCGCACGCAGCCAAGAAGCCGTCTACTAGCTGCCCAACGTCTCCACAACATGATCGTAGCTGGGCGTTAGACTCTGCATATGGTCGAGCACGCGGCGACGCTCTTCGGCGGTCAGCGACGGAGCCAGTATCAGGATGCGGCGCAATGTGGTGGCAATATCTTCGGCGTAATTCATCATGCGAATGGCTTCCCCGGAAATAGGCATCTTTTCTCCTTGAATGTGAATTTTCATTGTAGTTCCCTCCTGCTGTGGGTAAAGGTTGCGCGAAGGTTCAGGGGTGCGGGGCATCGCGATCCGTGGCCTGCATCAGAGCTGCCAATGCGGCGGCCAACTCTGGATGCAGTGCATCGGGTGCAACGCGCCAAGCCCAGTTGCCCAGCGGCTCGGCGGGCGTGTTCATGCGTGCCTCGCTGCCAAGCTGCAAGACATCTTGCAAGGGAAACAAGCACAGCCGCGCAACGGAAGTTGCCGCTGCGCGCAGCATCGCCCAGACCACGCCATTTTCTCCGGTGTCCGCATCGGGGTGGAGATAGGCGGCCACGGTGGAGCGCTCGGCTTCAGTGGCCGTGCGCCACCAGCCCAGCGTGGTTTCATTGTCATGCGTGCCCGTGTAGACGACGCAGTTTTCCACGAAGCGATGCGGCAGGTGCATGTGCGCACCGCGACTGCCAAAACCAAACTGCATCACGCGCATTCCCGGCAAACGAAAGTTGTCGCGCAGGGCTTCAACCTCCGGCGTAATTACGCCCAAGTCTTCAGCGATGAGAGGCAGGGAGCCGAGCGCGCGCTCCACGTGCGCAAACAATTCTTCTCCAGGAGCTTTTTTCCACGCGCCGTGGATAGCCGTTTGTTCGCTGGCCGGAATCGCCCAGCAGGCCTCAAAGCCACGAAAATGATCCAGGCGGATGCAGTCGTAAAGTGCCAACGAGCGACGTATGCGCTCCACCCACCAGGAAAATCCATGGGCGCGCAACACATCCCAACGATAGAGTGGATTGCCCCAGCGCTGGCCGGTTTCGCTGAAATAATCCGGGGGTACGCCGGAGACAAAAATCGGCTGGCCCTCGGCATCGAGTTCGAAGATCTCCGGGTGCGTCCAGACATCGGCGCTGTCGTAGTTGACGAAGATGGCCACGTCACCGATGAAACCGATGCCCCTGGCCGCGCAGTAGGCACGCAGCGCATTCCATTGCTCAGCAAAGAAGAATTGCAACGCCTGCTCAATCGCCAGCTCGCGCGCGTGCAGAGCGCGCAGTTTCTGCAAAGCCTCGGGCGCGCGGCGACGGTACGGCTCCGGCCACCTATGCCAGCTTTCCCCTTGGAATTGCCGATGGAGCACGCGAAAGCTGACGTAATCGTCCAGCCAATACGCTTGCGAAGAGCAGAATTCAACAAACCGATTGCGCAGGTCGCCACTACACGCGCCGCTGGCGCACTGATCAATGAAGTTCCCCGCAGCGGCGATGAGTAGCGGAGTTTTTTTCGCTGCAACGCTGGCAAAATCCACCGGACCGTCTGTGCCCGGAATCTGCCCTAGCGCAGCACGCTCCAGCCATCCCTGATCGGCCAGCACTTCCAAGCTGAGCAGCAGTGGATTGCCGGCAAAGGCCGACAGTGCCGAGTAGGGAGAGTTGCCAAAGCCCGTTGGCCCCAACGGCAACACCTGCCAGTAGCGCTGTTGCGCAGCAGCAAGAAAATCTGCAAAGGCATATGCAGCCGGGCCTAGGTCCCCGATGCCGCCCTGCGATGGCAGCGAAGAGATATGCAGCAAAATTCCAGAGGCGCGTTCTGTGAGCATACAACCAACTCCATGCGTCTGCCGGTGCCTTGGCGGAAAGCGGCTGGGATAAAAAAGACCGGGCATCCCATCCTATGGCAGCCCGGTCTTTTCGTCTCGTTGGAGTGAGTCTAACGCGGAGCGCTGGGGACTTTCAACGCAGCCATTGCCTTGGAATTGATGTGAATCAGCCCCTTCTTTTTGTAGCGCTGCTCCAGGCTGGTGACAAAGACGGCGAAGGCCTGCTGCTGTTTGTCCTGCACAAGCTGTTCGCGCGTGGCATCCATGTGCTGAGCCACGTCCTGCTCCGTCGGCTGCTGCACCTGCTGCACGTCCAGCACCACGCCGGTGCGACCGTTCACGATCGGGTTGCTGATCTGGCCCGGCTGCATGGAGAACGCGACGGCGGCATCGCCCGTCATTGCGCCCAAGTCTGGCACCTGCGCCGAGCTATCCACCAAGTCACTGGTTTCGAGCTTGGCTTTCAACGCCGTGGCAGCCTTTTGCAGGCTGTTGTCCTTGCGTGCCAAGTCCGCAAGCTGCTGCGTCTGCTGCTTCAGCAACGCGGGCAGCTTTTCGTTGCGGTAATCCTCCAACACGTGGTCTTTGTAGTCCGCAAAATTGGGTGCGTGCGCGGCCTGCACTCCCGTGACTTGGAAGACGGCATAGCCTTCGCCGGTGGAGACGGACTGCGCCGCGCCGCCGGGCTGCGTGTGAAAGGCGGCCCGCAACATGGAAGATCCATCGGCCAAGCCGGGCACCACACCACTCTGCGGAATGTAGTCAGTGGTGATCATCTGGAGATGGTTCTGCTGCGCAGCCTGCGCCATGCCCTGCTTCTGCACCGCAGCCAACACCGTGGCTGCGTAGTCCTGCGCGGCCTGCGTCATCTTCTGCTGCGTCAGGTCAGCAACGATCATCGAGTGTACTTCGCTCAGTGGCTTCTGATGCGCTTCATGCTTCTCTTCCACTTGCAAAATGTGATAGCCAAACTGCGTCTTGAAGACGCCGGAAAGCTGGCCCACCGGAGTGGAGAAGGCGGTCTTGTCGAATTCTGGTGCCGTGGTGCCGCGCTGCAAGAAGCCCAGTTCGCCGCCCTGCGCCTGGCTGCCGGGGTCTTGGGAGTACTTCTTGGCCAGTGTGGCGAAATCCGCGCCATGCTGCAACTGCTGCAGAATGTCCTCCGCCTTCTGCTTGGCGGCGGCGTCTGTCTTGGCATCGGCGTTGGGCGCGACGCGAATCAAAATATGCCGCACGCGCACTTCCTCAGGCACCTGGAATTGTTGCTGATGCTGGCTGTAGTACTGCTGCACCTCGGCATCGCTCACCTGCGGTGGGCCGCCGGGAATCTGGTTCCAGCCGAAGGCGACATATTGCAGTCGACGCGCCTCGGGCACCGCATGGGCATAGCGCACGGCATTCTGCTGGAAGAAACTCTGCAGCTCCGTGTCCGTCGGGTTGATCTGGCGGCGCACATCCTCCGCCTGAATCACGGCATATTGGAACTTCACCTTGGTCGCCTGCTTCAAATAGGCGGCGCGCACCTCTGCATCCGAGACGGTGACGCCTCCAGTGACCAGGGCCTGCAACCGGTTCACGATCAGCTCTTCTTTCAACTGCGTTTCAAAGTCTTCGCGAGAGAGATTGAACTCATTCTGCACAAAGTTCTCATATTGGTTCTCGCCGATAAATTTTCCATCCGGAAAAAGCACAGCGGCAAACGGACCGTATTGCAGCTCATGCCGCACGTCGGCATCGGTGGCGGTGATGCCCAGCCGATGAGCTTCGCGCAGCAGCACGGCACGCTGCACCAGCGCCTGCGCGGCACGTTGTGTCATATACGGCAGCAGAAAGTCTGGCATCTGGCGCTGCTGGTGCATCATGCGCTGGGCCAGTTGCTGCACCTCCACCACGTGGACTTCGGTCGAGTCGCCAAAGGCCCGGGCAAAGAGTCCGGGGCTATGCACCGTGGCATAGGTGCTGGCGCTGGCCATGGAATCCTGAAAGATGCCCGGGACCAGTGTGATGACCATCAAAATGGCCGTGATGGAGATAAATCCTACGAAGATGGCCTTGGTGAGGCGGCTTTCCTGCTGCAAAAAACGAATCATGCTTGGGGGCTGACCTTGCTTGCGGGCACTAGCTACGCACCCGTGAATTTGCCCGGAGCCGCTTCGCTTAAGAAGAGGTTCGCGGGTTTGTCGAAGCTAGCAAGCAGTATAAATCACCGAGGGCTACGCCCGCCGGCGCTACTTGCGGTGCGTTGAACCGTGGGCCGTATCGGCCAGCGCCCGATCGATGATGTCGTAGAGTTGCGCGGTATCTGTGACTTCAATGTATGGCGCGCCGCGCGAGTGCCGGGTCACGATCCAAATCGTCGGCGTATGGTCAATACCAATGCGCTGGCCGAGTGCGTAATCCGCCTTGACCTCGGCGGTCAGCTTGTCTTGGGGATCGATGACGAACGGCAGCACCAGCTTGTGTTGCGTGGCGAAGTTTTCAGCGAAGGCACGCAGATCGGCCTGGGTTTGAATGTTGGGCTGATCCGCAAAGACCGCGTTGCGAAAGGCCTCGCCGAGCGCCTTGGACTTGGTGTCAAACCAGCGGGCATCGACCGCAGCTTGAAAGCTCCAAACGTGCATGGGCAGTGGAAAATCATGGCGCAGCCAAGGAATGTGATAGCGCTCCGAGGCCTCCATCAGCAGCGGATTGGCCCGCGCGCAGGCGGGACATTCCAAGTCAGCAAACTCAAAGATGGCTACACGTGCGCCCGGCGGCGGCACCAATACGGATGGGTCATGCACCGGCGTGGCCTGTGACGGCGCAAACTGCGCATGCACGAGAACGGGTACACAGAAAAAAACTCCCAACACAACCAGCAGCAAAATCCGCTTCAAAGGTTCTCTCCATCCATCCTGCCCGGCTTTGCCGAGTGATGCGTGCATGTGCGGCGATGCGGCGCAGGAAATCTCAGATTGCGTAGCGACTCATATTGTACCCGCGCGGGCTGGCCGTGGGCACGTTGGAAGGCTGTTGCATGCCGCCCCATCCTGAGTCAAAGACCATGTGTCCTTCTGAGCGCAGCGAAAGCCTGCCCTGAGCCAGTTCACTGAAGGCGGACGCTCGAATGAGAATCCAGACGGTCATGGCTGAATGTTTGCTGCAGAAATTCTCTGGACTCTTCCTTCTGCTTCGCTCCATTGAGAATGACTCTTCCATGTTTTTCAAAATGACCCACTCCCCCTCACAGAAACCGCAGCGACTCCATCCTAGGCAAGAGTTGCATCTCGGCAGCATAGCGATAAAAACACTCCAGCCCTGCCATGCAGTCCTCATCCAAAATGTAGTGAATGTTGTCGCGCAAATAGGAATCAATGTCTCGCGCAGCAACAGCTGGGGCATCGGCAAAGCGAGGTACCCATTCGGCGACAATCTCTTCAATATGGGCCAGGCCTGCGTCGCGTGAGTGCAGAAAGTCTGTACAAATTTGCTGTGAAGAATGGCCTGCCGTGTGGATCGCGTCTGCGCGCACGGCCCAGAATGCAGAGACCCATGGCAGTCCTGTATGCGCGCGCCAAGCCTGGGCCAAATCAATACATTGGATCGGCTCCCCCGACTCTGGAATCTGCCGCACGCCGCTTGCGTGGAGCCGCAACGCTGGATCGCCAATCAGCACCGCAGCATCACAGTCCTGCAGTAAGGTGATTAAATCCACCGCCGTGGTTGCGTGGGGGGTTGGCTTTTTTTTTCGCAGAATAAATTCCGGTTCTGCCCGAAAAAATTTTCGCAGTACGATCTGCGCATACACGTTCGAACTGCGTGAGGCGGGGTCCATGGAAACGCTGCGCAGCTCCGACAGCGCTCGACCCGATCGCACCACCAGCAAAATCGAGCGCACCGCGTCCAAGGACGCAATGGTGCAGCCGGGGATCACGGCCAGACCGGGCGTGGTCGCATAAGCCGTGGCTGGGATCAGGCCAATATCGGCCCGCCCTGCGGCCAGTTCCACTGCACACTGTGCTGGAAACGTGGCATGAATCGCGTACCGCTCTGCAAGCGTTTCCTGCTCGACACCATGCTCAAAATCCCACATCAGCGGTGCGGGATTCAAATAGCGAATCGCGGCAATTTTCAATCGGGAACGCACAGCAGAGATCACATTCAAGTGTATCAATGTGTATCCATCCATCCCTCTCGACGCACCGGAACTACAGCGTCCACTCGAACTGCGTGGAGCCACAACCGTCGCTGCGTGTAGGCTGGATGCGAGGACCCGCAGATGCTCCATCGACTCCCTACGATCTTCTTCGGCCATGGCAATCCCCTGAATGCGGTGGAACAGAACGCCTACACCGAAGCCTGGACCACGCTCGGCCTGCGCATCGGCAAGCCGAAGGCGATTCTTTCGATTTCTGCGCACTGGTTTGTGCCGGGCATGGGCGTTACCGTCAGCACCGCTCCCAGAACCATTCATGACTTTGGCGGTTTTCCGCAGGCGCTGTATCAGGTGCAATATCCTGCACCGGGTGCGCCGTGGCTGGCCCAGCGCGTGCAGTCGCTGTTGGCCCCGTTGCCGGTGGTGCTCGATGAAAGCTGGGGCCTGGATCACGGAACGTGGTCGGTATTGCGCCATGTCTATCCGCAGGCAGATGTGCCCGTCGTGCAGCTCAGCTTGGACGCGCGCCAGGCGGCGGCGTTTCACTTTGATCTGGGGCAGCGATTGGCACCCTTGCGGCAGGAGGGTGTGCTGATCGTTGGCAGCGGCAACCTGGTACACAATCTGGGAGCTTATGCCTGGGGCCGCACGCAGCCGGAGCCATTCGATTGGGCGATGCGCTTTGAGTCCGAGGCGCGCCAAAGGATGCAGGCCAGCGAGCTGCCCTCGCTCATCCAATATGAGCGGATGGGCGCGGACGCGCAGCTCTCCATCCCGACGCCGGACCACTATTTGCCGCTGCTCTACGTGCTGGGCGCGCAGCAGCGTCAGGATGGCATCACGTTCCCCGTCGAAGGCTTTGATGGCGGCTCGGTTTCGATGCTGGCCGTGCAGGTGGGGTAATTCTGTAGCATCCCCCACGCAAGCCAAGTGCAGGTCTGGCATGGGACACCCGAACCCGCCAGCGATGGAAGCGTTCCCGTCTGCATAGCAAACGCTTCAAGCCGCGAGCGAACGCTGAGAAATTATTTCGAACGCGGATTGGACTCCTGCCACCTTCGCCCAATCCGATGCGATTTTTTACGAATTGGCATTTCTGGTCAACTGACAGCAACGCATAAAAAAGCAACCCCGGTTCTTGGGGCTGCTTTTTATGCACGTAAGGATAGAGACACTAGGGAGCGGTGGTGCTCACGGGGTGGGTGGCATTGGCCGCGGTGGCAACACAGGTGGGTTCACTGTTGGTGGGTTGCGGACTGTTGAGTACCTGCACCAGTGCTCCGGTTTGCGGGTTCAGCTCGAAGCCGCTGACGGAGTTGTCGAGGAAGTTGGTGATGTAGACGAAATGCCCGTAGGCCTGCTCGACAGAGACGCAATCCGGGCCGGTTCCCGTGCCGTAGCTGAGGATGCCGTTGGGTTGCGAGAGTGCGCCCGTGGAAGCACTGCGGGTGTAGGTATTCACCGTGTTGGAGTTGAAGTTGGTGACGTAGAGGAATTGTCCGCTGGGATCAAAGGCCATTCCGCCCGGCAACAGTCCGGCAGCGATGGGATTGCCAAGCGATTGCAGGGAACCATCACTTTGGATGGAGTAGCTGAGCACTTGGTTGGAGGACTGATCCGTAAGGTAGACCGAGTGTCCGGTGATGTCGCTGAGGATGGAGCTGGGTTGCGTGCCAGCGGGATAATTGTTGTTGGCCAAAGGAGTGAGCACGCCGCTGGCATCATTCAGAGAAAACCCATAAATGGTGTGCAACCCTTGATCGGCAACGTAAAGGAAGCTGCTGGACGCGGTAACGGTGACACCAATGGGCTGGGAGCCTTGCGCTGGCTGCTGGCCATTCAGAGGGAAGCAGCTTTGACCAGAAACCGGATCCGCAATTGCGGCACCAAGACTGCCATCCGCAGGAGCGATGGGATACACAGCCACACAGCCATACGTGGGGGGATTGGCGGCGATGGGGTTGATGTTGGGCGCAACCGCACCGACACTATTGAAGGCGGGTGCAAAGGAATCCACCACAAAAAGATATTTGTCCTGCGGATCGAGCGCCACGGCGATGGGATAGGTGCCAGGAGTGTCGTATGTATGCTGCTGGTACAGTTTACCGTCAGTACCAATCGCAAACTCCACTACGGAATCATCGATTTCGTGAATGACGTAGAGCCAGTGGTTCGTGGTATCGACAACACTGGCAATCGGATATTGCCCACCAGAGGGGAACGGAGAATTGGCCACCTGAGTAATGGCACCGGAGACGCTGTCAATGGTGTAGGCGTTGATGGCACCTGGATCCCCCTTGGCGGTGAGGGTGTAGACAAAGCCAAGAGTGAAGCTGGGGTTGCAGGCGGTGATGCTGAGCGCGAACGAGAGCGAGGCGACCAGGGCCAGAGTTCTGCGTCCGTATTGACTCCACTTCATGCGATTCCTTTGTATCCAGACGGAGCAAAACCGCGCAGGGCAGCGGGCAGCTGGATGGTTGATGCAGTGTGTTCCCTTTCGCTATTGTAAAAGCCCCTGCACGCTTGTGCCAGAGGGAGACGGCAATTGTGCAAAATTCCTGTGCGGGCAAAGTACAAAGGCCCGCACTGCGCGGGCCTTTGTACTTTGCCGAGATACTGGAAAGTTAGGGGCCGATGGTCTGAATCGGGTGGGAGCCATTGGCTGCCGTGGCGAGACAGGTTGGATTCTGCGTGGCAGCAAAGGGTGTATTGAGCACTGGGACCAACACGCCCGTGTGGGGATTCAGTTCAAAGCCAGACACGGTATTATCCTGCAGATCGGAGACGTAGACGAAACGGCCGTAGGCGGTTTCGATCGACAAACAGGTGGGGCCAGTGCTGGTAACCACGCTGGGGCCACCCTTGATGAGCGTGGGGTTGCCGGTTCCCGAATCGATGGTGAAGGCTTGCAGTGTATTCGCATTGAAGTTGGAGACGTAGAGGAAGAGTCCTCGTGGGTCTACAACCATGCCATCCGGGTAGAGGCTGGTAGCAAAGGGGCCGTTGAGCATGGCCTGCAGCGAGCCGTCATTTTGTACATTGAAGCCCAGCAACTGGTTGGAGTAGGAATCCGTGACATAGACAAAGCGTCCCGTGGGGTCGCTGGTAACGGCACTGGGTCTCACTCCGGACTGATAGTCGTTATTGGCCAGTGGGGTCAGCACGCCATTGGTGTAATCGACGGAATACCCATAGACACTGTGCGTGCCTTGGTCGGCCACATAGAGGAAATTAACAAAGCCTGTCGCTGTAGCTCCGACGGGTTGGGAACCTTGTTGGGGCTGGGAGCCATTCAACGGGAAGCAGCTTTGGCCAGAAACAGGATCGACGATGGGGGTGCCCAAGCTGCCATCCGTGTACGAGATCGGGTACACGGCCACGCATCCGTAGGTGGGGAAGGCCGCAGATGGGTAGCTGAGCGGATTGAGTTTGGGTGCGAGGACAGTTCCATTGCTCAGGCCGGAAGCAATCTGAGCGTTGAAGGCTGGAGCAAAACTGTCCACGACAAAAAGAAATCGGCTTTCGTTATCAATGGTGACGGCAATGGGAAAGGTTCCGGGCGTGGAGTAGCTGTTGAGTTTTTGCAGCGTAGCACCGGATCCCAACGCAAATTGAACGATGGAATTGCTGTCTTCGTTGACGACGTAGAGCCACTTGGAGCGATTATCAACGGCGTCGGCTATGGGAAATTGTCCCCCTGCCGCAAAGGGCGATCCTACGGCGGGGGTCAATGCGCCGGAGACGCTGTCGATTCTATAGCCACTGATTTGCCCTTGCGAGCCACCGGCTCCCAAGGCGAAGACGTAGCCAAGTGTAAAACTAGGATTGCAGGCGGTCACGCTGAGGCCCAGCGAAAGCGTGGCGATGAGGGCCAGTGTGATTCTGCCGTATTGACTCCACTTCATGCGATTCCTTTATTGCCTGGCATCTTGCCGTGTGCCGAGGGCTGCGTTGTACAAACTGCAATGCTGCGCTTGCTGCCATGATCCACCCTAAAAGCGCTGGAGCACGGACGTTAGAAGACTCGACCCGATACAACCATGAAGTTGGGCTGCAAGGGGGCGTTGGTAACCGGGCCTTTAAAGAGCGGCGTTAGCTGCCCCGTGTTGGCGTCGATGATGTCACCAGTAATCGTGCTGTCGTTGTAGTTGGCCGTGTACAGATACTGATTCGACGGATCCTCTACCATCCAGATGGGGCCAGATCCGACCGGGAAGCTACCGTTGCTGCTCGATGTGGCACCGGGGATCAACTGCAACTGGCCATTAGCCGCGTTGATGGTGTAGGCAGTCACGGTGCTATTGGGAGCATTGACTGAAGACGGGCCAAAGTTGGCAACGTAAAGGAACTTGGAATTGGAATTGGGGGTAATGGCGTCAGGATCCACAGCGCCAGTCGCGTTGCTGACAGGGCCACCAACGAGCGTTTGCAACTGGCCTGTGGTTCCGACCGTGAAAGGCAGAATCTCGTTGGCGACCTTGTCGGCCAAGTAAAGATAGACTCCGTTGCCGCCCATGGCCATGGTGGTTAACGCTCCAGGAGCGGATCCCGTCTGCAACGGCTGATTTTGTGTTAGCACCAACTGGCCGACAGGGCTGTTCAGTTGGTAGGGAAAGACGTCCGGATTGCAGGTGAGGCCATTTTGGCCGCAAACCACGGCTGCCGATCCCCCAGCGGCGGGAATGACGGTGGTGCCGGACGTGTAGCCCTGATCCAGAGCAAAGATGAAGCCCGAGGCGAAGGCAAGCTGTACCGGGTTGTAATTGACCTCAAAGTAGGACAACTGCTGGCCGTTGGTGTTGAAAGTATTTTGGTTGGTGACCAGGGTCAGTTTTCCTGTGCTCTGGTTGATGGCAAACACCGTGATGTCGCCACGTCCAGAGCCATCCGGCGCAATCTGGTCGGCAGTGAGAAGATACTGCCCGCTGGGCGTAATGAGGATGGACTGGGGATTGCTGCCCGATGTGTAGTAGTTGCCTTGAAAAGTCAGCACACCAGAGCCACCAATGCTGTACATGGAGACGCTATTTGACCCCTTGTTCAGCACAGCCAGCAACTGCCCGCCCGGCACCAGTGCCATTTGCACAGGGTCGTTGCCATTGGCCGGAAAGGGAGAGCCAGTGATCGGCGTCAAGTAGCCGAAGTCGTGGTCAATTTTATAACCAGCAATCTGGTTGAGCCTCTGGTTGGGACTGGTGGTGGCGATGCCGTTGGCGCTGACGTAGAGATAACCGATGGTGTAGGTACCGCAAGCGATAAAGCTGAGGCCCATTCCAAGAGACACGACTAGGGCCAGCGCGATGCGGCCATATTTCCAAAACTTCATGTGCATCCTTGATCCTCTTGCGCGGTTCAGGCGCGAGGGCTGCCAAAGGCAGCGTTTCATCGTTGGGATTGCTTCCTGCACCAATTGTAAAAGCCAAAGGAGGTTTGTGCCAGCGGCAACCGCCAAACAGGTCAAAATACCTTGAGCTGGAGGCTGAGGTAGCGCCGAGGATCCCTGCGAATGGCCCGCAGCAAATCCCGCGCGTTTTGTAATGTTTGTGTGCTGGCGTCATACAGAGACGGGTCCCGCAACAGTTTCCCTGCCGAGCCTTGGCCCGAGTTTAAACGGCCCAGCAATGTATCCATCTGCCCAACCGTGTCTTTGAGTTTGCGGGAAAACTGCGGGTCGTTGGCCATCATGCCCAATGCGCCGCGGCCCTGCTGAATCTGGGCAAGCAATTGGTTTGCCTTGGCTGCGGCTTGATCCAGATTGGTATAAAGCGTGTCGTCATGCATCAGCTTGCCCATGCTGCCTTGGCCGGCGTCGATCGCGCTGGTAATGCTGTCCAGATGTGTAACGGCGTCGTTGGCCCGATCGTAAAACGTATCGTCATTGACGAGTTTGCCCAGAGATCCCTGCCCGTTGTTAATCTGGTCGGCGACATGTTGCAGGCTGGCCAGCGCGGTGACGGCCTGGTTGTACATTTTCGGATCATGCACGAGCTTGCCCAGTGTTCCCTGCCCCGTGTTGATGGCGTCCGTAAGATCCTGCAGCCGACTCAGGATGGAGTTAATCTGCTCAATCGTGCTTTGGCTGGAGCGCACCACGTCTTGAATGCTCGGCGTTTGCGAAACCAGCATCGAGTCCCCATCAGAGAGCAGCGGTCCGCTGGCATGCGTGCTGTCTATATCCACAACCGTGTCGCCCAAAACGCCCACTGTATCCAGTGTGACGATCGAATCCGTATGCAACGCCTGAATATATTGCGTACTAATGCGCATTCGGATTTCCACGGGTGCTTTTGGATATGCGGTGTTGATGCGAATCCGCTTGACCGTGCCAATCATGACGCCCTGCAGATTCACTGCGGCACCGGGCTGCAAATCCGATGCGTTCGTCACGCGCGCATAGACGGTAATTCGACGGTGCAACAGGCCATCAATCGGGCCCGACATCAAGATCACCAGCAGCACCAGCGCGATGCTGGAGGCCACCACCAGCAGGCCAACCTTCAACTGCGACCAGCGGACTTCGCGGGGATTGGGCACGATTTTCTCACCTGGGTTTCGCGGTCGCCCGACTGCTCAACTGCGGCTGCTCAGGCAGCCGTCAACCGCGGGAATTTACGTTGAGCATAGCAGAATAGGCCGATCCAAAGCGGGAATTTTCTTGGAATGCAGGCGCCGCTGTCGGGAAATTCTTGGGTGTCTTTGCGTGCAAGGCATTGCATATTCGGGAAGAATTTTCCAGAAAAATAAATTGGGAGCCGGTGACCAACGTACCGCATCCGCAGCTGATGGCCTGGGTCCGCATCTCCGATAACCAGCCTGTAGGGTCAGTCCGGCCGCGATGCGGGCGGGAACAAAAACGCACGGGGTCACCGCACGATTATGCCCAGCATTGCCATTCACGGTTACAGCGCGCTCGAATCCCCCAAGCTGCAAATTCGATTGGTGGATCACATTGTGGACTCCAAGGGATGGGTTTTGGAGGAAAAACAGGTCTCCTCCGTTGCCTACCAGATTCGATTCGAAGTCGAGATGGACAACGTGGTGGAAATGTACAGCGCGCTCCAACATGCGGGTGTGCAATTTCCACGCACCTCTCAGCGCACGTTTACCGAGATGTGTTTATGTAACAAATTTTCTTCTGATCCTGACTCGATGCAGATTCTTACCATCACGCTACGCGTAGGCACACTGCAAGAGGAAAACATGCGCTTTCGAAAATTTCTGCGCTCCAACGCCGCGTAGCCGCAAGCGCTGACAATACGGTCATCCCGCTTCCACCAGACCATAATGGCGCTGCCAGTGTGCCTTCAGGTGTGCCCAGACAGCGGCGACAGCCTCGCGGGGCAATTGCTTGTCCGCACCTTCAACGAACTGCTGCGCCTCGCGCCGCGCCATCTCCAAAAGCTTGCGGTCGCGCAGCAAATTGGCCACGCGAAAGTCGGGCAGCCCAGCCTGGCGCGTTCCGAAAAATTCACCCGGCCCACGCAACGCTAAATCCAGTTCGGCCAACTCAAAACCATCCTGCGTGCGCACCATCGCATCCAACCGCTCCTCGGCCTGCGGAGATACTTTGCCGCCGGTCATCAAAATGCAATACGATTTGGCCGCGCCACGGCCCACGCGCCCGCGCAACTGATGCATCTGCGCCAGGCCAAACCGCTCCGCGTGTTCGATCACCATCACCGAAGCATTCGGCACATCGACGCCCACTTCAATCACAGTCGTCGCCACCAACACGTCGAGTTCGCCACGCTGAAAGCGCCGCATGGTAATTTCTTTGTCCTCTGCGTTCATGCGCCCGTGCAACAGACCGAGCCGCAGTCCAGACAAGTGCGTTGCGCGAAGTTCGTCAAACATGGCCACAGCGGACTTCAAACTCGGCTTGCCTTTTTTGTCTTCAAAGAGCGATGCGGAGGCTTTTGCTTTCGCGCGCGCAGTGGATTTTGGCTTGGCCGCAGCTTCGGACGCAGCGGCATCGGGCGCAGCGGCATCATCGCGAGGAAAATCCAATTCCGGCTGATCGGCGCTGGGGCCTTCAATCACCGGGTAAACAATGTAGGCCTGCCTGCCCGCCTGCACTTGTTTGCGCACAAACTCCCACACCTCACTGGCGCGTTCATCTGTGGTGCGGCGCGTCACGATGGGCGTGCGACCCGGCGGCAGCTCATCGAGCACGCTCACCTCCAAGTCGCCATAGAGCGTGAGCGCGAGCGTGCGCGGAATGGGCGTGGCCGTCATGACCAGAACGTGCGGCTCGGCGGCGTTGGGCTTTTTCATCAGCTTGAAGCGCTGCAAGACGCCGAAGCGGTGTTGCTCATCAACGATCACCAATCCCAGATTGGCAAACTCCACCTTTTCTTCGATCAGCGCGTGCGTGCCGATGACCAAATCGGCTTCGCCGCGCAAAATTTTTCCACGATTGGCGCGCTTGCGCTCCTCGTCCAGTGAGCCAGTGAGCAGCACCACCCGGTAGGCTGGCTTGCGTCCCGTGCGTTCCAACAGCTTGCGTGCGGCCAGATAATGTTGCGTGGCCAAAATCTCCGTCGGAGCCATCAACGCAGCCTGATGACCGTTTTCAATGGCCACCAACGCGGCTTGCAGCGCAACGATAGTTTTGCCGGAACCAACATCCCCCTGCAACAGACGCCGCATGGGCGTGGGCTGGCGCATGTCGCTGACGATCTCACCCAGCACGCGCTTTTGTGCCGCCGTGGGATGAAAGGGCAGAACGCTTTTCAACGCTGTGCGCACACGCTCACCCGTCTGCATGGCAAATCCAGGGCGCTCGCGCATCTTGCGACGCTTCAGCTCCAGGCCAAGTTCCAAGTAAAAAAGCTCTTCAAAAATCAGCCTTCGGTGCGCGGGCGTGCTGGCATTTTGCAACTGCGCCAGCGCCGTTTCCTGTGGCGGAAAATGTACGGCGCGCAGGGCTGCGGTACGATCCGGCAATTGCAGTCGCTCGCAGAGCACTGCGGGCAATGTCTCCTCCACGCGCGGGCCTGGCGACTCCAAAATAGTGTGCAGCACGCGCCGCAACCAGCGGGAGCTGAGCCGCGCGCCGCCCAGTGATTCATACACGGGCACGATGCGGCCCGACTCCAGCAGCGCGGTTTCTGGCTCCTCCGGGCCGGGAAGAATCTCAATCTGCGGCTGAATCATTTTGAAGCTGCCGCTGCGGCTGCGCGACGGCTCCACTTTGCCGTAGAGTGCCAGCATCTGCCCCGGCTTGAATTTGTCCTTGAGATACGTGCCGTGGAACCACATGCACTTGAGCGAGACCGGCCCCTGGCCCACGGTCATCTCGAAGATGGGCATGCTGCGCGTGCGCAGCAGGGTCGTGCCACGCACTTCGCCAATCACGCTGGCCATTTCGCCCGGCTGCAATTCATTCAGGCTGCGCGGATGTTCGCGGTCCTCATAGCGAAAGGGCAGATGATAAAGCAGGTCTTCGGCAAGGAAGATGCGCTTCTCCGCCAGCTTTTCGGCGATCTGCGGGCCAATGCCTTTGATGAACTGCACCTTGGTGTCGAGCGCGAGCATACACACAGGATGCTATCAGTCGCACGCATGAATGTACGTCGCGGCTTGCTATACTGCCTGCACCCGCATCCCTGTGCAGGAACCAGAGCCACCGAGCCTGCGTAGTTCCCATTGCAGCCGCAAGAAAATCAGGATTGAGCCAAACCATGCACCTATTCCAAATGGAGCAAGTCTGCAAAGCCTACGGCGCAAAGATGGCCGTGGACAATCTGAGTCTGACGCTGGAGGCAGGCGAAATCTTTGGCCTACTGGGGCCAAATGGCGCAGGCAAAACATCCACGCTGCGCATGATGATGGGCATGACGATGCCCGATCGTGGCAGCGTGCGGCTCTTCGATCAACCCTTTGCGCGCGCCAGCCTGCGGCGCGTCGGCTACCTGCCCGAAGAGCGTGGCCTGTATAAAAAAATGCGCGTGCTGGACCAGCTTGTCCTGCTGGGCCAGTTGCGTGGACTGGAAACGCAGGAGGCGCGCCAGCGCGCGCTGCACTGGATGGAGCGGCTGGAGATTACCGAAGCGCTGGAGAAAAAGGCCGGAGAACTGTCCAAAGGCATGCAGCAGAAAATCCAGTTCATCGCCACGGTGCTGCATGGGCCAGAGCTGCTGCTGCTCGACGAACCCTTCTCGGGCTTGGACCCGGTGAATGCTCTGCTGCTGCAAGACGTGCTGCTGGAGATGCAGAAGCAGGGCAAGGCGATCTTGTTTTCCACGCACCGCATGGATCAGGTGGAACGGCTGTGCGAAAGCATTTGCCTGATGCATGGCGGGCGCGCTGTGTTGACCGGACGGCTGCGCGAGATCAAGGCGCGCTTTCCGCGCAACCGCCTGCAAGTGGACTTTACCGGTAGCACGGAATTTCTTTCTCATCCGGGCATCGCCAGCTTTACCAACGACAATGGCCGCGCAGAAATTGAGCTGCGCGCCGACGCCGATGCGCAGCAGATTCTGGCCGCGGCGATGAAGAGCGCAAGCCTCTCCCGCTTTGCCATCGAGGAGCCAACGCTGGAGGAGATTTTTATTCAGACCGTAGGAGGCCAAAGCCATGCGTAACGTCTGGCTGATCGCCTGCCGCGAATACCTGGAGCGCGTGCGCACGAAGGCCTTCTTGGTTTCCGTGCTGCTGTTCCCATTGATTTTGACGCTGGCCTTTGGCGTGCCCGCCTACTTTGCCTCCCGCCACACCCCGGGCACTGCGCATGTGGACGTGGTGTCTGCCGATCCGGCCCTGGGAACAGCCTTTGCCAACGCGATGCAGGCCAACGGCGCGGCCAGCAAGACTTCCATCACCGTGCTTGCACCGTCAAAAGACTTGCGCGCCATGCTGGATGCCGCCGTCGATGCGCACAAGATCAGTGGCTATCTGTGGATTCCAGATACTTCAGATACTCAGGCGGAGCCAGAGTATATCTCCGGCTCGGCGGGCGATTTGCAAAAAATCGCCGCCATGCAAGGCGCGCTGCGGCAGGCGAAGATGCACGAGGCGCTGGAGCAAAGCGGGCTGCCCCCGCAGCAAATCGAGCGCTTGCTGGCTCCGGTGTCCATCCACGCCGTGCAACGCACAAGCGGCAAGACGAGCAGCGGCGCGGGCACCTACATCGCTTCACTGGTGCTGATGTTTCTGCTGTACGGGTCGCTGATGGGCCAGGGGTTTGCCGTGAGCCGCTCCATTATCGAGGAGAAAAACTCGCGTGTGTTTGAGGTGATGCTGGCCATTGTGACGCCGGAGGAGATGCTGGCTGGCAAGCTGCTGGGCGTGGGCGCGGTGGGCCTGACGCAAACTGCGCTTTGGCTGCTGGCGGGGTTGATATTTTCCGCGCCAGGACTGGCCGCGGTGGACGCTTCCTCTGGGTTGCACCTGCATCTTGCGCCAGAGGCGATGGTGGCCTTCGTGATTTGCTATGTGCTGGGATTTTTCTTTTACAGCGCATTGTCGGCCACGCTAGGCTCCATGGTCAGCAGTGAGCAGGAGTTGCAGCAACTCAATCTGCTCATCACGCTGCCGCTGATTCTCTGCATCGTCTTTTTTAACGTTGTGCTCAGAGATCCTTCTGGAACACTGGCAACGGTGCTCTCCCTGCTGCCGCCGTTTGCGCCGCTGCTGATGTACTTGCGCATCGCCGTGCAAACGCCACCGGCTTGGCAGATTGGCCTGTCGCTGGCCCTGATGCTGGGCGGGGTGTGGGCGGCGATCTGGCTGGCGGCGCGCATTTATCGCGTCGGCGTGTTGATGTATGGCAAGCGCCCCACTCTGCCAGAACTGCTGCGCTGGCTGCACTACCGGTAGATACAATCGACCCATGTCTGCACGCTTCACATGGAAGCAGCGTATGGCGCTGGCAATTGTGCCGCCGCTGGCCGCCGTACTCGTCCGGCTGCTCGGCGCAACCTTGCGCTATCGCGATGCAGGCGCGCTCCATTTTCAAGTGGATAAAAATCCGACCACGCGCGTTTATTGCATGTGGCACCGTTGCCTGCTGGCCAGCGCGGATTGCTTCCGCAGGCTGCCGATTGCCATTCTCATCAGCGCGAGTTTCGACGGCGAGTTGATTGCCCGCACCGTGCAGTGGCTGGGCTATACGCCGGTGCGCGGCTCCAGCACGCGCGGCGGAGCCAGCGGCCTGCTGGGCATGCAGACGGCGCTTGGACGCGTGCGCTTTGCCGCCTTCACTGCCGATGGCCCGCGCGGCCCGCGTTACCAGGCCCGGCCCGGCGCGGTGAAGCTGGCGCAAACGATCGGCGGCGGCGTGGGCATCTATTATGTACTGCCAGCGCGTGCTTGGACGCTGCGCTCGTGGGATGGCTTTCTGATTCCAAAACCATTTTCGACGGTCTATATTGCTTGGGAACCGCCAGTGCCTGTCCCCGCTCAGGCTGACGATGCAACGATCGAAGCTGCGCGTCTGGCCGTGGAGCAGGCGCTTGAACGGGCGCGCGCCACCGCCGAGCTGTGCGTTGCGCAAGGCCGTGTGGTCTTCTGTGCACCCATACAATAATCTCTGTGGCGCAGCCGTTGCTTGTCTCCGATTTCGACTACCCTTTGCCGCCAGAACAAATTGCGCAGCAGCCGCTGGCGGATCGCGCAGGCGCGCGCATGTTGCACTTTGACCGTGCGACAGGAGCTTTTGCGGATGGAAATTTCCGCGACCTGCCAGGATTGCTGCAATCGGGCGATCTGCTGGTGCTCAACAACAGTCGAGTGATCCCCGCGCGGCTCTTTGCACGCAGGGCTGGGCTGCACGCGCAGCCGGTGAGCGCAAAAAATCCTGCGGCCACGGAACATTTGCAGGGGCGGATCGAAGTCTTGCTCACCACGCAGCACGCGCCCCTGGAGTGGAGTGCGCTGGTGCGTCCGGGACGCAAATTGCCCGTCGGCGAGCGGCTATTTTTTTATGCCGACGATGCAGCGGATTCGGCCACACCACTTCTGGAAGCCGAAATCATTGAATGCAGCGAGCGCGGAGAGCGCAGGCTGCGCTTTGCGCCAGTCGAAGATTTTTACGCAGCGCTCGACCGTCTGGGCCACATGCCGCTACCGCCCTACATCCATCGCAGCGATGCGCGTGAAGACCGCGAGCGCTACCAGACCGTCTACGCGCAGGAGCGCGGCAGTGTGGCGGCACCCACCGCCGGGCTGCACTTTACGCAGGAGGTGCTGGAGTCCATTCGCGCGCGCGGCGTCAAGATTGCGCACATCACCCTGCATGTTGGCCTGGGAACCTTTCAGCCCGTTCGCGTCGAACGTGTCGACGCGATCCATCTGCACACCGAGCGCTACACATTGCCTGCGGAGACAGCGGCAGCGTTGAACCGGGCGCGCCGTGAGGGCCGCCGCATCATCGCCGCTGGCACAACCACGGTGCGCACGCTGGAGCACTGCGCACAGCGCGTGGGCGATGGCCCGCTCGAACCTCACTCCGGCGAAACGGAGATTTTTATTGCGCCCGGATTTCCATTTCGCATCGTGCAGGGCCTGCTAACGAACTTCCATTTGCCGCAATCGACGCTGCTGATGCTGGTCTGCGCATTCGGTGGCCAGGCGCAGGTGCTGGCCGCTTACCGCCATGCGGTGCAGCAGGGCTATCGCTTCTTTTCCTACGGCGATTGCATGTTCCTTGCCTAAAGGCAGCTTCGGCGCAATCGCACGCGCGTTGATAGACTCAATCCAATATGGCCGAGACACACGCAGACAAACCGGCAGTTTTTTTGCTGGACACGATGGCCTTTATCTTCCGGGCCTATCACGCCATGCAGCGACAGCGTCCCATGTCCACGCGCACGGGGCTGCCCACGGCTGCTGTCTACGTGTTTGTGAATATGCTGCAGAAGCTGCGCAAAGATTTTGCGCCGGAATATCTGGCCGCCGTTTTTGATGTTAGTGCTCCGCTGCTGCGTGACGAGCAGGCCAAAGGCCTGACCTCCATTCGCAAGTACAACAGCAAAACGCAGAGTTTTGAGCTGGTCGAGTACGCCGGATACAAAGCCAACCGCGAGGCCATGCCAGAAGACTTGGCACAGCAGATTCCCTACATCCGCCGCGCGTTGGAGGCCTTGCGCATTCCCATGCTGCACTACGAAGGCTATGAAGCCGATGACGTGATCGGCACGCTGGCGCAGCAGGCCGCGCAGGCCGGGCACCCGGTCTTTGTCGTCTCCAGTGACAAGGACATGATGCAGCTTGTCAATGATCGCGTGCGCATTTTGAATCCTGCGAAAGATAATCTTGTGCTCGACCGCGCAGGCGTCGAGTCGGTGCTGGGCGTTGCCCCAGAGCAAGTCGTGGATGTGATGGCACTGCGTGGCGATGCCATCGACAATGTTCCCGGCGCACCGGGCATCGGCGACAAAGGTTCAGTGGAGCTGATCCAGCAATTCGGCAGCGTGGAAGGCGTGTTGGAGCGCGCCAGCGAAGTCAAGCGCAAAAGCTACCGCGAGTCGCTGGAAAATAACCGCGAGACAATTTTGCTGAGCAAAGAACTGGTAACGATTCACACCAGCGTTCCCATGCCGCTGGAGTTGGAGCCGATGCGCACGCAGCCGCCCGACGTTGAAGCCTGCCGCGCCTTGTTTGCGGAGTTAGAGTTCACCTCCATGCTGAAAGAGCTGGGGGCGCAGGCGCAAAGCGCGGGCACGCCGACGCCCCAGGCTGCGGTCAAAATTCTGCTGGAACCAACCCGTGAGCAGATTGCCTCTTTGCTGACCAGCGCACGCACATCTGGGTTGGCCGTCGCCTGCGCAGGCGCAGCAGCAACCAACAGCGAGCCGGAAGACGCGGCGGAAACAGCCGCGCAACCGGAGACGCTTTCACTGCTGGATGCCATGGAGCGCACTGAATCCACGGCACAGGTGGCCATGCTCTGGCTGGGGCTGTCCGCGTGCGCAACTGGGTGCGCAACTGAGAAATCGCACGATCTCGTCGCGCTGCGCGTCTCCGCGCAGGATGCGGATGTGCGCGCTGCGCTGGAAGACGCGACTCTGCCGAAGAGCGTGCACGATCTGAAGCAAACGATGCGCACACTGGAGCCACTGGGAATTTCTCTGGCCGGTGCGCGCGATGATTTGATGCTGTACTCCTATCTCATCAATCCCACGCATGGAAGCCACAAATTTGAAGATGTTGTGGCGCGCTTTGGCGGACCGGCGTTGCCACCTGCT
>DAHWKP010000030.1:0-26081 GCA_027343585.1 Acidobacteriaceae bacterium
GCGCGCTGGAGAAATATAGTCATAGATGGCCGCGCGCTGAGTACTGCGTGCCCATCTCGCCTACTGCCCTCTCGTTCAATGGTAGGACAGCTGCCTCTGGAGCAGCCTATCGGGGTTCGAATCCCTGGGGGGCAGCCAAAATCGCCTAGCTTCTCTAGGTCGTTCTCTCCCTCACAGAAGTCACATCAAAAAAATATCCGGACGTGTATCTGAATTTGGGATGGCAACGGAGTCCGTATTCTGCGCGCATTCCATGGGATAACTCCGTTGGAGTGTCCGGCGGAGTTGCCGGAATCGCAGCGGCTATCGATTTTGCGTGGCGAGGGCCAGAGCGGCGGCGCGTGCCGTGGCTTTGGCGAGGGGAAGGCCGATCAAGACCAGTGTGGGCGCCGGGCCGGGTTCGAGCGTGGCCAACGCATCCAACCGGCAGGCGCGTATTTGCTGGTCTGGCTGGCAGGCACGCGAGACGGCGATGCAGGGCGTGGCGTCGCTCAAGCCTTCGCGCAGCAGATTCTCCGCCAGCGTTTTGTAGCTGCGCCCCGGCATGTAGACGATCAGCGTTGCATCCTCTGGCAGCGGGCCGTGCCAGACGGTGGTGTCCTGCTCGTGGCTCGCGCTCTGCTCCTGAATATGATGCGTGGCCTGCTGGCCGGTGACGAAGATGATCTTCGATGCCGAGCGGCGGTCGGTGAGCGAAGCCTGCAAGGAGGCCGCAGCGGCAAAGCCAGCCGTGATGCCGGGAACCACTTCAAAGGGAACCTGAGCGGCACGGAGCGCTTCGATTTCCTCTGCGGCGCGGCCAAAGACGAGTGGGTCGCCGCTCTTGAGGCGAACAACGCTGTGGCCGGCGCGCGCTGCGTCGATCATCAACGCGTGAATTTCCGCCTGCGTGATGCGTTTTTGCCCACAGCGTTTTTCAACGTTGGTTAGCTGTGCGCTGGGTGGAATGAGGTTAAGAATCGCCTGCGGCACCAAGCCGTCATGCAGCACGGCGTCGGCGCTTTCCAGCAGGCGCAGGGCGCGCAGCGTCAGCAGTTCGGGATCGCCCGGCCCGGCACCCACCAGATACACCACGCCCTTGCGTGCCACGGTCATGGATTCGTTCTCCGCAGAAAATGCAGCCGCTTATTCCGCAGCCAGTGCTGGTGCTGTTGCAGCCACTTCTTTGCCTTCCAGTTGCGCGTGCAGTTCCTCATTGCTGTTACGAGCGAAGTAGGCGCGCAGATTTTCTCCGGGCTTCCGCTGGCGCAGATAGCTGCGCAGCAGGCGCTCGATGGCGTCAGGAATCTGCGTGGCCGGGCAGCGGTAGCCCAGCGTGCGCGCGATGCCTGCGTGTTCGCCTAATGCTCCGCCCAGACAGAAGTAGTAGGCGTCGACCATCTTGCCTTCATGCTTGATTTTTTTGCCGACGATGCCAATGTCGGCGATCCAGTGCTGGCCGCAACTGTTGGTGCAGCCGGTGACGTTGAGCTTCAACTGCTGGTCAAATTCTGGCAAGCGAGTCTCCATCTCATCGACCAGCCAGCGCGCAAAGCCCTTGGTCTCGGTCAGGGCCAGCTTGCAATACTCTGTGCCGGTGCAGGCGATGGTGCCGCGGCGGAAGAAGCTGCCGTCGACGTGCAGGCCGATCTGTTGCAGCTCGCGGGCCAGCTCCGCGGAGCGCGCCTTGGGAATGTTGACGAAGACGAGATTCTGCATGATGGTTGTGCGCAGGCTGCCGTTGCCGAAGCGCTCGGCCAACTCGGCTGCGGCCTCCAGCTGCTCGCCACTCAAGCGTCCACCGAGCACGGATGCGCCGACGTAGTGCAGGCCCTCCTGCTTTTGCGCGTGAATGCCGACGTGGTCGCGCAGCACATCGTCCGGGACGTGTTCCGTGGTGCCGTCGGCGGAGTCCAGCCGGTAGGCCATGCGCGCGTGCAGTTCATTCAAGAAGCGTTCCGCGTCCCAACCTTCGCGCAGAAAGAGATACTTCATGCGGGCGCGGTCGCGGCTTTCGCGCAGCACTTGTTGATCGTTGAAGAGTTGCGCCACGGCGCGCATGGCGTCGATCGCCTGATCCTGACGGATGAAGGCGTTCAGCTTGACGCCAAGATGGGGCGCAGTGGACAGGCCGCCGCCGACGCGCAGCGCGTAGCCGATTTCACTGCCTCGGTGCACAGCCGTCAGGCCGATTTCGTTGATCTCTGGATACGAGCACCACAGCGGGCAGCCGGTGACGGAGATTTTGAACTTGCGTGGCAGATTGTAAAAGTCAGGATTGCCGGAGAGCAGGCGCGAGATGTCGAGCGCCAGAGGCGAAGCGTCGATGATCTCGTCCGCAGCCAGGCCCGCCAGCGGGCAGCCGGTGACGTTACGCACCACGTCGCCGCAGGCTCCCTTGGAGGACAGGCCCACGGTGCCGAGTGTGTCGATGATCTCTGGCAGCGATTGAATGGTGAGCCAGTGGTATTGGATGTTCTGGCGCACGGTGATGTCGGCCAGATTGCGTCCGTGTTGCTTGGCGATCTGCGCCAGCACGCGCGCCTGCGCGGAGCTGAGAATGCCGTTGGGCAGGCCGACGCGCATCATGAAAAATTCGGTGGACTTGCCTTCGCCACCCACGCCGCCAGTGACGCCGAGGCCATCGCCCTGCGTGTAAACGCCCCACCAGCGGAAGTAAGTGCTCCACTCCTCGGGCACGCTGGAGCGCCCGGCGCGGGCAAAGGCGCGGATTTCTTCCAGCGCCTGCCAGGGATTTTTTTCGCGCTTCAGTCGCTCAGCCTTCTGGGCCTTGGTTTCTTTTACGGCAGGAGTTGTGGGTGCTTCACTCATCGGTCATCCTCGAATCTTTGCGGAAAATCTGGCGGCCTGGCTGCCGCCGTACATCTTGTTGGCCTAAAAAAAGAAAAACCCGCATCGGCATTTTTGCTGCGATGGGGTTGTTCGGGTGAACTGGCTTTTTGGTGCTTGAATCAGCGGCTCACACAGAGGCCCGGCGCAGCATGGACTGGAGGCACATGCAACACATCTTGGCCATGGTGGAGCGGGTACGCATACCGCCATGGTAGCGTTTGCGGGCAAGGCGCGTCAACCGGATTCTGGAGGAGAATGGGGTGTAAAGCCGCAGCCAAAATCCGGCGATGGTTGGATTTACGAGTGTTCTTCGCTCGCTAGTTTTGGCCGAATTTCTGCAAAAGCCACATTGCCGGGCACCAGTTTGTGAAAGCCGATTGCAAAAGATTGAAGCCAACCAACGCCGTGCCCAGGTAGAAATAGTGGTTCCACCAAAAGCCGAGGGACAGGGTTAGCAGCACCATGAATCCAGCAAGCAAGCGTAGTGTACGTTCAGCGTTCATTGCTTTTCCTCCTTAGATAGGGTGTCGGGAGCACAGGCAACGGCGTGCGCCAGGGCAAGAGTGTTTGCGTCGTGTGTGCGTTTTTCGACCATGTAATAAAGCAGCGGCACCGTGACGCAAGACAAGAGTGTGGATGCAACTCCACCCGCCATGAGAGATAGAGCCAGCCCCTGAAAGATGGGATCCGACAAAATTGCACTCGCTCCCAAAATGACAGCCGCAGCCGTAAGCAAAATTGGACGTAGGCGCACGGCACCGGCGTCGATGACCGCCTCGGCCAGCGGCAGTCCCTCCTCGCGGCGCTGTCCAATGAAGTCAACGAGGATGATGGAATTGCGCACGATGATGCCTGCGCCAGCGATGAAGCCAATCATCGAAGTTGCCGTAAAAAAGGCACCGGTAAGTGCGTGGGCAGGCAGGATGCCGATGAGCGTTAGAGGAATCGGGGCCATGATGAGCAGCGGTGCCAGGAAAGAGCGGAACCAACCGACCACAAGGACATAAATCAAGAGCAGGGATCCAAGGAAAGCGATGCCCAAGTCGCGGAAGACCTCGATCGTAACCTGCCACTCTCCATCCCACTTCATTGCGTAGTGGAGTGTGGAATCAGGCTGGACGGCGTTGTAGCGCTCCAATTTGTATCCCTGGGGCAGGTGCAGTTGATCCAAGGCGCGATTCATTTTCAAAATTGCGTAGACGGGACTTTCCGCACCGCCTGCCATGTCCCCGGTCACATAGATCACGCGGCGCATGTTCTTGCGATAAATGCTGGGCTGGAGCGTGGTTTTCTGGAGCTGCGTCACTTCGCTAAGCGATACTTGTCCGCCGTTGGCGGTGGGCAGTTTTATGTTTTGCAGTTGGTCGATGCTGGAACGATCTTCTCGATCCAGTTGCACGTGGATGGGGATACTTTCCACCGCAGAGGGGACGTGAAGCAGTCCGGCATCCATGCCGTGGAGTGCGAGCGTGAGGGTATTGGCGACCTGAGTTGCATCGACGCCAGCCAGTGCGGCTTTGGTTGGGTCAACGCGCAGATCGTATTGGGTCTGGGGATCTTCGACATACCAATCCACATCCACGACGCCGGGCGTTTGCTGAAAGATTTGCTTCACCTGCTGCGCGATCTGCGTTTGTTGCTGCATGTCGGGGCCATAAATTTCGGCAACGAGTGTTTGCAAAACGGGAGGGCCGGGGGGCACTTCGCTGACGGCAATCCGTGCTCCGAAGGGTGCGGCGATCGTGTCCAGTTCGGGCCGGATGCGCCGGGCAATGGCGTGGCTTTGCAGGCTGCGCTGCTCTTTGGGCAACAGGTTGACCTGTATGTCGGCTTGATTGGGCTGCTGCCGCAGAAAGTAGTGCCGCACCAACCCATTAAAGTTGTATGGGCCAGAGGTGCCTGCATAGATTTGGTAGTTCAAGATTTCCGGTTGTTGCGCCAGATACGCTCCCAAGGTTTGCGTCAGGCGCGTGGTCTGTTCGAGCGTGCTGCCATCCGGCATGTTCACGATCACTTGGAACTCATTTTTATTGTCAAAGGGCAGCATTTTTACTTTGACAAGCTTCAGAGGAATGAGCGCAACGGAGAGCAGCAAGAGCAGGACCACACTGCCGAGGAAGAGGTATCGCGTCCGAGGCTTCACGATCAAAGCCTGCATGCCGCGACGATAGAGGCGCGCAATCCACTCTGACTCTGCTGGTTGTGTCGCAGCGTGCTTGGCAGTGTGGTGCAGCAGGCGCAAGGAAGCCCAGGGCGCGAGCACGAAGGCCACCAGCAAAGAAAGCAGCATGGCGGCAGAGGCCCCAACGGGGATGGGCCGCATGTAGGGACCCATCAGGCCGCGAACAAAGGCCATCGGCAGGATCGAGGCAACCACGGTAAAGGTAGCCAAAATCGTTGGATTGCCGACCTCATCCACGGCCCCGACTGCAACTTCTGACAAGGAATGATCCTGGCAGGAGGGAAGTCGGAAGTGGCGCACGATATTCTCCACGACCACGATGGCGTCATCGACCAAGATGCCAATGCTGAAGATGAGCGCAAAGAGTGTGACGCGATTCAGCGTGTAGCCATAGAAGTAAAAAATAGCCAGCGTGAAGGCCAGAGTGACGGGAATGGTGAGTAGCACCACCCCGGACTCTCTCCAGCCGAGGGCAACGGCGATCAGCAACGTGACGGAGAGGATGGCCAGGAGCAGGTGTTCCAACAGTGCGTCGGATTTTTCCTTCGCGGTCTCTCCATAGTTGCGCGTGGTTGTAATGGTGACGTCTTCGGGAATGACAGTGCCGCGCAATTGTTGCAAGCGCTCCAATACATGATTGGCAACCAGTGTGGCGTTGGTTCCTTTCCGTTTGGCAACGGTAAGGGTGACCGCGGGCATATCCACGCCAACGGGTGCATCTAAGGTGGTTTTGGCTCCGGCCGCGTTGGCAAAAAACACATAATTGGCTGGCTCTTCCGGTCCATCGGTAACGGCTTTGGCCACATCGCGCAGGAAAACTGGATGGCCTTGATAGACCGAGACGACGGTATTTTGAACATCGGTGGCGTTGGAAAGCAATCGCCCAGCGTCGACGAGAAATTGCTGATTCGTGCTGGCAAAGGAGCCAGCCTGAGCGCGGGCGTTGGCAGATTGCAAGGTGCGAAAAATTTGACCGGGGCTAAGGTTATACGCGGCCAATTTCTCCGGCGATAAGACTACACGCAGTTGCCGCCGTTGTCCGCCAAGAATGTTGACCTCTGATACGTTGTCGGTTTGTTTTACCTGATTTTTCAGTGCTGCCGCAATATGACGCAGTTGGTAGGCGTTGTAATTTTTCCCCCACAAAGTAAGCGCCAGTATCGGAACATCATCAATGGAGCGGGCCTGAATCACCGGAGGAGCAACGCCGGGAGGCAGAAGGTCCAAGTTGGCGTACAACTTGTTGTACGTTTGCACCAGGGCATTTTCCTGGCTCGATCCAACCAGAAAGCGCACAATCAGCAGGCTGCTGCCGGGGCGGGAAATCGAGTAAACGTATTCGACGTTGGGAATCTGTCGCAAGAGACGTTCGAGCGGAATGCTAATGCGCTGTTCCACCTCTTGCGGCTCAGAGCCGGGCATGGAGACGATTACGTCCAACATGGGGACGACAATTTGTGGCTCCTCTTCGCGCGGCGTTTTCCAGATGGCAAAGGCTCCCACCATCAGGGAAAAAAGCACAAAGAGTGGTGTCAGCGGCGAATGAATCGCGGCGCGCGCGATGCGTCCAGCGATTCCTGTTTTTGGATTCATGGCAGCACCTCAACTTGTTTTCCATCCCACTGGCTGCCTAGGGAAGCTGGCAGGACGAATTCGCCCGGGGTGAGACCCGAGAGAACTTCCACGCGATCTCCATGCTGCTGGCCGAGCGTGATGTAGCGAAGCTGGACGGAATGCATGCTGCTGATCCCATAAATTTCCGATAAGTTTTCCGTTTGGATGACAAATTTTTGGGGCAGCAATAGCGCCATGCGCTGTCCACGGGAAAAATTGGCGCTGCCATACAGGCCACTGCGCAGCAGGGGGTTCTGGGGCAGCAAAATTTTTACGATAAAGCTGCGACTCGACACATCCGCTGCAGGGCTGATTTCAGAAATCGTTCCCGAAATTTTCTGCAGCTGCGGCAGATCCAAGGACACCGTCACCGGCGATCCCAAGTGGATGAAGGTGAGATCGTGCTCATCCACGTTGACCTCCAGGCGATATTGACTTGTACTTTCCTCGGCCAACAGCGGCACTCCTGGAGTGGCCAGGGCACCGGGATCGGCCATTCGCGCGGTGATGATTCCGTCAAAGGGAGCGCGGATCTGGCTGTAGGAGGCCTGCGTGGATGCTTGCGCAACTGCGGCTCGGGCTTGGGCTTCAGCGGCGTGGGCCGCCTGCAGATTGGCTTGTGCCGCCTGTGCGCGCTGCTGGACTTCATCAAATTCCTGGGCGCTCACCGACTGCTTTTCGCGGAGGAGTTGATAGCGTTGCAGGGTGGATGTCGCCAGACTGTATTCGCTTTGTGCGGCCTCACTGGCGTTTTGTGCGGCCAACAGGCTGGCTTGTGCCGCTTGCAGTCCGGCTTGAGGCAAAGCGGGATTGATACGGGCAAGCACCTGGCCAGCATGGACGCGGCTGCCCTGGTGTACGGAGATGGAAAGGATGGTCCCCGATGTCTGGGGTGCCAGTTGCGCCTGTTCGACCGCCTGAACCGTGCCGATGGCTTGGATCGCGTCTGCGACAGGGGTTTCCTGCGCCTGAACGACGTCGCCGCTGTGCAGCAGGAGCGGAGCCGTGGGGTTGGGTGCCGGGCTGTGCGAGCAGGCGATCATGCCCGCGCTCAACAAGAAAACTCCCGACGAGGAGAAAAGATGGAAGCGAGAAAAATTCTTATTCATTGTGTCACCACTGGGGATTGTGTCGTTAACGCTCCCGTTGCCAGATCCAGCGTTGTCCGAGCCGTCAGGGAATGTGCGACGGCTTGCCAATAATTGATACGACTGAGGCGGGCTGCATCTTCCGCGCGCAAAAGTTCTGTGATGGTGGTCAGGCCGGCATCGTAACGGTTTTGCGTGATGCGCAGGCTTTCTTGCGACTGCGCGATGGCGCCTTGTGCAACGGCAAGCATCTTCTCCGCGGCCATTGCGGAGAAATATGCCTGACGCACTTCCAACAGAACGTCTGTGTGCAGGGAGCGTTGTTGATCCATCGCAAGACTTTTCTCTGCGTTGGCTGCGGCAAGTTCTGCAGCGCGCGTGCGGTCAAATAGATTGATGCGCAACTCAGCTCCAATCATCCAGTTGGTGTTGCCTCCCGATACGAGCGAGGGATTATCGGCCTCGTAGTCTCCGAAGACGTGAATGCTGGGGCCAAAGCCCGCCTTGGCTCCGCGCACGCCGAAGGTTTGGGAGGCCAGAGCTAAGGTGGCAGCCTGCATGTCCGTGCGGTGTTGCAGCGCTTGTTCTTCGGCCTGTTGCAGCGAGGGCAGAGGAAGTGAGGGCGCGGCCAGATCGGCGACCGGCAGCTGCGTGGCGGGTAAATCCACGCCGAGGATTGCCTCCAATTGCGCGCGCGCGATTTCAGTCTGACTCTGTGCGTCCAGCCAGGCCTGTTGCCGCATCGCCAAGTTAACATTGGCAGCCATGGCATCGGCGGCCACGGTGGTTCCTGCCTGCAGGCGCGTCTCACTACTTTGCGCCAGGGCGGCGGCTGTGTTTACGGTCTGTTGTGCCATGGACTCCAGCTTCCGCGCCAAAACCCAGTTCGTATAAGCGGCGATGGTGTGTGCGATTAATTCCTGATCGGTACGTGCGAGCGCCTTTTGTGTGGCGGCCTGCCGTGCGCGCGCCTGATGGATGTGCTCGATGCTGGCGAAGGAATCAAATACAACCCAGTTGCCGCTCAGCCGGGTGGTGAAGTTGTCCACGGCGTTCGGCTGGTTCAGAGCGGGCAGTGCGAAGTCCGCAGTTGTAAAACGGGCTTGGCGCAAGTGGGAGCCGAAGACATAGACAGGATCGTCTCCGAGCAGGGCTGCTTCCGTAAAGGAAATTTGTGGATACAGCGCAGCCTGCGTCCGTTGTACCTCAGCTTGGGTAAGGCGGGTTTCGTCTTGGGCAAGCTGGTGCTGCTGCCCGTGCTGCAAAGCAATGGCAATGGCGTCGGACAGGGTCAGCGGCGCGGCCGTCGGCGATGCTGCCTTGGCCGAAACTGCCGATAGCAAGAATACAGTGAGGGCAGCCAACAATCGTTGTATTGGTCGGGTTAGTTTTGTGTCCATAATATGCGAGCCTGCACTGATAGAAATGCAATTGCTGCGAAACTATTACAAACGCAGCTCGAGCTGCGCTTGTTTTGCGCAGGCAAGCCATCCTAGCGGAACCGCGCTCCTTCGTCTTGCGTATTCTAGACAAGATCGCGGAGATTCCCAGCCGGTATCGGCAGCAGGCCGCAAAGGCAATCTGCGGTCATCGGGGGAAGCAAACTTTTGAATCCAAAACGGATCGGAGCGCATCGGATCCGCAGAGACATCTCCAGGACATCCCCAAAGACATAAAAGACAGCTTGGGCTGTTGGAACCATGACGAAGGAGTAAGGATTGAAACATTGGACGGCAACGCAAATCATCCAGCCTGCGCTGTTGGTGGTGCTGGGGCTGTGGACGACGGCATGTTCGAGTGCCCCTGCGGCAGCTCCACAGGCGCACATGGCCGCCATGCCCGTAAAGGTGGAAGCGGTGGTGCTGCAAAAGGTGCCGGAGGCGGACACCTACGTGGCCACGATCAAGTCGCGTCGCTCGGCGACGATGCAGCCGCAGGTCAGCGGCAACTTAACCCAGATCTATGTTCACTCTGGGGACCAGGTGCAGGCGGGGCAGAAGCTGATGGAGATCGACCCGCGCCAGCAGCAGGCGATTGTGGATCAACAGGCATCGACGGAACAGCAGAAGTTGGCCGTCTACCAGTACAACCAGAGCAATGAGGAGCGCCAGCGCAAGTTGTTTGCTGCAGGCATCATTAGCCAGGATGCGATGCAGCAGGCCGACCAGGCCTACCGCAATGCCAAGGCAGATTATGAGGCAGCCGTGGCCGCGCGTAAATCTGCGCAACAGCAACTGGCCTACTACCACATCACTGCTCCGTTTGCGGGCGTGGTGGGCGATATTCCGGTGCATGTGGGGGACTATGTGAGTTCCAGCACCGTGCTGACGACGGTGGACGAGAACCAGCAGCTTGAGGCCTACATATATATACCGGCGGAGCGGGCTGCGCGCATTCGCGTTGGGCTGCCCGTGGAGTTGACCGATGAGCAGGGCAATGTGCTCGACCACTCCACGATCAGCTTTGTTTCTCCGCAAGTGGACAACCAACTGCAAGGCATTCTGGCCAAGGCCGAGGTGCATGTTTCCCGCGACGTACTGCGCAATGCGCAGATGGTGCGCGCGCGTGTGGTCTGGGCCACGGCCAGTGCGCCGACCGTGCCGGTGCTCGCAGTGATTCGCGTGGGTGGGCAGCCGTTTGTGTACGTGGCCGAGCCATCCCAAGGGGGATTCATCGCTCACCAACGTGCGTTAGTGCTGGGCGATGCCAGCAACAATGCGTATGAGGTGAAGGATGGTTTGCATCCCGGCGACCGCGTAATTCTTTCCGGCACGCAGTTCCTGGCGGATGGGATGCCGGTGCAGCCGCTGCCGTAGCTGCTGCGCGTATTGCTGAACTTGTTAGGAAATGGATGGCGCGATCCGTGGCGAAAATCCACGACGAATCGCTAAGAGCTGACAGCTAGTCGCTGGTTTTTGGAAAGGATCTACGCAGTGTTCGTTGACTTCTTCATTCGCAGGCCGGTCTTTGCCACCGTTTGTGCGCTGCTGATCGTGTTGGCTGGCGCAGTGGTCATTCCGAGCCTGCCCATCTCGCTGTATCCGCAACTGGCTCCGCCACAGGTGGTGGTCGCAGCCAACTATGTGGGCGCGAATGCGCAAGTGGTGGAGTCGGCGGTAACGATTCCGCTGGAGGAGCAGATCAACGGCGTTGAGGGCATGCGCTACATGACCTCCACCAGCGGCAACGACGGTACCAGCCAGATCACGATCACTTTTAAAACCGGCTATGACCTGAATATCGCGGCGGTGGATGTGCAGAACCGCGTGGCCAGCGCGCAGGGTCGGCTGCCGCAAGAGGTCATCAATACTGGCATCAGCATCACCAAGGCCAACAGTAACTTTGTTTTCGCTGCTGGTTTTTATGCGGACCATGGCCAGTACAGCAATCAGTTCATCAGTAACTATGTGGATCTTTACGTCAAAGACGCGCTGAAGCGCGTGGATGGCGTCGGGGATGTCATCATTTTTGGCGAGCGCAAATACGCCATGCGCATCTGGCTGGACCCGGTGCGTTTGGCTGCACGCAACCTGACGGCAACCGATGTGGTTAGCGCACTGCAAGAGCAGAATGTGCAGGTGGCCGCTGGACAGTTGGGCGCGCCACCGGCCAACGCAAAGCAGAGCTATCAGATTTCCGTCAATGTGGAAGGACGACTCAGCGATCCGCAGCAATTTGACAACATTGTTGTGAAGAACACGCCCAACGGGATCGTGTTGCTGAAGGATGTAGGGCGCGCAGAGCTGGGTGCGGAGACCTACGCGAGTGATTTGAAGTATGACGGCATGTACGCGATCGGCGTGGGCATTCAGCAGTTGAGCAATGCCAATGCGCTGGACGTGGACCGAAACGCCAAAGCCGCGCTGGCGGAGTTGTCCAAGCAATTTCCGCCGGGGTTGAAGTACGCCGTGGCCTTTGACACGACCACGGTTGTCGGCGCTTCCATCCGCGAGGTGCTGCAAACGCTGGCCGAGGCGATTGGCATCGTCATTATCGTCATCTTTTTCTTTTTGCAGGACTGGCGATCGACCCTGATCCCCGCGATTACGATTCCGGTCTCGCTGGTGGGAACGTTTGCATTCATTAAGATTTTTGATTTCTCCATCAACTCCCTGACGCTCTTTGGCATCACGCTGGCCACGGGATTGGTGGTGGACGACGCCATCGTCGTTATTGAGAATGTGCAGCGGCATTTGTCTGAAGGGATTGCCGATGCGGCGCAGGCAACCTCGATTGCCATGCGCGAGGTCACCAGCGCGGTGATTGCCACCTCACTCGTGCTGATTGCCGTTTTTGTTCCGGTCTCCTTTTTCCCGGGAACCACGGGCATTCTCTACAAACAGTTTTCGTTGACCATTGCATTTTCCATTGCGATTTCCACCTTCAACGCGCTGACGCTTTCGCCTGCGCTAGCAGCGTTGTTCCTGCGTCGTGAGGAGATGCACCACGGACTGCTGGCCGCTGTCGATCGCAGCATCAAGGGCTTGGCCAGCGCCTATGCCAGCACGATTCATGTGGTGTTGCGCTGGCGGTATGCGATGCTGGCGCTCTTTGTCGGCGGGCTGGTGGCCACGGTCTACATGTATCAACACGTGCCCACGGCCTTTGTGCCGCAAGAGGATCAAGGCTACATCATTATGCAGGTGCAAGCGCCGCAGGGAGCTTCTTTGTCCTACACTGCCAACCTGGCCGATCAGGCCGTCAAGGTGTTGGGCACGGTGCCCGAGGTCGAAGGAGCATTTGCGGTTTCTGGATTTAGCTTTTCTGGCAATGCACCGAATTACGGATTGATCTTTGTCGCGCTCAAGCCGTTTGAAGATCGCCCCGGTGCGGCGCACTCCGCTGCATCTGTTGTGGCGCGCGTGCAGCCGCGGTTATTCATGATTCCCGGGGGACTGATCATCGCCTTTGAGCCACCCGCCATTCAAGGCATTGGCAGCTTTGGCGGTTTTCAATTTGAGTTGCAGGACACAGGTCGCAATACGCTCGGCGATTTGGATCGCGTGGCGCACCAGATTGTTGCGGGCAGTCGTCAGCGCAAGGATTTGCGCGGACTCTTCACCAGCTTTACTGCGAACGATCCTCTGGTGCAGGTGGAGATTGACCGGGAAAAGGCCAAGGCGATGGATGTCCCGCTCAACCAGATCACCGATGCACTGCAGGTTTACATGGGGTCGGAGTATGTGAACGACTTCAACTTCAACAATCGTTCCTATCGCGTCTATGTGCAGGCCGACCGTGATTTCCGTCGCACGCAGCAGGATATGCGCCAGTTCTATGTGCGCTCTGGCAATAACCAGATGATTCCGCTTGATAATCTGGTGACGATGCACCAGGCGGCAGCTCCGCAGGTGATTAGCCATTACAACTTGTTCCGCTCGGCGGAGATTGTTGGCTCAGCCGCGCCGGGCGTCAGTTCCAGCCAAGGGCTGCGTGCGATGACGGATCTGGCGCATCAGTACATGATGCAGGGCATGACGTACTCGTGGTCGGGTTTGGCGCTGGAAGAAATCGAATCCAGCGGCAAGGCTACGATCATTTTCGGGCTGGGCGTTCTGGTGGTATATCTGACGCTGGCCGCGCTCTACGAGAGTTTCGTGCTGCCGTTCATTATTCTGCTTTCGGTGCCGATGGCCGTGCTGGGAGCGCTTTCAGCGCAGTCGCTGCGCGGATTGCCGGATGACGTATATTGCCAGATCGGTTTGGTCATGCTGATTGGTCTGGCGGCGAAGAATGCGATTCTGATCGTCGAGTTTGCTGAACAGTTGCGGAAGCAGGGGCGCACGATTGCCGACGCGGCCATGGAAGCGGCAGAGTTGCGGTTGCGTCCAATTCTGATGACATCGTTTGCGTTTATTCTTGGCGTGCTGCCCTTGGTCTTCGCCAACGGAGCTGGACAACTCGGCCGACACTCCGTGGGCACGACCATTGTGGGTGGTATGTTGCTGTCCACAGTGCTGAACCTTTTCTTTATCCCCGTGCTGTATGTGTTGCTAAAGACGGTGCTGGAGCGAATGACAGGCGATGGTGCGGATCTGGTCACCGACGAGGCGCTGAGCGGCAGCACAGTGTGAAAAGAATCACAATCTCCAACTTTCGATGGAGACATACCTAATTTCTGAATAGTACACTTGGGCACAATCGAGCTTCGAAAATCCTTTGCAGTTTGGATGTGCGACCGGTATGCCCAAGAATTTTTCAGGATTCTTCTTTTCCAGAGCGCGTGTTCTTACGAGTCTGTGCGCGGTTGTTTTTCTAGCGCAGGGGCGTGTTCTCCCTGCGCAAAATACTGCGGGCATGGCCGCGCCAGCGCCTGCTGCCGCAAAGACAGAACCGCAGCCAGTTGGTGGCGGCGTGGCTACGGCGGGCAATTATGCGCCGGTGCTCGATGCAGACAAGCGCCCCATTACTGCCGGCGGCTATGTCGATTCTGGCCCCATCGTGTTCCAAAACATTGCCGCACAAGCGGGTCTGGCCAAGTGGCAGCATGTCATTGGCACGCCGCAGAAGCGCTACATTATTGAGGCGAATGGATCCGGGGTGGGGCTGATTGATTATGACAACGACGGCTGGTTGGACATTTACATCGTCAATGGCTCAACCTATGACGCGTTGACGGGCAAGACGACACCGCCGCACGCGGCGCTCTTCCACAATAATCACGACGGCACGTTTACGGATGTAGCTGCGAAGGCAGGCGTCACCAATGACCGCTGGGGCATCGGCGTGGCCATTGCGGATTTCGACAATGATGGCTGGCCGGACATCTATGTTTCCAACTTTGGCAAGAATCGCTTGTACCACAACAACCACGACGGCACATTTACGGACGTGGCGGAAAAGGCGGGCGTGACGCTGGGCAACTGGTCGACGGGCGCGACCTGGGGCGACTACGACGGCGATGGATTGCTGGATCTGTTTGTGCCGGGCTATGTTCACTACGACATTGCACATCCACCCGACCCCGGCGCTGCGGGCAATGCACTGCAAAGCTGTGCCTTTCGCGGTGTGAATGTGATGTGTGGTCCGCGCGGCTTGCAGGGCGAGGGCGATCATCTCTTCCATAACAACGGGGACGGTACTTTTACGGATACGAGTGTGAAGGCGGGAGTGGATGACCCCAATCATTATTACGGTCTGACTTCGCTCTTCGTGGACGTCAACAACGATGGCAAGCCAGACCTGTTGGTCGCCGACGACTCCACGCCGAACTACCTCTATATCAATAAGGGGGACGGCACATTTGAAGATGACAGCTACAGCTCTGGTTATGCGCTGAATGAAATGGGCCGTGAGACAGCCTCGATGGGCATTGGCGTGGGCGACTATCGCAACAATGGCCTGATCGACATTTACAACACGACATTTTCTGACGACTACAATCCGCTCTACCGCAACGATGGGGACGCAAACTTTACCGACGTCAGCTATCCGCTAGGCATTGCCGATGTCACAATTCCGTTTCTTGGTTGGGGCAACGGCTTTCTGGACTTTGACAATGACGGATGGAAGGACATCTTTGTCGCCAACGGCCATGTCTATCCTCAGGTCGATCAAAACAATTGGGGCACCACATTTGCGCAGCGGCCATTGTTGTTTCGCAATTTGGAAGGCAAGAAATTTGAAACGATGCCTGCGGTGAAGGGAACCGCGCTGGCTGAAACCTATGAAGGCCGTGGCGCAGCCTTCGGCGACTTGTTTAATGACGGAAAGATCGATGTGGTTATCAACCAGTTGGATGGCGCGCCCGCGCTCTTGCGCAATGTGAACGACGATAACAACCACTGGGTAGGCCTGCAATTAGTTGGAACTGGAAAAAGCCCGCGCGATGCTGTGGGCGCAACGGTTTATTTGACTGCGGGCGGAATGCGCCAGCGCGGGGATGTATTGAGCGGCGGCAGTTTTGCCTCCTCCAATGATCAGCGTGTGCACTTTGGCCTGGGACAGAGCACGAAGATTGACGCGATCGAAATCCACTGGCCGGATGGACAAACGGAGCAGGTCAAGCTGCCATCCACGGACCGCTACTTCATGGTGGAAGAAGGCAAGGGCGTAGTGCCCAGCGTATATGACAAACATGCGCCGAAGAAGGCGCGTCGCAAGATGCGTGCGGCCAAGTAGGCCGCTGAACGATAGCGGAGAGACAACCATGAAGCAAATACATGTTTCCCGGATTCGGACACTTCGCGTGGCAGTGGTTGCCTTCCTGTGCGTTGCGGCCTCGTTGACAGTGTGGATGGCGCGCGGTGTCAAGACGGCTCATGCAGATGGCGACTTCGCCACGCAGCGCGCAGCGTATGCCGCCACCGTGCGCAAGACGTATGACTTTCGCTTTGGAGCGGAGCATCCCTTTTGGCCCAGCAATGCACAGATTGTGGGCAATGATTTTATCCAGCCCGGAGCCTTCCCCACGGCGGAGTACTGCGCGCATTGCCATCAGGACGCCTATCACCAGTGGCGGCAGAGCGCCCATGCCAATGCCTTCCGCGAGCCGTTCTACATCAAGAATGTCAACCTGCTGATTCAAAGCAAAGGGATTCAGTATTCGCGCCATTGCGAGGGCTGCCACAATCCCATCGCATTGTTTTCCGGCGTACTCACGCCGGATTCGCACGCGAAGCGGCCTTTTGATAAGGATGGCGTCACCTGCATGGTCTGTCATTCGATCGCCAAGTTGCAGCCGACGTATGGAACGGGGTCGTACGTGATGGGCATTCCTGCTGTGATGCTGGATGCCCAAGGCCAGCCGATTCCGGGGCAGGTGAGTTTTGACGAGATTCTGGCGCATCCAGACCGGCACGCAAAAGCGGTGATGAAGGACTTTTATAAGTCGCCGGAGTATTGCGCGAGCTGCCACAAAGCTGCACTGCCCCGCATGGAAGATGACTACAAGTGGCTGCGCGCCTTCACGGTTTTTGACGAGTGGCAGAACACTTCGTTCTCGCACCGGAATCCGCTTACGTTTTACACCAAGGATTACCAGACCTGTCAGAACTGCCACATGAAACAGGTTCCGCTGGTGGACCCGGACTATGGTGCCAAGCAGGGCAAGATCGCCAGCCACCGTTGGACGGCAGGCAACACGGCCATCCCCACGTATTACCACTACGATCAGCAGACGAAAAAGACGGAGCAGTTTTTGCAGGATGACCGCTTGAACGTGGATGTGTTTGCTCTGCGGATTGCGGGCCAGCCCGCACTGATCGCTCCGCTGGGCACAGTGGCGTACACCTTGGAGCCGGGCGCAACGGTGGAGGCGCGCGTGGTCATCCAGAACAAAATGATCGGGCACTCGTTGATCCCAGAGCAGCGCGACTTCTTCGAGGCCTGGGTGGAATTTCTGGTGCAGGACGCCAGCGGCAAGGTGTTGGCGCACAGCGGCTACTTGCAGCCGAATGGCCAGCTCGATCCGCGCGCGCACAGCTTTACCAATCGCATGATCGACAAGGATGGGCATTATCTCGATCAGCATGAGGTGTGGGCGCGGCGCAGCGTTGCCTACGATGTGACTGTCCAGAGCGGACGCTCGACGCTGGTACGGTACCAGTTCCACGTGCCGCCGGATGCGCGAGGTCCGTTGACGGTGACGGCGCGCGTGAACTATCGACACTTCCGCCAAGATTATTTGGATTTCGTGCTGGGCCAGCATCACCCGCCGTATCCAGTGGTGCGCATGGCGGAGCGTGTGCGCACATTGCAGATTGGATCCAATGTGCCGGAGGCTCCCAATCCCAAGGACAACCCAACGTGGATGCGCTGGAACAATTACGGCATCACGCTGCTGGATGATCTGCAATATGCCGACGCCACCGAGGCCTTCGAACATGTGGCCACGCTGCGCCCGGACTATCCGGACGCTTACACCAACGTGGCCGTAGCGGAGATTCCCTGGGAGAAGTACGCATCGGCCCGCTCGAATCTGGAGAAGTCGCTGCAATTGCATCCGGGCAATCCACGCGCGCTGTACTATCTGGCGTTGGTTGAGGAGAAGCAAGGCAATCTGGATGCAGCCATTGCCGACTTGCAATCGGTGGTGCAGCAGGCTCCGCAATCGCGCGCGGCTCTGGAAGAGTTAGGCCACGCGGAGTACCAGAAGCACGATTACCTGGCCGCCTGCAAAGAGTACCAAGCCGTACAGGCGCTGGACCCGGATGATCTGGCCGCGCACTACAACTTGGCGATCCTCTACCGCCGTTTGGGAGAGAAGCAGAAGTCGGCGCAGGAGTCTGCGCTCTTTGCCGAGGAGAAGATTGATCCCATGGCGATTCAGCCAGCGATTGCCTATCTACACACGCATCCTTTGAACGCAGAGGAGAGCGTGCCCTGGCACCTGCATACGCATTTGGCTCCCACGGAGCCGGGCGCGGCGGACTTGGTGCAGACGCAGTAGATCGGGCTGCAAGTGGACTCAAACGCGCAGATGGCTGGTATGGCATCTGCGCGTTTCTCTTGCGCATCCATCCTCGAATTGCATAGGCTGGCAGAGTCTGCCTTTATGCAAACAGAGTTGCTCCACGTGCGTGGCTGGCCAGAGGCATTGGAGCTGGCACGCTCAACGCCCACGGCTGCCGGTCATGCGCAGGTCATCTTATGGCCGGTGAGCGCAAAACCATCCGAACAAGACTGGCAAATACTTGACGCAGAGGAGCAGCGCCGCGCGGAGCGGTTTGTGCGGCCCGTACACAGGGAGCGTTTTGTTGCGGCGCATGCTGGATTGCGCCGCTGGCTGGCAGTCTGCACAGCGGCCCAGCCGGAAGCACTGCAATTTGCCAGCACAGGTGCAGGCCAGAAACCACAGCTGCAATCTTCATCGATGCACTTCAGCCTGTCGCACAGTCAGGACTGGGCCGCAGCTGCCATCGTGCATGGACACGAGATCGGCATCGACATCGAGGCGATTCGCTCCTTTGAGCCAGAATTGCCGCAGCGGTATTTTTCCGAAGCAGAGCAGAAGGCGCTGGCAACGCTCACGGGTGAAGCGTGGCTGCGCGGTTGCTTTCACGCCTGGACGCGCAAGGAAGCATTGCTGAAGGCCATTGGTGTTGGGCTGGCTTTGCCGCTGCGTGCGTTCAGCGTCTCCTTGCTACCCGATGCGCCCGCAGCTTTGCTTGCATCGGAGTTGCCAGAGTTGCGCGTGGAGAGTTGGAATCTGTTGGACATCGGCTGCATCCCCGGATATTGCGGCGCACTGGCGATTCCACGTGCTGTGGAGCATGTTGCCATCTTTGTAATCGAGGACGAAGCCCCATGCCAATAGAGCTGACGCAGGATGTGCCAACGCCACAGCCAGCACGCTGGGGCTGCGCCGCCACAGCAGGCATCCTTGGTTGGGTGTTGGACGCCTTTGATTTTTTTGTGCTCGTGTTTCTTGTGGATGTGCTGGCGGCGCACTTCCACGTGGGCAAACGCGCGATTGTCGTTTCGCTGACGGTGACGCTGGCTATGCGTCCGCTGGGTGGATTTTTGCTGGGGCTGTGGGCCGACCGGCGTGGACGCCGCGCTCCACTGGTGTCCTGCGTGCTGTACTTCTGTTTGATCTCCGCGTTCACACCATTTGCGCCGAACTATACCGTGTTTCTGCTGCTGCGCGCGCTGTATGGAATTGGCATGGGTGGGTACTGGGGCGTGGGCGCAGCGTTGGTGATGGAAAGTACGCCTGCACACAGGCGCGGCGTGGTTTCTGGAATTCTGCAGGCCGGGTATCCGCTGGGTTATCTGCTGGCCGCAGTGGCCATGCGCACCGTGGAGCCACACTTCGGCTGGCGCGCACTGTTCTTCTGCGGCGTGGCCTTGGCTGTAGTGATTGCCGTGTTGTCCTTGCAGATTGCAGAGCCGGAGGCTTGGACGCTGCACAGACTGCCCGGCTGGAAACAGATTGTGCGCGTGTTGTATCAAAACCGCGGCGGATTTTTTTACTTCCTTGCTGTTATGGCGGTTATGTCGTGCCTCTCCCATGGCACGCAGGATTTGTATCCTGACTTTTTGAAGTCGGTGCATCACTTTTCCAATGCGACGATTTCTACGCTGGCGATTGTGTACAACGGTAGCGCGATTGTGGGCGCGCTTTGCATCGGAGCATTGTCGGAGCGGATGGGCCGACGTGCAGGCATTCTGTTTGCGCTGGGCCTGGCCACGCTGGCACTGCCGGCGTGGGCCTTTGGCGCGGGCTTTGCCGTGTTGCTGGCTGGCTCTGTGCTGATGCAGTTTGGCGTGCAGGGAGCCTTCGGCGTGATCCCGGCGCATTTGAATGAACTCTCGCCGCCTGCAATTCGTAGCCTGTTTCCAGGATTCGTTTATCAACTGGGCGTCCTGATCAGCTCGCCCGCCGTCACGATCGAATACATGTTGCGCGACCGCTGGGGGTATCAGTGGGCGCTGGTGTTGTTTGAGGCGTGCGTGCTGGTGGCATTACTTTTTCTTTTTGGATTTGGCCCGGAACGGCGCGGAAGAAATTTTTACGCACCAGAGCCGAATGCAAATGATTCTGCCTGCTTGCAGAAGTAACGGCTCTACCCGGCGTGTGAAAAAAAGTTGCGCGCGGTTGGAATTTTTTTCGCGGTGCGCAGACGCTTCTCTCAGAAAAAAGTTTCCCATGCAACGCAACTCCCGCTGTGGGACTGGGTTTGCTCCAGTGTCCTTCAGTTGCATTCGCCCCCTGTGCGCGGCGCTGAAGTCAATCCGAAAACTTTTTTAAGAAGAAGAGGAATACGCCATGCAAATGCAACGTCTGTATTCAGGATTACTCGCCGGTGCGCTGATTGCCGCTATGGCAGGCTGCTCCGGCAGCGGCACATCGTCGATGTCCACCACTCCCAGTGCGCAGACCGGCTCCGTATTCACGACGGGTACGGACGCACCACTGCCCAGCATCGTCTCGTTCCAGGTGCAGGTATCGGATGTAACTCTGTCGGACGGCAGCGGCACCTCGGTCTCCGTCTTGAGCGGTCCGCAGACGATTGACTTCGCCCGCTTCAATGGTCTGCAAACGCTGCTGGACTTTAATCCAGTGCCCGCAGGCACCTATACGACAGCCACCGTAACGCTGGCGAATCCAGTGCTGGCGTATCTGAACACCTCACAGACAGGCGCGCCGCCGACCATCGCGACGGTTCCCAATCCATCGCTGGTGAACTCGACCGTCACGGTCTTCTTCCCCACGCCGTTCACCGTGACCGCAGGGCAGAGCGTTGGACTGCAGATGGACTTTAATCTGCGCAACTCGATTCAGGTGGACAGCAACGGGCAGGTGACAGGGCTGGTGAATCCGAACATCAACTTCACCGCGTTGACGCCGGGGTCGCCGGATGCGGAGATTGATGAGTTCAATGCTTCCGTGATCAGTGTGAATGCTTCTGCGGGTTCCTTTGTCGTGCAGAATTCGCATGGCAAGCAGTTCACGGTGCAGACCAGCAGCAGCACGGAGTGGGAGAACAACGACACCATCAACAGCCTGGTTCCCAACCAGACCATCATCACGCTCTCTGGACAGATGGATCCGAGCAGCCAGACGATTGATGCTTCCGATGTCGCCATCCTGTCGCAGAATGGATTTTACGCAGGCGGACTGGTCACCTATGTGAATCCGACGAGCGGCGCAGCGTCCAACTTCAACATGTACGTACGCGGCACATTGCCGACGGGAACTGGCATCACGCTGGGCCAGCTGGCCAACGTGAATCTGACCGGCAGTGAGAAGTTCTACATCTTCCGCCGCCACACACCGTTTTCACAGTTCCTGTTTAACTCCAGCTCGATGGTCGTCGGCCAGCACGTTACGGTGGGCGGGCCAGCCAGCGGAGCTGCAAATGCGCAGAGCCTCTCTGTGGAGCGCGTCGTGCTGCATCCGAGCGGCATCTCGGGAACGGTGGTTGCCGGCAGCGTCGATCCATCGACCAGCAGCTTCCAGTTGAATGCCGATGGTCTTAAGGGCATCCTGTTCAATGGGCCGGTCACGGTCTACCTGACGGGCGACACAGGATTCCGCTTCGGCTTCCACGGCATCGGCGACTTGCAGAATGCCGGGACCGCTCAGGTGCGCGTGGTGGGATTTGTCCTGAAGGATCCAACCTCTGGCAATACGATCATCCTGGGCAAGTTTGTGGATGACAAGCAGGCTGTGGATCAGCAGGACAGCAAGGATGGCTCGAACGGAAACTAGTCGCGACGAAGAATCACCCTCGGCGGCCATGCAGCGTGCTTGCATGGCCGCATTTTTTTGCATCGCAGCGGGCGGCTGCTTCATCTGGAGTGTGGAGGCAAGGACGGAATCGGTCGCATATAATCGAGTGTGCAGGCAAGAAATGGCGAAACTAGCGCCGTTTTGTGCGCACAATCACAGCAAGAGCGGCTTCTCTGGATGGCGGTGGCGCAAGGCCAGCCAGCAGCTCAGGATTGAGGGTGTATGACGACGAACGCGACGCTTCCCACGCAGGCCGGTTTTTCCCAAGAGCTTCTGGAATGGATTGAAGCCTTTGACGATGTGGTGGTGCGTGAAGGCTCCGGGCAGAGCGCGGAGCTGCTGGCTGCGCTGAAGCAGCGCGCGCATGAGGCCGGCGTTTCCGTGCCCGGCGAACTGACCACACATTACACCAACACCATTCCCAAACATGCTGAGGTTCCGTATCCAGGCGATCTGGCGGCGGAGCGGCGTATTGAGAATCTGATCCGCTGGAATGCGCTGGCCATGGTGCATAGCCAGAACAAAAAAGACAGCGGCATCGGCGGCCACATCGCCACCTATTCTTCCCTGGCCACGCTGCTGGAGGTGGGCTTCAACCACTTCTTCCACGCCACGTATGGCGACCAGCCAGGTGACTTCATTTACTTCCAAGGCCACGCCTCGCCGGGCATCTACTCCCGCGCATTTTTAGAGGGCCGCTTTGACGAAAAACGCCTGCTGAACTTCCGCCACGAACTGCGCGATACACCGGGGCTTTCGTCCTATCCCCACCCTTGGCTGATGCCGGACTTCTGGCGCTTCCCAACCGTCTCGATGGGCATTGGCCCGCTGAATGCGATTTATCAAGCGCGCTTTATGCGCTACCTGGAAAATCGCAGCCTGATTCCACAGACGCCGCGCAAGGTTTGGGCCTTTGTGGGCGATGGTGAAACGGACGAAGTGGATACGCTGGGCGCGCTGACGGTGGCTGCTCGGGAAAAGCTGGACAACCTGATCTTTGTCGTCAACTGCAACCTGCAACGGCTGGATGGCCCGGTGCGCGGCAACAAGCGCATCATTGATGAACTGGAAGGCGTCTTCCGCGGCGCTGGCTGGAATGTCATCAAGGTAATCTGGGGTTCTGACTGGGATGCACTGTTTGAGCGCGACCACACCGGCCTGTTGCTGAAGCGCATGGAAGAGGTGGTCGATGGCGAGTACCAGGCATACAAAGCCAAGGGCGGAGCCTATCTGCGGCAGGAGTTCTTCGGCAAATATCCGGAGCTGCTGGAGCTGGTCAGCCATCTGAGCGATGAGGAGTTGATTCATCTGCATCGCGGCGGCCACGATCCCATCAAGGTCTACAACGCCTACAAGCGTGCTATGGAGCACACCGGCGGGCCGACAGTGATCCTGGCCAAGACCGTGAAGGGCTTCGGACTGGGCACCACGCAATCCCGCAACGCAGCCCATCAGGAAAAGAAGATTCCCGAGGATATTCTGGCGGCGTTTGTGCGCGACTTTGATCTGCCGATTGCGGAGGAAGATGCGCGCGCGGCCAAGCTCTACTTGCCCAAGAAGGATGCGCCGGAGATTGCCTATCTGCACGAACGGCGCAAGGCGCTTGGCGGCTACATGCCCAGCCGCGAGCCGAAGCCGATGAACTTTCAGGCTCCAGCGCTGGATTACTACGCCGAGTGGACGAGTGGATCGCGCGGACGCGAGGTTTCCACCACGATGGGCTTTGTCAGCATTCTGCGGCATCTGTTGAAGGATCCGAAGATTGGCAAGCTCGTCGTGCCAATCGTTCCCGACGAGGGCCGCACCTTTGGCCTGGAATCGGCCATCCGTCAGGTGGGCATCTACGCCAGCGACGGGCAAAAATACAAGCCGCACGATGTGGACATGCTGCTCTTTTACCGCGAGGAAAAAGACGGACAGATTCTCGAAGAGGGCATTACCGAGGCTGGCTCGATGGCCTCCTTTACGGCGGCGGGCACCGGCTACTCCAACTACAACGTGCCCACGATTCCGTTCTTCATGTACTACTCGATGTTTGGTTTTCAGCGCGTGGGCGACATGATCTGGGCCTTTGCCGACGCGCGCGGCAAGGGATTTCTGATGGCTGGCACCGCGGGGCGCACTACGATGCTCGGCGAAGGCTTGCAGCATCAGGATGGCCACAGCCTCGTGCTCTCCAGCACGGTGCCCACCTGCCTGAGCTACGATCCGGCCTTTGTTTATGAACTGGCCGTGATTGTGCAGGATGGTCTGCGCCGCATGTACGAAAAGGCCGAGGATGTCTTCTACTACATCACCATGTACAACGAAGACTATGCCATGCCAGAGATGCCCAAAGGCGTTGAAGAGGGCATTTTGCGCGGCATATACAAGTTTCGCCCAGCGGCCAGCGGCAAGGCCGTGGCGCAGCTTTTCGGCAGCGGGCCTATCTTGAATGAGGTGCTGCGCGCCCAGCAAATGCTAGCAGAAAAATACAACGTGGCGACCGACGTGTGGAGCGTGACCAGCTACAACGAACTGCGCCGCGAGGCGTTGGGTGTGGAACGCTGGAACCGCCTGCATCCCGCCGAGCCGCAGAAGACGCCGTATATTTTGCAGGCTCTGGGCAAGGCCGCTGGCCCCATCATCGCCGCCACGGACTACATGAAGATCGTTCCCGACCAACTGGCTCCCTGGCTGACGCCGCGGCTGGTCACGCTGGGCACGGATGGTTTTGGCCGCAGCGACAACCGCGAGCATCTGCGCGCGCACTTTGAGGTCAATGCCGAGTCGATCGTCGCCGCCACGCTCTCCCGCCTGGCCCGCGACGGCAAAATCGAAGCCGCCAAGGCCGTCCAGGCGTTGAAGGAGCTGGGCATCCAGACCGAGGCCGCCGACCCGGCCCACGTCTAAGCCAGCGCGACTCCTCATCGAAACCTGCACTCCATCCGGGTGCAGGTTTTCTTTTTGTTTTCAATTATATATATCTATTGAATCCAATCGAGTATTCCTGCGTCAAATAATTTGACAGCGTTGCACTCAACTTGAGATACTGAGTGGGCGATATTTCTCTTGGCGCAAGGGCCAAGTACATGCAAAGCGAGGGGCACATGGGCAAGATTATTGGAATTGACCTGGGAACAACGAATTCGGTCGTCGCGGTAATGGAAGGCGGCGAGCCAAAGGTGATTGCCAACGAGGAAGGCGGACGCACGACGCCTTCAGTGGTCGCCTTTACCAAGACGGGCGAGCGGCTGGTGGGCCAGGTGGCCAAGCGCCAGGCCATTACCAATCCCGAGAACACGGTGTACTCCATCAAGCGCTTTATGGGCCGCCGTTTCAATGAAGTGAATGACGAAATGAAGATGGTGCCCTACAAGGTGAAGCAACAGGGCGACCACGTGGCCGTGGAGGCGCAGGGCAAGGAGTACACGCCTGCGGAGGTCTCCGCGATGATTCTGCAAAAGCTGAAGAAGGCGGCGGAGGATTATCTGGGCGGCGCGGTGACGGAGGCGGTCATCACGGTACCGGCGTACTTTAATGACGCGCAGCGGCAGGCGACCAAGGACGCGGGCAAGATCGCGGGCCTGGATGTGAAGCGCATTGTGAATGAGCCGACGGCGGCGGCGCTGGCCTATGGGTTGGACAAGAAAAAGGACGAGACCATCGTGGTCTACGACTTTGGTGGCGGCACGTTTGACGTCTCCATTCTCGAAGTGGGCGAGGGCGTCATCGAGGTCAAGTCCACCAACGGCGACACGCATCTGGGCGGCGACAACATTGACCAGCGCATTGTGGATTGGCTGATCGACGAGTTCAAAAAAGACGAAGGGCTGGACCTGCGCGCCAAGGGCAATGAGATGGCGTTGCAGCGCCTGAAAGACGCGGCGGAAAAGGCCAAGATCGAACTGTCGACGACGATGGAGACGGAGATCAACCTTCCCTTTGTGACGGCAGATGCGACCGGGCCGAAGCACTTGGTGAAGAAGCTAACACGGGCCAAGCTGGAGCAGTTGGTCGAAGACATTTTGCAGCGCTCGATTGAGCCATGCAAGCAGGCGTTGAAGGATGCCAGCCTGGACGTGAGCAAGATCGACGAAGTGGTGTTGGTCGGCGGGCAGACGCGCATGCCGCGCATTCAGACGCTGGTGAAGGAACTTTTTGGCAAGGAGCCGCATAAGGGCGTCAACCCGGATGAAGTGGTGGC
>DAHWKP010000044.1:0-10481 GCA_027343585.1 Acidobacteriaceae bacterium
TCAGCGTGAACACTGGGCTGGATCTGCCAACGCTACATCGTTTCACGGCCTGCCTGCACGCAGCGCTGGCCAGCGAGGTACACAGATGAAGGGCATCTTTGTCACCGGCACCGACACCGGCATTGGCAAGACCACGGTCTGCGCAGCATTGCTGCATCGCTATCGTGCCAGCGTGGCGCTGCGCTACTGGAAGCCGGTGCAGACTGGCTGGCCAGAGGATGATGACACGGCGACCGTGCGCGCGCTGGGTACCTGCGCGAATGCGGAGATTTGCTCTGACGGCATTCGCTTGCCACGTCCACTTTCGCCGCATTTGTCGGCGCGGCTGCATGGCGTGACGATTGCGATGAGCGATGTGCTGCGCCCCGCACAAAGCACAAGCGATGCGCAATCGTGGATTGTGGAAGGCGCAGGCGGGCTGCTAGTTCCGTTGAATGATGAGCAGAAGATGAGCGACCTGATCGCCGCGCTGCAACTGCCTGTGCTGGTGGTGGCGCGCTCCGCGCTGGGAACGATCAACCACACGCTGCTGACGCTGGAGGCGTTGCGTGCGCGTTCCTTGGCGGTGGTTGGCGTGGTGATGGTGGGTGAGCGCAATGAAGAAAATCGCCGCGCGATTGAGCGCTATGGCCACACGCCGGTGCTGGGCGAGATGCCGCAGTTTTCCCATCTGACAGCAGAGACGCTGGGCGCATGGGCGTGCAGTGAGTTGGATGCGCAGAATTCGCTGGCCGCTTGGCTGGCGCATGAGGTGCGCGCATGAACCAGCCACAGAACAACGCCGCTGCCGAGGCCGATTGGCAGCGCTGGGACCGCGAGAAGCTTTGGCATCCCTACACGCAGATGCAGACCGCGCCTGCGCCGGTGCCCATCGCGCGCGGGGAGGGCGTGTATTTGTACACGCCACAGGGCCAGCGCATTTTGGACGGCATCTCTTCGTGGTGGGTCAACATTCATGGCCATTGCCACCCTTATATAGGTGAGGCGTTGCGCAGGCAGGCGGGCGAGCTGGAGCAGGTCGTCTTTGCCGGCTGCACGCATCAACCCGCGGCCACGTTGGCCGAGCGGCTGGTGCGCGTGTTGCCGCGGGGGCTGAGTCGCATTTTTTACTCGGACAATGGCTCAACCGCCGTGGAGGTTGCCCTGAAGATGGCGCTGCAATACTGGCGCAATCAGGGGCAGCAGCAGCGGCAGATTTTCATTACGCTCGACCATGCCTACCACGGCGATACCGTGGGCGCGATGTCGGCCAGCGCGGAGTCGCTCTTCACGGAATCCTTCCGGCCCATGCTCTTTGCGGTCGAGCGCGTGCATGCGCCCTATTGTTACCGCTGTCCGCTGGGGTTGGAGCGCGCGCGGTGTTCGATCGATTGCTTGGGCAGTTTACGCGCGGCGCTGGCCACGCAGGGCAGCCGTGTTGCCGGCGTTTTGGTGGAACCGATGTTGCAAGCCGCAGGCGGCATGATTACCTGGCCGGTGGAATTTTTGCGCGAAGTGCGCGCATTGTGCGATGAGCACGGCGTGCTGATGATTGCCGATGAGGTGTTGACGGGCTTTGGCCGCACCGGAAAATTATTCGCCTGCGAACATGCGCAGATCACGCCAGACTTGATGTGCCTGTCGAAAGCACTGACCGCCGGGTACCTGCCGCTGGGCGTGACGGCGGCGAGCGAAAAAATCTACGCGGCGTTTTTAAGCGATGACCGGCGCAAGACGTTCTTTCACGGCCACTCGTTTACCGCCAATCCACTGGCCTGCGCGGTGGCCATCGCCAGCATGGAATTGCTGGAGAAGGAAAATTCCTTGGCGCGTGTGGCGGCGCTGGAGCGCATTTATCAGGCGCGCAAGCCCGGCCTAGAGGATCTGGCCTGCGTGGGACAGGTACGCATCCTCGGTGGAGTGTTGGCGCTGGAGTTGGTGCGCGACCGCGCTACACGCGCAGCGGATGGGTATTTGGATCGCGTGGGTCCGGCGCTGGCGCAGGCGTTTTTGGCTCGCGGCCTGTTGCTGCGTCCTCTAGGAAATGTTTTGTATCTGATGCCGCCGTATGTGATTCGTGACGAGGAGGCGCATTGGGCCATCGACCAGATCGAAGCCGTGCTGCGCCCGTGGCGCTGGCCCGAGTAAAAAGAATTGCACGTGGCCAAGTTGATTTTGACAGGGAAGGGAATCGATTGCTCCAAGTTCAAGTTACCGGCGTGGGAGCGTATGCTCCGCCAACAGGCACGCGCAATGCGGAGCTGGAGGCGCAGCTTGGCCTGGAGCCGGGCTGGATTGAGCAGCGTACCGGCGTGGGCTTTCGCCCCGTCGCCGAGCCGCATGTGGCCACCTCCGATTTGGCCGTCGAGGCGGGAGCGCGTGCTTTGCAAGTTGCTGCGATTGCGCCAGAGCAGATTGGCCTGTTGTTGCTGGCCACCAGCACACCCGATCATCTGCTGCCGCCAACCGCTCCGCTGGTGGCGCATCGGTTGGGACTTACGCAGGCCGGTGCCATTGATCTGGCCGGAGCCTGCTCTGGATTTTTGTATGGATTGATTTTGGCCGCCAGCCACGCGCAGGCCACGCAGCGCGCCGTGCTGGTGATTGGCGCCAACATTCTTTCGCGGCGCGTTGATCCTGGCGACCGCAATACGGCGACGATCTTTGCCGATGGCGCAGGTGCCGCAGTGGTGCAGCCCAGCGCGGAGGCGCATCTGCTGGGCGCGTATCTCGGCTCGGACGGAGCGCATTACGATGCGATTGGCATCCCCGCCGGAGGCACACGCGAGCCGCTGACGCCGGAGTCCGTCGCCGCAGGTCGGCATCGCATGGTGCTGCGCGATGGCAAAGGCCTTTTTCGCCAAGGTGTCTTACAGATGGCCGAAGCGGGCCGGTGCGCTTTGCAGCAAGCACGGCTGACGTCACAGGATGTGCAGTGGTGGATTCCGCATCAGGCGAATCTGCGCATGATCCGTGAGGCGGGCCGCTTGTTGGGGATTCCGCCAGAGCGGACGGTGACTGTGCTCGATCGGTATGGCAATGCTTCGGCAGCGGCGATTCCCACGGCTTGGGCTGAGGCGGTGCGCGATGGCCGCCTGCGCCGGGGGGATCGACTGCTGCTGACGGCAGCGGGTGCGGGCCTGCTGAGTGCGGCGGCGTTGCTGCTTTGGTAGTTGCAGAACCGGCGCGCATCATCAGATAATGGATGCAGGTATTTCGTCTCAGGCATCCATAAGCTAGGCTCTTGGTTCTGCCGGAGTTTTCCCATCTTTTGCAGCTTCCACGGGGCCGGGGCGATCCAAACGAAGTGGCTCTGCAAAAAATGCTCTCGAAGGGCAGCGCAGAGTTGTTAACATAGGGCATCGCGGAAAAATCCAGAGGCCTCCGGCGCGGTGGACGCACAGCGCGGCTCTTTTCTTTTTTGAGGGAGCAGTCGGGGAGTTCCTCTCCTTTTTCCGGACAGACGTATTTTTTGATTGGGGCACCAGATTGGGGCACCAGGAAGTGTCGAGGAATTCTTCCATGACTGAACAGCAGACCGTGTATGGTCTACCGGAAGCGCAGGGACTGTATCACCCGCGCAATGAGCATGACGCTTGTGGCTTTGGCTTTGTGGCCAATATTCGCGGAGAAAAAAGCCACGACATCATCTTGAAGGGCATTGAGGTTCTCATTAACCTGACCCATCGCGGCGCTTGTGGCTGCGATCCGGAGACCGGCGACGGTGCTGGCATTCTGATTCAGATTCCCCACGCATTTTTTTCGCGCGAGTGTGCCCAACTTGGATTTAAGTTGCCGGAGCCGGGAGCCTATGCCGCTGGCATGGTCTTTCTGCCCGTGGAAAAGCATAGCCGTCTGCAATGCGAAGGCATTCTGGAACGCATTGTGCGCGAAGAAGGCTTGGATGTGCTGGGCTGGCGTGATACGCCCTGCAATGGCAGTGCGATTGGCCGCGTGGCGCGCAGTTCCCAGCCATACATTGAGCAGATTTTTGTTTCCCGTCCTGCAGGGATGGATGAGGATGCCTTTGAGCGCAAGCTCTACGTGGTGCGCAAGCGTGCCGAGGCGGAGATTGCCGAATTAGAGATTAAGGAAAAGACGCTCTTCTACATTCCGTCGCTTTCCGCGCGCACCATTGTGTATAAAGGATTGCTGCTTGCGCCGCAGATTGCCAAATTCTACGGTGAGCTGTCGGATCCGGAAGTGGTCAGCGCGATTTGCATGGTGCATCAGCGTTTTTCCACCAACACCTTTCCCAGCTGGCCGTTGGCGCATCCGTATCGCTACATCGCGCACAACGGCGAGATCAACACCATGCGCGGCAACGTGAATTGGATGCGCGCCCGCCAATCTGTGCTGGAGTCGCCACTCTTTGGCGAAGACATCAAGAAGCTGTTTCCCATTGTCACGCCCGGTGGCAGTGACTCGGCGGCCTTTGACAATGCCGTGGAGCTTCTCTTCCAGTCGGGTCGCTCGTTGCCGCACGTGATGGCCATGCTGATTCCAGAGGCTTGGTCGGGCAATCCACACATCAAACCGGAGAAGCGCGCGTTTTACGAGTACCATGCCTCGTTGATGGAGCCATGGGATGGTCCGGCGGCGATTGCCTTTACCGATGGCCGCATGATTGGCGCAACGCTGGATCGCAATGGTCTGCGTCCAGGCCGTTACGTGGTGACCAAGGACGGTTTGGTGGTACTGGCCTCCGAGGCCGGCGTGCTGGACGTCGCGCCGGAGAATGTCGAAAAGAAGGGCCGCTTGCAGCCGGGCAAAATGTTCCTGGTGGATACGGTGGCGCAGCGCATCATCTCTGACAAGGAGATCAAGCAGTCGCTGGCCGCGCGTCAGCCTTATGGCGAGTGGCTCAAGGAGCACCAAGTCACGTTGGAGCAGTTGCCCAAGCCGCTGCGCGTGCATGGCACGCACCATGAAACGCTGCTGCGCCGTCAGCGCGCTTTTGGTTACACGGAAGAAGACGTCAAGATGGTGTTAGAGCCGATGGCAGCCAAGGGCGAAGAGCCGATTGGCTCCATGGGCGTGGATACGCCGCTGGCCTGCCTGTCGGACCGCCCGCAGATGCTCTTCAATTATTTCAAGCAGCTTTTTGCGCAGGTCACCAATCCGCCGATTGATCCCATCCGTGAAGAGATGGTGATGTCGATGATGAGCTTTATCGGCACGGAGCGGAACATTCTGGAAGAGAATCCAGAAAATTGCCACACGCTGAAGCTGCCGCATCCGATTCTGAACAACTCCGACTTGGAGAAGCTGCGCCGCATCTCGCGTGGAGACCTGTTGGCCACCACGCTGCCTGCGCTCTTCCGCGCCGAAGAAGGCGAAGCCGGCCTGCGTCGTGGGCTGGAAGAGCTTTGCCAGCGCGCTTCGCTGGCCGTGCGTTCCGGCTACACGCTGTTGATCCTTTCGGATCGCGGCGTCGATGCGCGGTATGCGCCCATTCCGAGCTTGCTAGCCCTGGCCGCAGTGCATAACCTGCTGGTGCAAGAGGAGACGCGCACGCAGGTGGCGTTGATCGTCGAATCCGGCGAGCCGCGCGAGGTAATGGACTTCGCACTGCTGATTGGCTACGGCGCGAGCGCGGTGAATCCTTATCTGGCGATTGAGTCGATTCGCGAGCTGTCGCTGCTCGACCGTCTGCCCGAGGGAGTGACGCCCGAGGTGGCGCAGAAGAATTTTGTGAAGGCCATCAACAAGGGCCTGATGAAGACCTTCTCGAAGATGGGCATTTCCACGCTGCAAAGCTATCGCGGCGCGCAGGTGTTTGAGGCTGTGGGCCTGAATGCAGAGCTGGCGGAGAAGTACTTTGCCGGAACCGCCTCTCGCATTGGCGGCATCGGCCTGGACGTGCTGGCGCGTGAAGCGCAAATGAAGCATGAGTACGCCTTCCGTGCGTTGACGGATTGCGAGACCGACCTCGACGTGGGCGGCGCGTTGCACTATCGCGTCAACGGCGAGCGGCACGTTCTAAATCCGCAGACCATCAGCAAATTGCAGCACGCGGTGACGCAGGGCAATCCGAAAACGTTCAAGGAATACACAGACGCGCTGGACAACCAGAACCGCGAGTTGAACACGCTGCGCGGATTGCTGCACATCAAGACGGCCAAGAATCCCGTGCCACTCGATGAGGTTGAGCCAGCCAAGGAGATCGTCAAGCGCTTTACGACCGGCGCGATGTCCTTCGGCTCGATCAGCAAGGAAGCGCACGAGACGCTGGCGATTGCTATGAACCGCATCGGTGGCAAGTCCAACACCGGCGAGGGCGGCGAAGATGAGGTGCGCTTTACGCGCGACGCCAACGGCGATCTGCGCCGCAGCGCGATCAAGCAGGTGGCATCGGGGCGCTTCGGCGTGACGGCGCAGTACTTGGTCAATGCAGATGAGCTGCAAATCAAAATGGCGCAAGGGGCCAAGCCCGGCGAAGGCGGCCAGTTGCCCGGACACAAGGTGGATGAGGTGATCGCGCGCGTGCGGCACTCCACGCCCGGCGTGGGGTTGATTTCTCCGCCGCCGCACCACGATATTTATTCCATCGAAGATTTGGCGCAGTTGATCTACGACCTGAAGAACGTCAATCCGCAGGCGCGCGTCTCTGTGAAGCTGGTTGCAGAGGTGGGCGTGGGCACCGTGGCAGCAGGCGTGGCCAAGGCCCATGCGGACCTGGTGCTCATCAGCGGAGACACTGGCGGCACAGGCGCTTCGCCGATTAGTTCGATTCAGCACGCAGGCCTGCCGTGGGAGTTGGGCCTGGCCGAGACGCAGCAAGTGCTCTTGCTCAACGATCTGCGCAGTCGCATTCGCGTGCAGACCGACGGCAAGCTGCAAACGGGCCGCGATGTCACCATCGCCGCGCTGCTGGGAGCCGAGGAGTTTGGCTTTGCCACCACGCCGCTCATCGCTATGGGCTGCATCATGATGCGCAAATGCCATCTGAATACCTGCCCGGTCGGCATCGCTACGCAAGACCCTGAGCTGCGCAAACAGTTCAAGGGTCAGCCGGAGCACGTCATCAACTTCTTTTTCTATCTGGCCGAACAAGTGCGCGAGTATATGGCGCAGATGGGCTTCCGCAAATTTGATGAGATGGTGGGCCGCGTGGACATGCTGGAGACGCAACCGGCCATCGATCACTGGAAGGCCAAGGGCATAGACCTGTCGTCCATTCTGTACGCACCGCCGTTGCCCGCGCGTGTGGCGCGCCACTGCGTGCAGGCGCAGGATCACGGTTTGGAGCAGGCGCTCGATCATCAACTGATCGCTGCCGCGCGCCCGGCGCTGGAGAAAAAGACTCCGGTTCAGGCGAGCTTCGCCATTCGCAACGTGCATCGCACGGTGGGCACCATGCTCGGCGGCGAGATTGCACGCCGTTATGGCATGGCTGGTCTGCCGGATGGAACGATTCAATTCGACTTCACCGGCTCCGCTGGCCAGAGCTTTGGAGCATTTTTGCCCGCTGGCGCGACATTGCGCTTGGAAGGCGAGGCCAACGACTACGTGGGCAAGGGGCTGTCCGGCGGACGCATCATCGTGTATCCGTCGCGCAAATGCAGCTTTGCCGCAGAGGAGAGCATTCTCATCGGCAACGTCGTACTCTACGGAGCCACCGGTGGTGAGGCCTACTTCAACGGTATGGCGGGCGAGCGTTTTGCAGTGCGCAACTCCGGTGCGACGGCGGTGGTGGAAGGCGTTGGCGACCACGGCTGCGAATACATGACCAAGGGATTGGTGCTGGTGCTGGGCCAGTGCGGACGCAACTTTGCTGCAGGTATGAGCGGCGGGATCGCCTATGTCTTCGACGAAAAGGGCGACTTTACGCAGAAGCGCTGCAACACTGCCTCCGTGGATCTGGAGCCGGTGAATGCCGCGCAGGACATTACTTTGCTGCGCGACTGGATCGAACGCCACCACAAGTTGACCGGCAGCGCACGCGCGCAGTGGATTCTTACACACTGGGATGAGGCGCTGCCGCGCTTTATTAAGGTTTTCCCGCACGAATTCAAACGCGTGCTCGGCATCAACCGCGCCAAGGATCTCTACATCCCCGGAGCGGAGTTGGCATCACAAATTCAAGTTGGGCAGGTGCAGCATGGGTAAGGACACCGGCTTCATGGAATACGCGCGCGAGGTTGCCTTGCGCCGTCCGGTTCAGGAGCGCGTTCACGATTGGTTTGAGATTTATCGCGATCTCCCCGAAGACAAGCTGCGCACGCAGGGCGCGCGCTGCATGGATTGTGGCGTGCCCTTTTGCAATACTGGCTGCCCGGTCAACAATCTAATTCCTGACTGGAATGATCTGGTCTATCACGATCGCTGGAAGGACGCGCTGCGCCGCCTGCACGCGACCAACAACTTTCCAGAGTTCACCGGACGCATCTGCCCCGCGCCATGCGAGGCTGCCTGCGTGCTGGGCATTACGAATCCGCCGGTGACCATCAAGCAGATTGAAAAGAACATTATTGAGCGCGGCTTTGCCGAGGGATGGATTCATCCGGAGCCGCCGGCTTATGCCACAGGCAAGCGCGTCGCCGTGGTTGGCTCTGGCCCGGCGGGCTTGGCCGCATCCCAACAACTGCGTCGCGCAGGACACATGGTCACGCTCTTTGAAAAGGCGGACCGCATTGGCGGATTGCTGCGGTATGGGATTCCGAACTTCAAGCTGGAAAAGCACGTGCTCGACCGGCGCTTGGAGCAGATGCAAGCCGAGGGCGTCAAGTTCGTCACCAATGCGCATGTGGGCCACAACGTTTCTGTGGAAGACCTGAAGCGCGACTTCGACGCGATCCTGCTGACCGGCGGAGCCGAACATCCGCGCGACCTGAAGGTGCCCGGGCGCGAGCTGAAGGGCATCCACTACGCGATGGAGTTTTTGCCGCAGGCCAACAAGCGCAACGAGGGCGATACGATTCCCGAGGTGGAGAGCATTCTGGCCACGGGCAAGCGCGTGGTCATCATCGGCGGCGGCGACACGGGCGCGGATTGCCTGGGAACCTGTCATCGCCAGGGTGCCAAGAGCGTCGAGCAGTTTGAGATTATGCCGGAGCCGCCCAAGGAGCGCTCACCGCAGACGCCGTGGCCGATGTGGCCGCTGCAGCTACGCACGGAAGGCGCGCATGAGGAAGGCGGCAAGCGCAATTGGAGCGTCGCCACCACTCGCTTTGAAGGCGACGCACAGGGCAACGTGAAAAAGCTGCACGCTGTGCGCGTGGGGCCTGCTCCGAAATTTGAACCGATCCCCGGCAGCGAGCATGTGCTGGACGTGGACCTGGTGCTGTTGGCCATGGGCTTTATGGGGCCGGTGCGCGCTGGCATGATCGATCAGTTGGGCGTGAATGTGGATGCGCGCGGCAACGTGGCCACAGATGCCAACTACATGTCTTCCGTGCCGGGAGTTTTTGCTGCGGGCGACATGCGTCGAGGCCAGTCGCTGGTGGTTTGGGCGATTGCAGAAGGCCGCAAGGCTGCCGCTGCTGTCGATCAATACCTCAGCCAGAATGCTGCCGAGCAACCGCTGCGTCAGGCTGTAACCGCTGGAAAATAACTCAAGCACTTCGCAAGAAAAAAGCCGCTCCGGTTGGGGTGGCTTTTTTTCTGCGCGATTATTTTTCCTGCAAGCGCCACAGCACGCGGCGCAGGATTCCCATTAAAATTTGCGTGTCTCTACGCCCTGGATTCAGGCGCAGCAGCAGCCTGCGCAAATGCTCCGCGTAGCGCGCATCCGATTGCACGCGCCGCGTCTGACTGTGGTGCACCACATCCATCAGCACCGCGAGCAGCCGCTCCGATTCCTCCTGCGCCAGAGCCGGTCGCACCTGCGGCTGTGGCGCGCCGGAGGCAGGCGCATCCGACCCCTCCTGCACCTCCGCTGTGGCCAGTGCGTACAGGCAGACGGCCACGGCCTGGCCCAGATTCATGGAGTAGTTGGCCGGCTGGGTGGGAATGCGCAGCAGCCAGTGGCAATGGCTCAGGTCGGCCTTGGTGAGGCCGGTTTTTTCTGAACCGAACAGCAACGCGGCCCGTGTGGACCGCATCGCGGTGCGCAGCATGGGGGCAGCCTGCGGCAGCGAATGCAACGGATGCAAAACCTCGCGCGCACCCACGGCGGTGGTGCCCACGATGAGTGCACAGTCTGCGACTGCTTCAGCCACTGTGGCATACACCTGTGCGCTGGCCAGCAAGCTGGCCGCGCCCACGGCGGAGCGCGCCTCGCGGAAGGATGGGTCGTAAGGATTGACCAGCCGCAGATCCGCGCAGCCGAAGTTGCTCATCGCGCGCGCGGCAGCGCCAATGTTGAGTGGATTGCGAGGCGCCACCAGCACTACACTGAGACGATCGAAAACTGTTTCATCCATGACTTTGCGTAGCGAAGCCGATTATGCGCTACCCTTCCATTGTGCAGGACGGGCATCGGGCGGATCCAGATACCAGGGAATGTTGATAACCAGAATTCTTCCATCGCCCTTGAGCAGTAGAGCGACCTTTAGCAA
>DAHWKP010000053.1:0-11777 GCA_027343585.1 Acidobacteriaceae bacterium
GATGTCCATCTGCATGGCCGTGATGCCCTTGCGCGTTCCGGCAACCTTGAAGTCCATGTCGCCGTAGTGATCTTCCGCGCCGGCAATGTCGGTCAGAATGGCGTACTTGTCGCCTTCCTTCACCAAGCCCATCGCCACACCAGCCACAGCGGCCTTCAGCGAGATGCCCGCGTGCATCAGCGCCAGGCTGGCGCCGCAAACGGTGGCCATCGACGAAGAGCCATTCGACTCCAAAATGTCGGAGACGATGCGCAGCGTATACGGAGATTCAGATTCGTCGGGAAGAACTGCGGAGATAGCGCGTTCTGCCAATGCGCCGTGGCCCACTTCGCGGCGGCCTACGCCGGTCATGCGGCCCACTTCGCCCACCGAGAACGGCGGAAAGTTGTAGTGCAGCATGAAACGCTTCTTCTTTTCGCCTTCGAAGGTCTCAATACGCTGCGCATCGTCCGTGGTACCCAGCGTGGCGGAGACCAGGGCCTGCGTCTCACCGCGAGTAAACAAGGCCGAGCCATGCACGCGCGGCAGCACGCCAGTCTCAATCGAGATGGGGCGAATCTGGTCGAAGGCGCGACGATCGGGACGAATGCGGTCGTTGGTCACCTGATCGCGGAAGAGCTTTTCGCGCAGCAGTTCATAGTATTTGCCCAGCTTCTTCGCTGCATTGGCATCGTCGGCGGGCAGCTCAGCCTTCAAGGCGTCCTTGATCTGCTTGACCAACGCATAGCTCTCAAACTTCGGATGCTTGTGCGTGTCGAGGGCATCCGCCAGTTGTGCGGAAACCTTCGCCGACAAAGCGTCAAAATACGCTTGGTCGAACTCCGGAGCAGCAAAGGTGCGCTTGGTTTTGCCTGCGCGGGCCACCAGGTCGTTGATGCCTGCGCAAATCTTCTTGATCTCGGCATGCGCAAACTCAATTGCGTCGATGACCACATCTTCAGAAACTTCCTTGGCGCCCGACTCGATCATCACGATGCCGTCCATGGTGCCGACGACGGTGATGTTCAGATCGCTCGCGCGCATTTCTTCATACGAAGGATTGATGATGAATGCGCCATCGATGCGGCCCACACGCACCGCGCCGACTGGCCCGGCGAAGGGAATGTCGGAGAGGCACAAAGCGCAGCTTGCTGCGTTGATCGCCAGGATGTCCGGGTCATTTTGCTTGTCGGCAGAGAGCACGAACGCAACGATCTGCGTCTCATTGCGGTAGCCTTCGGGGAAGAGCGGACGCATGGGGCGGTCAATCTGACGACAGACGAGAATTTCACGTTCGCTGGGGCGGCCTTCACGCTTGATGAAGCCTCCGGGGATGCGTCCACCAGCGTAGGTGTACTCGCGGTAATCCACCGTGAGCGGGAAAAAGTCGAGGCCTTCTTTGGGGTCGGGGGCGGAGACTGCGGTGCTCAGCACCATGTTGTCGCCGACGGTGACCAGAGCAGCGCCGGAGGCTTGCTTGGCGAGACGGCCTGTCTCAAACACAATGCGTTTGCCGCCGTGGAGTTCAATGCTAATTTCTTGTTTCATAGATATAAATCCTCAATGGAATGCTGTTATGGGGCGGGGTGTCGGCCATGCCGGAGGGCTGGAAGTCACGGACAAGCGGCGGGAAAGGAACGATTGAGAGATGCGGAAGCGCTCCATGGCGCTTCCACAATACGGGCCGCATGGCTGGGAATTCACAACGCTCGCAAGCCGCTTTGGCTACGACACGTTGGAGCCGCTTACTTGCGGATGCCCAGTTTGCCAATCACTTCGCGGTAGCGTTCGCTGTCGTTCTTCTTTAGGTAATCCAAAAGACGGCGACGCTTGCTGACAAGCATCAACAGTCCGCGGCGCGAACCGTGATCCTTGGCATGCGCTTTAAAGTGGTCGGTCAGTCCACCAATGCGCTCGCTCAAAATTGCGATCTGCACTTCAGGACTGCCGGTGTCGCTCTCATGGGTGCGAAAGGTGGAGATGATTTCGGTTTTTTTTGCTGGGGCCAACACAGGTGGCTGCTCCTCTACTGTCTGTCGATTACACTCTCTCAGTGTCCTTAACAGAATAGCATGGAATTTTATGCGAACGCGAGTGTTTTTCTCCTGCAGATTTTTCAGCTGCGGCTTTGGATATCGCTCTGCACCTTGCGGCGATCGAAGGCTCCGCGCAGCGCAAAAAACGCCGGGGTCGGCTGGTAATTCGCATCCAGCGGCAGCGGAACCTGTTGCGCACCATCCCTGCGTGGGTGCTGATGATTCTGCCACGTATACCGGTTCGTAATGCCCCAAGTCAGCGCCGCCGTCACCCAAGGATATTGCAGCATGCGATCCATATAGTCTTTATAAACGGCGGCCACAGCCTGTTCGCAGTCCCTCTCGTTGCCATTCACCTGCGAATCATTCACATCTAATTCCGTGATGAAAACCTGCAAATTGAGTTTGTGCGCTTCTTTCATAAAGTGCTTCAGTCCGCCGCCAAAATCGTTCCTGGTTCCAGCCTGCAGGTGCGACTGCACGCCCACTGCATCGATGGGCACGCCACGCTTGCGCATTCCATGCAACAGGGCCAGCACCGCATCACGCCTGCGATCACACCACGGCGAGTCATATTCAATCCCGTAATCGTTGTATGTGAGTAGCGCATGTGGATCCGCCTCGCGCGCGGCGTGAAAGGCGATGTCAAGATAGCGCGGCCCCAGCAACTGCATCCATGGCGAATTGCGCATTCCATGGCGCAAGCCATCTTTGGGCTTTATGGCTTCATTTACCACGTCCCAGGAATGGATCTTGCCTGCATAACGCCCGGCCACGGTTTGAATGTGCTGCACCAAGATTTTTTCAGCGTTCTGTTTGTTTACCGTCGCGGCAAACCACGGCGGCAGTGCCTGGTGCCAGCACAGATTGTGCCCGCGCACCTGCATCTTGTGTTCTGCGGCAAAGGCCATCAGCTTGTCGGCAGCGGCAAAATTGAACTTGTCCGGAAAGGGATGAATTGGCCCCCACTTCATGGAATTTTCTGCCACCAGAATGGAACATTGCTCCACGATTGCGCGCGTGTATTCTTTGTCCACGCCAAGCCGTTCCGGCACCACCGCACAGCCATAGGGAAGTTGCGTCCGCGCTGCGCGTGCAGCCAGGGAGTTTGCACCGGTATAGGTTGCGGGAACCGGTTGAGATTCTGCCAGCAAGGGCAGCCTAGTTTGCGTCAAACCCGCATAGCCCAGTACAGCTCCGCTAGCCAACAAAAAATCTCTGCGTGTACGCATCTGCTCTCCTCCTGTTCGTGGGGCTAAACTCGCCCAATTTCCGCGCGCAGACCAGCATACAGCCGTTAGACCCAGGCATGCCAGAACCGCAGACACCATGGCGGCCAGCGCCCAAATCCCCCCTACAAAAAACGATGCCGCCCATCGACGGAGATCCCCGTGCGCCCCACCTGCTCGCACCACAAAGCGTGGTACCATAGGAAGGAGATTACGATCAGGATTCTCGGCGTCCAAGTCATTCGAAATCAATTGGTTGCTTTCCATTGGTTCGTACAGAATTGGACACACTGCAGGGAATCCGCTGGAGCCGCATGTCCCGGAAAGAATCTACTGTGAACGAAGCCACGTTGACCCTGGAAGCCCCCATGCAAGAGCCTGCCGAAAAAGCTGTCAGCAATGGCAGCAGCTACACAGGCGACAATATTAAGGTGTTGGAAGGGCTGGAGGCCGTGCGTCTGCGCCCGGCCATGTACATTGGCTCGACCGGCGAGATGGGCCTGCACCACCTGGTGTATGAAGTCGTGGACAACTCCGTGGACGAGGCGCTAGCCGGCCATGCGACGCACATTGAAGTCACCATCCACATGGACAACTCCGTAACCGTGGTCGATGATGGCCGCGGCATTCCTGTGGATGAGATGACTCTCCCCAACGGCGAGCGCCTGCCCGCTGTGCAAGTGGTGTTGACCAAGCTGCACGCTGGCGGAAAATTTGATTCCTCCACCTATAAGGTTTCCGGCGGTTTGCACGGAGTGGGTGTCTCCTGCGTCAACGCGCTGAGCGAGAGCTTTGACGTGGAGATCTGGCGCGAGGGCAAAACCTATGAGCAGGATTACGCGCGCGGCATTCCCGTCAGCGGCCTGCGCCTGTCGGGCACCAGCAAAAAGCGCGGCACCAAGGTACACTTTTTGCCGGATCGCACCATCTTCACCGTGACCGAATACAACTACGACACGCTGGCGCAACGGCTGCGCGAGCTGGCCTTTTTGAACAAGGGGCTGGAGATTACGCTGACCGATGAGCGCACCACCGACGCCAAGACCGGCGAGGCCCGGCGCACGGAGTTCAAATACACGGGCGGCATTGCCGAGTTCATCAAGCATCTGAACCGGGGCAAGCAAACGCTGCATGACAAGCCGATCTCGATGGAAGCCGAACGCGACAATGTGGTGCTGGAGCTTGCGCTGCAATATAACGACGGTTACTCGGAGACGGTCTTCAGCTTCGCCAACAACATCAACACGGTGGACGGCGGCACGCACCTGTCGGGCTTCCGCACAGCGTTGACGCGCACCATCAACAGCGCGGGCCAGCAACTGGGCCTGTTTAAGGATGTGAAGGAAAATCTTTCTGGCGACGATGTGCGCGAAGGACTGGTGGCCGTGGTGAGCGTGAAGCTGCCGCAGCCGCAGTTTGAAGGCCAGACCAAAGGCAAGCTGAACTCGGACATCGCCGGCGTGGTGCAGGCCTTTGTGAATGAACGGCTGGGCATGTTCTTGGAGCAGAATCCAACCATCGCGCGGCGCATCATCAACAAAGCGATTGAAGCGGCCCGCGCACGCGAGGCGGCCCGCAAGGCGCGCGACCTGACGCGGCGCAAAGGCGCGCTCGACGGCGGCGGACTGCCCGGCAAGCTGGCCGATTGCAGCGAACGCAACCCGGAGCGCTGCGAACTATATCTGGTCGAGGGCGAATCCGCAGGCGGCACGGCCAAGCAGGGGCGCGACCGCCGCTACCAGGCGATTCTGCCGCTCAAGGGAAAAATTCTCAACGTAGAAAAGGCCCGCTATGACAAGATGCTGGGCCATGAGGAAATCCGCGCCATGATTACGGCGCTGGGCTGCGGCATCGGCAAGGACGACTTTGATGTCTCCAAGCTGCGCTATGGCAAGCTGATTCTGATGACCGATGCCGACGTGGACGGCTCGCACATTCGCACACTGTTGCTCACCTTCTTCTTCCGCCACATGACGGAGCTGATCAAGCGCGGCCATGTCTACATTGCGCAGCCGCCGCTGTACCGCATCAAGAAGGGTAAGTTCGAGCAGTACATTAAGGACGACCGTGAGTTTGTGCGCGTCATGGTCAAGCGCGCCTCCGACGGCATGACCATTCGGCACGGCGAGAGCGCCAGCAAGCTGGAAGGCGCTGCGCTGACCAAGTTCATGACGCAGTTGAATGAATACCTGGGCTACTTTGACAAGGTGGACAAGCGCCTGCGCAACGAGAAAGTCACTTCCCTGCTGGCCAAGCTGGAACTGGCCAAGCGCGCCGACTTCGAAGGCCAGGCCGACAAGGCTCCTGAAAAGATTGAGCGCCTGCACGCGGAGTTGGGCAAGATGGCCAAGCAGTATCAGTTCAAGACCGTACACGCGCCTGCCTTTGACGAGGAGCATCAGACATTCTCGCTCAGCTTTACGGACGCGCAGGGCGCGGATCGGCGCATTGATTGGACATTAGCCTCCTCGCCGGAATACCGGCAGATGATGGCCAAGTATGTGCAGATCCAAGAGCAACTGGAGCCGCCATTCCTGATCGAGTACGCGGCCAAGTCCAGTGCCGCCGTCGAAGCTGAGGAAAGCGAAGCTGCCGATGCCGAAGCGGAAGCCCCTGCGGCAGCCAAGCCCACGGCCAAGCGCAACGTGCGCGGCCCGCAGGAGCCAGTGGAGAAATCCACGCCCCACGAACTGTTTGAGTACGTCATCGAACAGGGACGGCGCGATTATCAAGTGCAGCGCTACAAAGGCTTGGGCGAGATGACCAGCACGCAGCTTTGGGAGACAACCATGGACCCGGAGCGGCGCACGCTCTTGCAGGTGCGTTTGGAAGACATTGCCGAAACAGAACAGATCTTCTCCACGTTGATGGGCGAAGACGTTGAGGCGCGCCGCAAATTTATTGAAGAAAATGCGTTGGATGTAAAGAATCTGGACATCTAAAACGGTCTGAACAGATTCTGATATGGCAGCGCGTGGAGATTGCTCCCGATGAATGCTCGCAAAGCCCCAGCGGGGGAAAAAAAATCCCGCAAACACACGCATCGGGTTACACTCCGTGAAGTCGCCGAGCATGTTGGGCTTTCGCAGACGACGGTTTCCTTTGTGCTCAACCGATCGCCTATGGCACGGACGATTGCCCCGTCCACACAAGATCGCATTCGGGAAGCGGCGCGGGAACTGCAGTATCGACCCAACATCTTTGCGCGCTATCTACACACCAAACGCACATTTAGTGTGGCCGTTCTCGTGCCCGATATTGGCGATGAATACTCTTCCGTGCTCATCAGCGGCATTGAGCGCCACTTGGCAGAGTGTGGCTTTCTCTACTTTGTGCTCAGTCACCGTGGCATTCCTGAAAAGGTTCGCGATCTACCCAACACCCTCATGGATCGCGCCGTCGAGGGCCTGATCGCCATCAACACACCGTTAAACTACACGCTACCCTTGCCTGTGGTTGCGCTATCGGACATCACCAAAGGGCCGGGCATCACACACATCCTGATCGACAATACGCGCGCAGCCACCTTGGCGCTGGAGCATTTGCAACAACTGGGGCACACAAAGATTGCTGCCTTCCAGGGACCTGCCGGCAATGGCGACACCGAGGATCGCTGGCGCTGCCTCACCCAAGTCGCACAGAACCTGGGCATACCCATTACCAGGGAATGCGCTGTGCAACTGGGGGCCACTCCCACCACAGAGAAGCATTCCATGTCGGAGTATGGTTACCTGGCCACGCAAGAACTTTTGCGCAGAGATGCCCGCTTCACCGCCATCATCGCCTTTAATGATGGCTCCGCCATCGGCTCCATTCGTGCCTTGCATGATGCGGGCCTCCAAGTTCCCAAAGATGTATCCGTGATCGGCTTGGACGATGTATGGCAGTCCGCATACGTCGTCCCTCGCTTGACCACGATTCGCCAGCCCCTGCAACAGATGGGCCAGATCGCGGCCAAGACCTTGCTGCAAATCATTGAAGCAGGCCAGAAACTCTCGCAGGATATTATCTTGCAGCCGGAGTTAATCATCCGAGAATCCACCGCCATCGCCCGACGTTGAAACCCAGATCCTTGCAGGTTGACTTCCCTTCCCGCATTTCCTAGCCTGATGTAGTACCTTCCTTGGAGACACGAATCGCATGAAAGTTCTAGTCATTGGTGGCGGCGGACGCGAGCACGCCTTGGTTGCTGCAGTGCGCAAATCCCCGCGCGTTACCGATGTGGTCTGCGCTCCGGGAAATGGCGGCATCGCTGCACTTGCCCGCTGCGTGCCCGTGCAACAAAACAGTTTGGGAGATTTGTTGCGCGTCGTCGAAGCCGAGCAACCGGACTTAACCATCGTCGGCCCCGAACTGCCTCTCAGCCTTGGACTCGTCGATGCCATGCAGGAACGTGGCTTGCGCGTCTTTGGCCCCACGCAACGGGCTGCGCAGCTGGAGGCCAGCAAGGCATTTTCCAAAGAATTTATGCAGCGTCATGCCATCCCCACAGCCCGCTACGCCGTGTGCTCTTCGGTGGAAGAGGTGCAAAAGGCACTGACGCACTTTCACGCTCCCGTTGTCGTTAAAGCCGATGGCCTCGCCGCAGGCAAAGGTGTCGTCATCTGCTCCAGCAAAGAAGATGCACTCACAACCGCAAGTCAAATGTTGCGTGGAGATCTTCTGGGAACTGCAGAACGGCGCCTCGTCTTGGAAGAATTTCTCGATGGAGAAGAAATCTCTTTCCTCGTGCTTGCCGATGGCATACACACGCTTCCCCTGGCCGCGGCGCAAGACCATAAACGTATCGGCGAGGCAGATACGGGCCTGAATACGGGCGGCATGGGAGCCTACTCCACCGACGCGTTGCTGGATGCCTCGATGCGCGATTGGTTAATCACGCATGTAGCCCAGCCTGTGATTCAGGGGATGGCGGCTGAGGATGCACCCTTTACCGGAGTTCTGTATTGCGGCATGATGATGACCGCACGCGGCCCCATGGTGCTGGAATTCAATGCCCGCTTCGGAGATCCGGAGACCCAGGCCATTCTGCCACGACTCCAAAGCGATCTGGTCGAGGCGTGTGAGGCGGCCATTGACGGCAAGCTGGACCAGATTCATCTCCAGTGGAATCCCCAACCCTCCGTCTCTGTCGTCGCCGCATCTGGTGGCTATCCCGGGCCATTTCTCAGCGGCAAACCAATCCACGGCCTGGCCGAAGCGGCAAAAGTCCACGGCGTGCAAATCTATCACTCCGGAACCGCGCTCAAAGACGAAACGCTGGTGACTGCTGGCGGTCGGGTTCTTGCCGTCAGCGCGCAAGCCGACACGCTGGCTGCGGCCTGCAGCCAGGCATACGCTGCCTTGGATGCAATCCACTTCGATGGCATTTACTACCGCCGCGATATAGCCCATCGCGCGCTCAACAAGAAAGGCTGAGTGCTTCCCATGGATTCTCCCAGCATCACGCTTGCCGAGCTTTTGCAAGACAACATCGCAGCGACCAATCAATGGCAGGTTTGGTTCACCAAAAATCCAGAGGCGTTGGATTTGCCCTGTGACATCTACAACAGCGGCTCCATCCGCGGCCTCTTGCGGCACATCTTTGCCGTGGAGTTGCGCCACTCCCAGCGTCTGTTGAACCATCCTGTCACCGCTTACGAGTCCATCCCCATGGACACGTTGGATGGGCTGTTTGCCATCCATACCCAGGCCGTAAACAGCCTAGAACACCTGCTGAACACGGCCACTGCGGGCGATTGGCAAGAGGTTCTCTCGATATCCACGCTGTCCGCGGGCACGTTGCAGGCGACTCGACGCAAACTTTTTGCTCATATTCTGCTGCACTCACTGCGCCATTGGGCACAGCTCAGCACCCATCTGCGCACCCACGGCTACGCAACAAACTGGCCGAAGGATCTCCTCATGTCTGCCGCGCTCCTGTAGCCACCCCATCCATGCCCACGGTGCTAAACTCATATCAAATGAAATTCGGCGTGCTTGTTTTTCCCGGCTCCAACTGCGACCACGACACCTACAACGCCATTGCGGACGTGGTGCACCAGCCCGTCACGCTGCTCTGGCATGAATCCTCCGACCTGGAAAATTGTGATGCGATTCTTGTGCCCGGCGGCTTTTCCTACGGCGACTACCTGCGCACCGGTGCCATTGCCCGTTTTGCGCCCGTCATGCAATCGGTCAAGAAATTCGCAGCCTCCGGCGGCTTGGTACTCGGCATCTGCAATGGCTTTCAAATCCTTTGCGAGTCCGGCTTGCTGCCCGGAGCGCTGATGCGCAATGCCGGGCTGAAATACATCTGCAAACAAGTTCACCTGCGCACAGAAACCACCGACTCGCCCTTTACCAACGCGCTGCGCGCAGGCGAAGTGCTCAAGATTCCCATCGGCCACATGGAGGGCAACTACTTCTGTGACGCGGCCACGCTCGCGCAGCTCGAGCGCCAGAACCGCATTGCCTTCCGTTACTCGACACCCGCAGGCGAAGTGACGCCCGAGGCCAATCCCAACGGCTCGCTGGCCAACATTGCCGGCGTGCTCAGCGAGGGCCGCAACGTGCTGGGCATGATGCCGCATCCGGACCGCTCCAGTGAAGCGCTGCTTGGCTCCGCCGATGGCCTGCGCATCTTCCAATCCCTCACGCAGCACTTGGCCGCAGCAGTTCCAGCTCGGTAATGGCAGGCGCAGCCATGATCGACATCCATCACCACTTGCTCTTCGGTTTGGATGACGGCGCGCCGGACTTGGAAACTTCGCTGGCCATGGTGGAAATGGCCCAGCAGGATGGCATCACGCACATCATCTGCACTCCGCATGCCAATGGATACTATGCCTTTTCTCCCGAAGAAAATGCCCTGCGGCTGGCAGAGATTGAAGCGAACTATCGCAAGCGTACTGGCGCGTCCGTCACGTTTGGATTGGGCTGCGACTTCCATCTCAGCTTTGACAACATCGAGGACGCCCTGCAACACCCAACGCGCTACACGCTGAACGCAAAAAATTATCTACTGGTTGAGTTTCCCGACTTCGCTATTCCGCAAAACATGGCGCAGGTCTTCTATGAAATGCTCTTGCGCGGTATCACGCCCATCCTGACCCATCCCGAGCGCAACCTGACACTCGTTCGTGAGCCGGAACGCATGAAGGAGTGGATTCGCATGGGATGCCTGGTACAGGTTACCGCTGGCTCGCTGACTGGCCGCTTCGGAAAAACCGCGCAAAAGGTTGCCGAGCAGTTGCTGCGCGACCGCTGGGTTCATTTTTTGGCCACCGACGCGCACGATGTCACGCGTCGTCCGCCGCTATTGCGCGAAGCCTACGAAGCCGTCGTGCGCACGCATGGACAAGACTGCGCTGAGCGGCTCTGTGTCACCAATCCCCGCGCCGCGTTTTACGGGGAACCGCTACCAGAACAACCCGACCCGATCGGCCTGCTCGAAGAAGACGGTGGAAAGCGCGGACTGCTTGGGCGCATCTTTCCCCTCTTACGATAAACGCTCGTCTGCGTTTTATTTTCTTTGACAAGGATAGTGGCACTGGATAGTATGTCCCCGTGAAATCTAAAACTCTTGCCCTATTCCTTTTCTGCGGAGCGGTGTTGTGTGCATTCGCTCAAGATGCCATCAAGCCTGCTGCCGATGGATATATCACGGCCATCCCATCGAAGGCGAATTTTGATGTGGACGGACTACATATCCAAACCACGCAGTCAACAGAATATATTCAACGTGTTGTCACAAAAGACTCGCAATCCGATACGACCGATGCAACCTTGGCGAACCACCTGCAGGTTGGACAGCAAGTGCAAATATTCGGGAAGAAGGATTCTTCGGGTATTGTTCATGCAGCGCAAGTCATATTGTTGAACAATCCCACCAATTCAGTGCATGGCTTTGGGGTGATTCAAGCCGTGTATGCCGACTCGAACGGTTCTGTTTTTGAAGCAGATGGATATAGGATCGAAACTGAGCCAACGGCAAAAATTTCATATGGAGCGCATGTGCAAAAAAGTGCAGGTGCAGCGCCCGGACAGTGGCTCGCATACTCGGGCAAATGGGATTCACATGGACATATCGAAGCAACTGAAATAAAAATTTCTGAATTTTCCTTGTCATCAAGAGACAAAAGAATGCGCAAGGCCGGGAAGAATGCGACACTTCCACCGTCGGCTGAAGATTCAAAGTTACAAGTGAAAGTGAGTGCAATTGGGAATAAATTGGTGCCAAAGTTTCAAAAAAATCTTCCTGCTGATGACCCGCAAAAAATCAACTTTCAATTCATCGTGGCAGATAAAGACCTTCTGTACGTGCCATTGGCGTTACAAGACGGCAAAATCATAGTTCCCAAAAGCGTTGTTGGTCTTTTGCAGAACGATGATCAAATTGCAGCCGTTTTAGCTAGTCGATCCTGAAAAACCAACAAGACCCGTATAAAACCTGATGAAAGGCGGCGTTGGTTGCTCTAGAATTTCCCTGAAGCCGCAGCAAATGTCTTGGAAACCGGGGAAAAACAATGCAGCCCAAGCGCGAGCCGGAGCA
>DAHWKP010000074.1:0-11685 GCA_027343585.1 Acidobacteriaceae bacterium
ATGTCAAAGGAGTAGGCATCCTTCATCAAAAACTGGCGCACGCGCAGCAGGCCCGACTTGGGGCGCGGCTCATCGCGGAACTTGGTCTGAATCTGATACCAGATTTGCGGCAGTTGCTTGTAGCTGCGCAGTTCCTTGCGCGCGATTTCCGTCATCACCTCTTCATGCGTCATACCCAGGCAGAGGTCGGCCCCTTTGCGGTCTTTTAGGCGGAACATGTTGTCGCCCATGCCGGTCCAGCGTCCGCTCTGCTCCCAGAGTTCGCGGGGCAGCAGCGCGGGCAGCAGAAATTCCTGCCCGATCAAGTCCATCTCTTCACGCACGATGCCAACGATTTTGTTGATGGCGCGCTGGCCCAAAAATAAATAGGAGTAGATGCCAGCGGAAATCTGCCGGATGTATCCGGCGCGCACGAGAAACTTGTGGCTGGCGACTTCCGCGTCGGCAGGCGCTTCTCGAAGAGTGGGCAAAAAGAGTTTGGACCAGCGGTGCATGGGGATGAAAGAGTCCTTCGATCAGAATCCCTTTCATTCTACCTGCTGCTGCGTGCGGCAGACGGCGCTGCGCGAAGGATGGGGAACTTGTATTCAATCGACAGGGCGACGATTTGCGAACCCATGTCTCAAAAGCGAGACATGGGGCACCCGTGTTGTTGTTCTGATTTGTATGATTCCTGATGCAAGAGGGGATTTGCCATTCCGACTCGACTTGCCAGAACGAGCGGCTAAAACAGTTCCATGCCCCACAGGTCGTGGATGTGCAGCACGCCTTCGACGTGGCCCTCGGCATCGACGACGACGAGCGAGGTGATCTTGCGGTGCTCCATGCGGTGCAGCGCCTCGGCGGCAAACTCATCCGGGCCGATGGTGAGCGGATTGTGGTGCATGGCTTGGCCGGCGGTCAGGGCCAGTGCGGCTGCGCCTTCACGCTCCAGCAAGCGGCGCAGGTCGCCGTCACTGATCAGGCCGGCCAGCTTGCCGTCTTCGATGACGGTGGTAATGCCCAGGCCCTTGCGCGACATTTCATAGATGACATCCTGCATGGGCGCGTTCAATGCGACACGCGGAATGGCTTCGCCGGAGTGCATCTTTTGCGCGACGCGCAGCAGTCGCTTGCCCAGCTTGCCGCCGGGGTGCAGGTGGGCAAAGTCCTCGGCGCGAAAACCTTTGCGTTGCGAAACAGCGATGGCCAGCGCATCGCCCAGTGCGAGCATGGCCGTGGTCGAGGCCGTGGGCGCCAGGCCCAAGCCGCAGGCCTCCTGCGCCACGGAGCAGTCCAGGGCCACGTCACTGGCCAGCGCCAGCGTGGAGCGCAGATTGCACGTAAAGCTGATGAGCGCGTCGCCGAGGCGCTTGAGCATCTCCAACAGCAGCAGAAGCTCTTCCGTCTCGCCGCTGGCCGAGAGCGCAAGCACTACATCGCCCTTGGCCAGCACGCCTAGGTCGCCGTGGCGCGCCTCCGCCGGATGCAGAAAGAGAGCTGGGCTGCCAGTGGAGCTGAGCGTGGCGGCGATCTTTTGTGCGATGAGTCCGCTTTTGCCCATGCCGGTGACGACGACGCGCCCGCGCGATTGTCCGCAGGCCAGCAGAATTTCCACGGCGCGCGCGAATGGGGCGGCCATGGGGCCGTCCAAGCGCTCGGCCAGCGACAGTAGGGCCTCGGCCTCGATGCGCACCAGCCGGCTGGGTGTGGAGTCTTCGGATTGGCCGGTTGCGTGGGGCATAGCTGCGTACTAGGAGCGGAAAACGCTTTGATGGTACCAGAATCGTGTGCAATGGCGTGTGTCTGCTGGCGTGGGATTTCGGCGGGCGCATTGCAGTAGACTGGCAACAAGGCGAGTTGCGCCGCGCGCTGCGCAGCCGCAGGAGGTTTCGCGTGCGAAGAAATGCACTGGTCATTTTGGGATTGGTCGTCGGCATTACGTTGATGCTGTGGTCGGGCGTGATGGCCTATCGCGAGCGCAGGGCCGCGTTGATGCAAGCTCCGCAGTCAGTGGCGCTGGTGCCGGAGGCGGGTAGCGCGGATACGGTGGATGCGGCCAGCTCCGATCCGAATTCTCCGCAGGCGCAGGGATTGCCAGACATGCGCGGAAAATTGGCGCCCGGCTTTTCGCTGAAGACTCCCGACGGCAAAACGGTTGCGCTGTCGGACTACAAGGGCAAGGCCGTGCTGATCAATTTTTGGGCGACGTGGTGCGCGCCCTGCAAGCTGGAGATGCCGTGGCTGATTGACCTGCAAAAACAATATGCCGCGCAGGGTTTTACCGTGCTGGGCGTGTCTGAAGATGATCCTCCGTTTGAGCAGGTCGGCACCTTTGCGCAGAAAATGGGCGTTAACTATCCAGTGGTGGTGGCCAACGATGCGGTGAACCGCGCCTATGGCAATGTGGATGGACTGCCGACTTCTTATTACATTGGGCGCGATGGAAAGATTGTTGCTGAGACCGCCGGGTTGATCTCCAAGGATGACATTGAGGCGAACATCAAAAAGATTTTGGCGACCAAGGGGTAATGGAGTTGGCGATGCAAAGCAATGTCCAGCGTAAACGGAGTGGCTGCGTGGGAGTTTTGTTCGCGGTATTTTGCGTGGCAGGCGCAGGTATCCTGCAGGCCCAGCAGTCCAGTTGGCAAATGCACGATACAGGGCTGGGGTTGCACGAAGATGAGGGTGCCAACAAGGGCTGGGTGCAGTTGGAGTCGTCCCGCCAGATCCATGTGCAGGCGCGGCGCGCGCAAACGGTGGAGCTGCAGTTTGTGATTCAAGATGGCCTGCACATCAATGCGCATCAGCCGCATTCGCCCTATCTGATTCCAACCACTTTGACGCTTTCGGCTCCTGCGGGCGTGCATGTTCTGGGTGTGGAGTATCCGCAGGCCAAGGATTACCGCTTTGATTTTTCGCCCAAGGATGCGCTGAGCGTTTACACCGGCAGCCTGCGCATTGCCGTGCGGCTGCGCGCACAGCCCGGGGCCTTTTCGCTGCCCGCATCGCTGCGCTACCAGGCCTGCGACAATCACATGTGCAATCCGCCGAAGATATTCACCTTCACGCTGCACGGCGTGGCGCAATAAAAAAACATCCAACCCCGCGAGAAAAAATAAATGACCCGACCGAACGCGCAGCACCCTTCCATTGCCAGCACGTTGACCTTTGAGCAGAAACTGGATCGCTTGGCCGAAGTCGCCGTGCGCATCGGCTTAGGCTTGGGCGCAAGCAACGGCCCGGTGCAGGAGTTGGTGATGACCGCATCCACCGACGCGCTGCCCTTGGCGCGGCGCATCACCGAGCAGGCTTACAAGGCGGGCGCGGTGCTGGTGACCACATTGCTCTCCGATGAAGCGATGGCGCTGGCGCGATACCGCAATGCGCCAGAGAATAGTTTTGACCGCGTGGCGCAGTGGCTGCAAGACGGCATCGCCACGGCCTATCGCAACGGTGCGGCGCGGCTGGCAATTGCCGGTGGCAACCCAGCGCTGCTCTCGAAAGAAGACCCGGCCAAAGTAGGGCGCGCCAACGCAGCCTTCTCCAAGGCCAGCAAACCGGCGATGGAGTTGATTACGCGCCATGAGATTAACTGGACGATCGTCGCCAGCGCCACGCCCGCCTGGGCGCGTGCTGTGTTTCCGCATTTGCCAGAGGAGGCAGCGGTGACCAAGCTGTGGGATGCGATCTTTGCCGCCTCGCGCGCAGATGTGGCCGACCCTGTGGCTGCGTGGCAGGCGCATGGAGAATATCTAAAAGAGCGTGTCGACTATTTGAACCATCGCCGCTATGCCGCGCTGCATTTTCGCGGGCCGGGCACGGATTTGCGCGTCGGCTTGGCCGACGATCATCTCTGGGCCGGCGGCGGCACGCGCGCGGGCAATGGCGTTTTCTGCCAGCCCAACATTCCCACGGAAGAGGTTTTTACCACGCCGCATAAGGAACGCGTGGAGGGTACCGTTCGCAGCAGCAAACCGCTCTCACACCAAGGCACGCTGATTGAAGAAATTGCTGTGCGCTTTGAAAAAGGCGGCGTGGTGGAGGCACGTGCGAAGACCGGCCAAGAGGTGCTGGAGCGCATGATCAGCACCGACGAGGGCGCGCGCAAGCTGGGGGAGGTGGCGTTGGTGCCGCACTCCTCGCCCATTGCGCAGAGCGGTGTGCTGTTTTGGAATACGCTCTTCGACGAAAATGCGGCCAGCCACATTGCGCTCGGCCAGGCCTACAGTACTTGTCTCATCGGCGGAGAGAAAATGGATGAGGCCACGCTGGCCGCCAAGGGTGCCAACGCCAGCCTGATCCATGTGGATTGGATGATTGGCTCCGGCGCGATGGATGTGGATGGTGTCCGCGCCGATGGCGCAGCCGAACCGCTGATGCGCCAAGGCGAGTGGGCGTAGACAGAGAACGTCATCCCACCCTTCTCTACGCGAAGGATGGGGCACTCGGTGTGTCGGGATCCCATGTCTCAAAGGCGATACATGGGATCCCGATCATTTGTGTGAGAGTGAAGGAAAGAAACCGCAGGGTTGCTCGACTCGCGCTCTCCGCTCGCCCGGAATGACAGGGCAGCGGTTAGGCGATCGTTGCGGCGGCGCGTAGACGCTCCACCACGCGAGACTGCCCCAAACAAACCATCACGGCGAAGAGGCTTGGCGCAACGGCTTGGCCGGTGAGCGCCACCCGTGCGCCGTTGATGAGCGCGCCGGCCTTCATGCCTTTTTCTTCTGCGAAGGCGCGAAGTGTTTGCTCCGCAGTGGCCTCGTCGAAAACCGCAAGCGCGGCGTAGCGATCAGCCATTTCGACCAGCAATCCACGCACAGACGCATCACTGAGAAATTTGGCGACGGCGGCGGGGTCGAAGGAAAACTCATCGCCAAAGTAAGCCAGAAAGGCAGTGGCGAAATCGTTCAGGCTGCGCGCACGCTGCTTGAGCAGATCGATGGTGCGAAGATTTTCCTGCTGGCTGCGGGAAGGCGTAAAGTTGGCGGCGCGCCACTCCTGTTCCACCAGGGGAAGCAGACGCTCGGCGGGATAGGCGCGGATGTACTCCGTGTTGAACCAGGCCAGCTTGTCGTTGTCAAAGACGGCGTTGGAGCGTGTGATGCCATCGAGCGAAAAAAGTTGGATGAGATCGTCGGAGGAAAAAATCTCGCGGTCTTTGCCGTCGGCGGTTTTTCCGGCTGCGCCCGGCGACCAGCCCAGCAGGCCGAGAAAATTGCGGAAGGCTTCGGGGATAATGCCCATCTCTCGATAGGCAGTGACGCTGGTGGCTCCGTGGCGTTTGGAGAGTCGCGTTTTGTCTGGGCCAAGAATCAGCGGCACATGCGCGAAGATGGGTAGCGGTGCGCCTAAAGCCTGATATTGCAGCACCTGCTTGGGCGTGTTGGAGATGTGGTCCGCGCCGCGAATGATGTGCGTCATGCCCATGTCCAAATCGTCGGCGACCACACTCAGGTGATAGGTGGGGATGCCGTCGGAGCGGAGCAGGACGAAATCTTCCAGCTCTTCGTTCGCAAACTCCAGCGTGCCGAAGACGGCGTCGTCAAAGCGAGTGACGCCGGTGGCGGGCACGGCGAAACGCAGTGTGGCAGCTTCGCCTGCGGCGCGGCGGCGGTGGGATTCTTCTGGTGCCAGCTTGCGGCAGCGACCATCGTAGCGCGGCGTTTGCCCGCTGGCTGTGGCAGCAGCGCGACGCTGCTCCAATTCTTCTTTGGTGCAGAAGCAGTAGTAGGCGTGCCCGCTTGCCAGAAGCTTGTCTGCCGTAGCGCGATACAGGTCGAGCCGCTGCGATTGATAGAACGGGCCTTCGTCCCAGTCCATTCCCAGCCAGCGCATTCCGTCCAGAATGCCAGTGACCATTTCCGCAGAGGAGCGTTCGAAGTCTGTGTCTTCGATACGCAGGATGAATGTGCCGCCGGTGTGGCGGGCAAAGAGCCAGTTGAAGAGAGCCGTGCGCGCGCCGCCGACGTGTAGGTACCCGGTGGGCGAGGGAGCGAAACGGACGCGGGGAGTTTTTTTGTCTGCGTGCATGGGGATTGTCTCTATGCTAACGGGTTGGGGCGCTGGGCGGAAATTTCGATGCAAAAAAGAAAGCCCCGGATTGCGCCGGGGCTTGTCTGAAAGGAGGAACCGCTGCTGTTTTAGTAGAAACGAATGGAAAGTCCGCTGGATACCACCCACGGCGTCAATCCATACGGAGGGTAATTGGTAAAGCGCTGATCTTCAAAATCAAAGGCGCGCCAGTAAACGTGATTGGAAACCCGTAAATCCACTCCACCGCCGATGGCATACGTCGTGTAATCGTAGTACTGCGAGGAAATGAAGGTGGGGTAGTGGAAACGACTACCGCCGTAAAGGCCCTTCACGTAAGGTTCCACGCCAAAATTAAAGAATGGATAGGCAACGCGGAGACCGCCTAAATAATTTTGAAACTCCACGCCGGATTTCAGGTGAAAGTCGATAACGCGCGCCTCGCCTTCCGGGCCAACCCAGAAGCGGCGTCCCCACACGCCGTAGCTTAAATCAGCGAAGCCGCCAAAGCCTTCGGAGTGAGATTGCCCGTAATCCATCTGCGCCAAAGAGTAAAATCCGCCCACGCCGAAGTAAGCCGTGCGGGGTCGCACAGGCGAAACGGCCTGTGCGTGGAGTAACACGGGAAAAAATAAAGCGCCCAGTGCGCAGATTATCCATCGCTTTCCCACTCCCTCAATCCTCCCTTTCAAAACTTCAATGCCAGATTGCACAGCCCTGCGCGCTTTGCGGCACGCAGGGCTGGGGTCGTACTACTGTGCAGAAGCGGTGGAACTTGCGGCTTGGGATGCTCCACTATCCTGGCCCTGAGCGCCAGAGGTCGGCAGTTTCTGGCCGGCGTCGTATTCGCGCAGGTGGAAGAAGATGGGGGTGACCTCAAACGGCATCTTATCGCCAGGGCTGATGATTGGAGCCGGACGAACGTTGAGCAACTCGACAGCGTCGGTCCACACATTAATGTGCAGGCGGCTGCCAAGCGGCAGTGCGGGAATCTGGTTCAGGTCGGCCATATTGAGCTTGGGCGCGCCTTGCAGCAGTGCGTTGAGCCAGACCGCATCGTCTGTGGGGGTGCGGAAGAGCGGATCGCCCATCTCCGGCTGCATCAGTGCTGGCAGTGCGTGTGCACGACCGTCCAGTGCTTCAAAGAACAGACCCACGTTGCCGAGTTTGTCCTTGTAGGGAGAATTCTTCAGTAGCTCGATGGCTTTCTTCGCCGCCGCATCGTTTTCCGCATCGCTGTGATGCAGGGGCAGACGGCGCATGGCAGCCTGATCTTGGAACATTAGGTTGTCCGGGAAGGCGAACTCGGTGTCGATCTTGTGGCCGAGCACCAAATGCGCCAACTGGAAGGAGAGCACGGCAGCCAAATCTTCTTCCGTGGGCAGCACGTCCACCAAGCCTTTGCTGAGCACGATGGTGTTGCCGATGGTCAGCGACTCCAATGGCGTGGTGAGCATGACGCGGCACTTGATCGGTTCAGCCAGGATGATGTTGTTGGTGACGATCAGGTTATTGGTGACGGTCTCCAGCACCTTGTCGAAATCACTGGGGCCGGCAAGCAAGCCTGCCTGATAGAGGCGCTCCAAGATGTTCTGCTCTGCCTGATCGGCCCACATGCGTGAGGCTTGCAGCGGGCTGATATCTTCTGCGCTTTCGCTCTGGTCTTTGACGGCGTCAATCTTGACGCTCTCATTGTCACTGGCGGCCACAGGCTGGCGGAGCGAGTAGCCCCAGATCCAAGTCTGTGCGCGGAAATAGTCGGCTTGATCGGGGACGAGTCCCGGTCCATGCTCTTCTGCGTAAACGGCAGTTGGCAGCCAGAGGCCGGGCTGTACTTCCGTGCGCCAGCTATCAAAGTGGAAGTACAGATCATGACCCTTGGCCGTGGTGTAGGTGCCGCTGAAGCGAACGATGTTGCCCGCGCCATCCTCAATCCAAATGCGACCCATGAAGCGGCCCGCGCCACTGCCCGGTTTGGGAACCACATCGAACATATACGTGCGAATGTCGCCGATGAATTCGCGGCGGACAAACTTAAATTCGTAGTGTTGGCGGTCAAAGTGGTTGGCATCGAGCAGCAGCATCTGCACAAAGCCTTGCGCCACGTAGTCAATTTTGAAGGCCTTGGTCAGGCCGTTCACAAACATCGTGGAGCCTTTGAAGAAATTCTTCTTGGAAGAGGCTTCTTCATAGCGGTTGTCTTGAATGACGCGGCCAAAGTCCACCCGACCCAAAAAGTAGCGATCGGAGACCGGAACCGAGCTGAGCTGCAGATCCGGCTTATAGTTCTGGATGTAGGTTTCCACGACCGGCGTGCGCTCTTGCACTGCCTTGAGCACTGCGCGTTCATGCACGGAGGACTGATCGATCAGCCTGAGCATCTCCGGTGTCAATTGTGCCTTGCCGAGAGCAACCTGCTTTTTGCGGGCAAATGCAGGGGCTGTGCAGATAAGCAGAATGCCTAGGGCGCATCCTGCCTGTCGCAACGTATGTTTGGAGACGGCTCTTTTGCATTGCATGATGAAGGTCCTGACCATGAAGTCCTCAAAATAAGTATGGTGTACTGCTTATGCCAACTGAAAATCAATTCTGTAGTACGTTGTCATGTCGATGGCTTGTCCGTCCTTGGTGGCCGGCTTAAACCGTGTTTGTTCCGCCGCGCGAATGGCCTGTTCGTCCAAACCGTGGCCCAATCCGTGCACTACGCGAATCACATGCACGCTGCCATCTGCGGCAAACTTGACCTGTAAAACCACCTCACCCTGAATGTGCATTTGGCGCGCTTCCTGAGTGTACTCCGGTGTGGGGTGGAAGAGAATCTGAACTTGCTGGAAATCCGCCTGAGTATTAGCAATCTTTATGCCTGTGGTTGCTGTCTTGGTGGTAAAGCCAGCCGTTTGCACCGTGCCGACCGGACCATGGGCGACGGCCGTGCCCGTGCCAAATCCCACACTGGCAACCTTCCCGTGTCCGGCACCACCGACCTGGCCACCCGCGTAGCCAGAGCCAAAGTTTACGCCTTGCACGCTGCCGCGGCGCGCCATACCCGCGCCGGTCTGCGAACCTGTGGAGTTGCTGAAGCTGCCGTAGGCGGCCACTTGACTGTTGGTGGAGTTGGCATTGGTATGCGCACCGCTGGTGTCGCCAAAGCCGCCCATCTTGGTGGATTGATGGCCCATGTTGTTGGCCACAATCGTCGCGGTGTTGGATTGGAACATGCCCACCTTGGGTTGCGGCGGCAGGGCGACGTCCACGGGCTTGTACGGCGGCAGCACGGGGGCATTCGGCACATCCATCTTCAACTTGGCCATGTGCGGAGCCTCTTCCACCGGCGCGTTCTGGAACACGATCTTTGGCGCGATATTGTTGAGCATGTCCGGCGTCGGGGGCACGATCTGCGTTTTTACCACGGGCTTGGGCTTGATCGGCTCCGGCTGCTTGGTCTCGACCAAGGTCAGGCTGACCGCTTGTTTCGCGACAATCTTTTGGTGGATCGCATAGAGCGAGAGAACCATAAACAGAGCGAGAATGCACACATTGACGATCGCGCTGACCGCGTATGCACCGTTCATACCCTCGGACTCTGGCAGCAGACCAAATGTTGCTTGTTGTTGCAATGCTGGTTTCGACATAGAGCCTTAACCTCTGGAACAATATTTTTTTCAACCCGAATAACCCGCAGCCTGCCGATTCTATCCCCATTCTGCGCTCATTCCGAGTGCATTGGGTCGCCGGTGTGCTGCCAACTACAATCCCGAACTCTTCCAAGGCAGTCGCCTTGTTTATCGGCGCTGCCCACGTACTCCGTGCAAACATCCCAGTCAGTGTCGCCTATGGACAGCACCACTGGGTACGAACTCCCGATCCTGCTCTTCGGCAACCGCTCCCAGATCTTGCCAGAGGAGACAAGTCAAAAAAGCATACAGCGAACGCATCATCCTTGCATCCGCGCAATCCCCGCGCGTGCAAACTCACCCAAAATCCGTGAATCCACTGGAAGCGTCTCATGTCCTACTCCAAGAGCAACACAACGACCGAGCCGATTCCCGATGCATGGAAATATTTCTACTGTGCCCCAAAGTATGCCACAAAACAAATCGCTTGCGTTCAATTTCCATGCGCGGTACCTAGGAAGCTACTCTTCTATTGTCGAGCCATACAATGACCGCTGAGAATTATAACTTCTTTTTAACTGGGTTGGCCATGAAAAAATCCATCAATATTTTCCGAAGTTCCCGACGGGCGCATCTCGGGCATTGCGCAGGGCAAGCCGGATTTACTTGCACCAAACATGATGCAAGTGCACACTGGATACGGACGGCTTCATCGAATTCAGAGGAGACACAGCGTGCAGATTCTTGTCACTGGGGGGGCGGGCTATATCGGCGGCACCGTGGCGCAGCGGTTGTTGGAGCAAGGCCACAATGTTTATATCTATGACAACCTTTGTCATGCCCAACGTACGGCAGTTCCGCAGGGTGCGGAGTTCCTGGAAGGCGATGTGGCCGATCGCGCCAAGGTGGAGGGTGTGTTACGGGAAAGAAAGATCGAAGCTGTGCTCCACTTCGCTGCATTGATCGAGGCAGGCGAGAGTATGCAGCGCCCGGAGCTGTATTTTCGCAATAATACCGCCTCCACGCTCGGCCTATTGGAGTCGATGTTGGCCACCGGGGTCAAAAAACTGGTTTTTTCCTCAACCGCTGCCGTCTATGGGGAGCCGGAGTCAACGCCGATCCGCGAAGAGGCTGCGCTGCGCCCCACCAATCCCTACGGCGAGTCCAAGCTGCTGGTCGAACAAATGCTGGCCTGGCTGCACCGCATTCACGGGCTGCGCACCGCCAGTCTGCGCTACTTTAACGTTGCTGGAGCCATCGCGGGTCGTGGCGAGGCACATGAGCCGGAGTCGCACCTGATCCCGCTGATTCTGGACGTGGCGCTGGGCCGCCGCAAGAGTATCAAAATCTACGGTACGGATTACCCGACGCCGGATGGCACCTGCATCCGCGACTACATCCACGTCAGCGATCTGGCGGATGCGCACCTGCTGGCGCTCCGCGCGCTCGAGCAGCGCGACCGGCTGGTCTACAACTTGGGCAATGGCCAAGGCTTCAGCGTGCGGCAAGTGGTGGAGTCGGCTCGGCGTGTCACCGGCCACGCCATTCCCGTCGAGGAGGTTCCGCGCCGCGCGGGCGACCCGGCGGTACTGGTGGCAAGTTCAGAAAAAATCAGCCGCGAACTCGGCTGGCAGCCCAAATTCCCCGCACTCGACGCCATTATGGCCAGCGCCTGGCAATGGCACCAGCAGCGCTACCGATGAAGGCGCGCCTTATCTTCGCTGGCGGAAGAAGTCTTTGAGCAGCGCGCCGCATTTGTCGGCCAACAGGCCGCTGTGGGCCTGCACGCGGTGGTTGAGCTGCGGGTGGTTCAGCACGTTGAGCACGCTGCCGACTGCGCCCGCCTTGGGATCGGCTGCACCGTAGACCAGTCGCTCAATTCGCGCGTGGGTAATGGCTCCGGCGCACATGGAGCATGGCTCCAAGGTGACGTAGAGCGTGCAGCCGGGGAGCCGATAGTTGCCGAGGGCCGCGCCCGCGGCGCGCAGCGCGACGATCTCGGCGTGCGCAGTGGGGTCGTTGTCGCGCAGTACACGATTTTGCCCGAGCGCGAGGA
>DAHWKP010000075.1:0-3639 GCA_027343585.1 Acidobacteriaceae bacterium
CTGCAATTGGCCAAAGACAACTTAACCGACTACACCCATGAACTGGCCATCAGCAAAGAGCGCTACACCGCGGGCGACATCGGCAAGCTGGACTACGAGCGGCTGGACCTGCAACTGGCGCAGTTTGAAACCGACGAGGCCAGCGCCGAAGCCAATCTGGCCCAGGCCAGCGACCAGTTGCAGACCCTGCTCGGCTACGAACATCCCCGGCCCAACTTTGACATCGCCGGAGACTTGCAGCCACCAGTGCTCACCGCAACCCTGCCCGACTTGGAGCAGCGTGCTCTGGCCAATCGGCCCGACTATCAAGCGGCGCAAAGCGCCGTCCGCGTAGCCCAGGCCAACGTGAAGCTGGCGATAGCCAACGGCACGGCCGACCCCACACTGGAAGGCGAGTACGACCACAGCGGCAATCTGAGCAGCTTCGGTTTTTACGTCACCGTGCCCGTCCGCATCTTTGACCGCAACCAGGGCAACAAGGCGGCAGCAAAATTCGCAGCTCAATCGATTCAGTTCACCGAGATCGCCGCGCGCAATCAAGTGCTTTCGGATGTCGATCAAGCCTGGGTGGGCTACACCACGGCCAAACTCGTCTCCGACCGCTATCAGGGCCACTACCTGGCCGAGGCTAAGGACGTGCTGGCCATCGCGCAATACTCGTATGAACGCGGTGGGCTGGCGCTGCTGGACTATCTAAACGCACTGCAGGACGACCGCACTACCAGCCTGAACGCGCTTACCGCCTACGCGCAAACCTGGGATGCGATCCATCAGCTCAGCTATACGACGGACACCGAGGTTGTTGACCAAAAGTAGACCATAGGGAACAAATTTGCGTGCACCTCTAGTCCACAAGCGCAACGCCATGCGATGCTGAGATTGTATGTTGCATCCTGATCGACTCTTCCCCCCGGATCCCGCCGCACGTTCCATCGCAAAACGTTTGTACCACTCTGTCGCCAGCCTTCCCATCCTCAGCCCGCATGGACACACCGAGGCGCGCTGGTTCGCGGAAAACAAACCCTTCGACGATCCAGCCAAGCTTTTCATTCAGCCGGATCATTACGTTTTCCGTATGCTCTACAGCCAGGGAATTCCGCTGGAGCATCTCGGCATTGGCCAGAAGTCGATTGAAAATCCTCGCGCCATCTGGCGAATCTTTGCGGAGAATTATTATCTGTTCCGCGGCACGCCCACGCGCATCTGGTTGGACTATGCCTTTCATGAACTTTTTGGCCTGGAGAAGCCGTTCAACATCAGCACGGCGGATTTGTACTTTGATACCATCTCCGCCAAGCTGGCCACGCCGGAGTTTCTGCCGCGCGCACTCTATGAGCGCTTTCGCATCGAGGTGCTGGCCACAACCGACTCTCCCTTGGATGATTTGCAATATCACAGCCAGTTGAGAAGCTCCAGCTGGAAAGGCCGCGTGCTGCCCACCTTCCGGCCCGATCCAGTGGTGGACCCGGATTTTGAAGGCTTCGTGACGAACATCGCCACACTGGGCCAACAGACCCGCGAAAACACAGAAACATGGAAGGGGTATTTAACCGCTCTGCGCACGGCGCGCCAGCGCTTCCGCGCCTTGGGCTGCACGGCCACCGATCATGGACATCCCACCGCAGCCACGGAGGACTTGGATGCCGACACCGCCGCCGCGCTCTACACGCGCGTGCTGGCCGGCAAGGCCTCGGATGTAGACAAGGAAATCTTCCGCGCGCAGATGCTGACCGAAATGGCTGCGATGAGCCTGGACGATGGACTGGTGATGCAGGTACACCCGGGAAGCCTGCGCAATCACAATATCCCGCTCTATCGCCGCTTAGGCCGCGACAAGGGCGCGGACATTCCCACGCGCACCGATTACGTGCACGCTCTGCGGCCGCTGTTGACGCGCTTCGGCAACGAGCGCGACTTGACCATCATTCTGTTTACGCTGGATGAGTCCACCTACAGCCGGGAGCTGGCTCCGCTGGCCGGGCATTACCCCTGCTTGAAGCTTGGCCCCGCTTGGTGGTTCCACGACAGCCCGGAGGGGATGCTGCGCTTCCGCGAGTCCGTCACCGAGACCGCAGGCTTTTACAACACGGTCGGCTTCAATGACGATACGCGCGCGTTTTTGTCCATCCCTGCGCGGCATGACGTCGCCCGGCGCGTGGACTGCGCCTACTTGGCGCGTCTGGTGGCCGATCACCGGCTAGATGAGGACGAGGCGCACGAAGTCGCCATCGACCTCACCTATCGTCTGGCCGCCTCAGCCTACCGGCTTACGGAGAAACTCTAGCCACCGATGTGGGCGGCGGCGCTGCAGCCATGGGAAGCTGCTGCCCGACGACCACATGGTCCGGCGCAGCCAATCGCACGCCATGCACCTTGGTGTTCACCTTCAAGCTCTGCAGGCCGGAGCCATAGGCCTCGAAGCCCAACACATAGGCGCTGGCCAGACGCTGCATATATGCCTTCAGAAATGGATCAAACGTAACCGGATTTCCCATCCCCTCGTAATAGGTTTTCCCACCGGTTGCTTCCGCGACTTGAATCAAGTAGCTGCCGCCAACGAACGACCCGCCCAGTCCCCTATCCACAAACCCAACATCCCGATAGTAGATCGAGGAAACAATCAGTCGATTTTTCTGCGCATCTTTTATCGCTGCATTTAGATATGGATCTCCCGGATCATATCGACGCGTATCAAAGTAGCGATCTATGCCGTCTGTAATCATCAATACTTGTCGCACGGTTGCGGGGCTTCCTCCATACGGCCAGTTCTTAGCCAAGTCCGACAGGCACAAATAGGGACTCGCATTCACTCCTCGAATCCCAGAAGGCAGTCGAATGGATTTCGCCACAGTATTTCTGTCCGCAGTAAAACCAGCAGCGATCGCCACGCGCCCATATTGCATATAACCAACCGCCACCTGCACGGAGGGCGGCAACGCTAAAATAAATTGGCTGATCGAAGAAAAGTTGATGCTGGCCCCGGCACTCAGGGAATCATCGATCAGGATCACAAGCTGGGTCTTATCTTGTTTGGAAACTGGCTGCCAGGCCGTTACCGCAGCCTGCTTTCCATTTTCTTTCACGATGACATCTGCACTGGTCACAGTTGGCGCTGTTCCGCCGCCACGCACATGGTTCACCACGGTCACGATCATCTGTGTGCGCTCGGGCGGTTTTTTATCCTTGGCCAGAGCGGGCAAGGTCAAGATACCCAACGCGTATATCGCAACGCAGACCATCCACCCCATCGCGCCGTTCGATCGCATTCTTCCACGCATAAACCAACCTCCCGATTCGGATGCACCTCGGTGCTTACTAGCACGGGCTCCCACCAAAAAGATACTCCACCCGCCGAGATTTTTCTTGTGGCTTGGGCATACCTAACACATCCAGTACCCCCGGCTAAAACTCCGGTGCATCCAACCAGCGCGGGGGCAAAAGAGTTGCCGCAAACAAAAGTATTCCGCTGATCCAGACATGAGAGATCAAAAACGTCCAACGGGTCATCAACAGTGGATGGAGCGGAGCCAACGTGCTTGCCATCAGCAGGTAAAGCGTCAGCAACGCCACAAAGTCGCTCCGGGAGCGGAATACTGCGGGCATCCACGCCAAAAAGGCCAGAAAAAATACGCCGTAGTG
>DAHWKP010000093.1:0-2246 GCA_027343585.1 Acidobacteriaceae bacterium
ATCTGGCGCAGCGTTGCTGCATAGCCCGATTCGCTGACCAGATCGTAGCCCGCAACGTGCGTGTGGCAGGTATCCAAACAGGCAGCAACCGGCGCGTGCGGACGCAGGCGCTCGATCAGCTCCGCGACCTGCTCAAAAGAACCGCCCAGAGAAAACTCCGCGCCGGCTGTGTTCTCAATCAAAATGTGAAACGGCGTTTCCTGCCAAGGCAGGCCGTCGATAGCGCGCGCGATCGACTCCGCCGCAAGCGTTAGGCCCTGTTCGCGCGTCATGCCGCGGTAGGAGCCGGGATGCAGCACCAGATACTCCGCGCCCAGCGCAAGGGCGCGTTCAATTTCGCCGCGAAAGGCAACGATGGATTTCTGGCGCACTTCATCGGACTGGCTGCACACATTGACCAGGTAGCTGGTGTGGATGACCAGCGGGCCAACGTTGTGCGCGGCGCGTGCGGCGCGGGTCTGCTCCCCTTGCGCAGCAGAAATTTTGGAGGCGTGCCACATGCGCGGGCTGGCGGAGAAAATTTGCAGCGTGTTGGCGCCAATCTCCGGCGCATGAGCCACGGCCTTATCCACCCCGCCCGTGGTGGACAGGTGAATGCCAATGCGAAGCGTGTGCGTGGAGGGTTGGGTTGAGTTTTTCATGTCTATGTCTGTGCTCACTTGCAATGAGAATAGCGAGAACAAGGCCAGCGCGTCGAATGGTGGAAATAGCCAGGTCACTGGAACCTGCCAACTCAAGCCCAAGGAAGTTTTGTATGGGGTGCCCGGAGGCACCCCGCTGTGGCAGAGAGTTGGACGGTATCATCGCATCAGAATTTTAGCGGTGATTATTGCAGGATCGTTCTCATATCCGCGCTTTGGCTCTGCAAGTGCCTCGATCTTGCGCTTAATGTCCTCTGGAGACCAAAAAATCCAGTCCTTCTGCTTCATGAACTCACGCATTGGCTCGCTTTGCTTTTGGTAGACCTTACCTGCCGCAAGGCCGAGAGTGATTTTTGTTTCTAAATTCGCCATCCCGCAGTCAACGAGGTTTTGCAGCAACTTCTTCAAGACGAGTGCGCGATATTTCGGCGAAGTGAAGAGCTTGTAGCGCCCTTCCTGTATTGCATGCTCCTTTTGCAGGTCAGCGAGCTTGACTCCTTGGGAATCAAGATAAGATTTTGCTTCAAAGGCAATGACCTCATTTTTAGAGAAATCTAGCGCAAGCAAATCGATCTCTGGGCGCGGAATCGAGTGCTTTCCAACCAGACGTTTTTCTTGCTTCGTCAAAGTAACCTTGAAAGACTTACGCACCCAGTAGTGTTCTGCCTCAAGCAACGTAGAAATGATGCTCTCAAAGTGGTCCATTGGTTGCTCCGTGGTGACTTTTTAGGACGTATAGTCTTCGGTTATCGATCCCCGCATCGTGCTCCATCCAAGCCTTCTTTTGGCCTGAATGGGCGGGTTTTGTTAATTCCCAGGACTCAATCGAGACCCTTCGACAAGCTCAGGGCACGCTCTGGCTCACCCCTGTTTTGGTGGATGCGTGCGTGTGTTCGCCTACCAGCGCAGCAGCACCAGCTCCGCGCAGAAGCCTGGACCCATCGCACCCAGCACGCTATAGCTGCCCGCAGGTGGGCGGATGTTGTAGAGGAAATCCTCCAGCACCAATAGCACGGAGGCTGAGGACATATTTCCCGCGCGGCGCAGGCACTCCCACGACGGCGCAAAGTCGGCGCGCGTCAGCCCCAGCGCCTCTGCGCCTGCGTCCAGAATCTTCGGCCCGCCGGTGTGCATGATCCAGGAGCCAATGTCTTTGCGGCGCAGATTGTGCTCCGCCAAAAAACCATCCACATCGCGCGGAAAATTTTGCTTCACGATCTCTGGCACATCGGGCGAGAGCACGATCTGGAAACCCTCTTCGGAAATATCCCAGCCCATCAAGTGTTCTGAGTTGGCGTAAAAGCTGGAGCGATGGCCGAGAATCTCTGGGCCGGAGCCAGCCACACGATCGCCCGCCACCACCACGGCGGCTGCGCCATCGGCAAAGAGGCCGGAGGCGATCATGTTGGCGACGGAAATATCCTTGCGCTGCCAAGTGAGCGAGCACAGCTCCACCGAGAGCAGCACGGCGATGCGGTCGGGATAGGCCTGCACGTAATCGGCGGCCTGCGCGATGCCTGCGGCTCCGGCGACGCAGCCGAGGCCAAAGATGGGCGTGCGGCGCATGTCCAGCGGCAGGCCCATGCGGTTGGTCAGTTTGGCGTC
>DAHWKP010000161.1:0-15640 GCA_027343585.1 Acidobacteriaceae bacterium
GCTTGTGCCTTTTTACTCCTCCCCTTGATCAGTGCGGCGGTCAGGGTGGAGATGCAGGTGCTCAATCACCCACTGGGCTACGGAGCAATCATCACGATTCTTGGTTTGATTCTTGTTGGAACGCGAGGGCGCACTCAGGCAGTCTGTCGGCCAGTAGAACGTATGCAGTTCGATGAAGTTGATCCATCAGAAATAACATCCTTGAGCTTGAATTGAGTCAAGAAATACTACGGATGCTTCCATAGGCTGCGGACTGCATTCTTCCATCTCAGGTCGACTGGATTGGTTGACTCTGAACGGCACGGTGCTTGTGAAATGAATTTTTGCTCAGAAAAACAACATGTTGTCTGCCACACCATCCATGCGTGGAAATGCATATTGGTTGGGCATTCGACACAAAAGCGGTCAGCGGCTATGCTCAATTGCACATGAGCAAACAAGAACAAACCCTTCGCATTGGCATTCACTTGTCCACCACGGGCGGCGTGGATAAGGCTGTGGCCCATGCGCCGGAGATTGGCGCTAACACGCTGCAAATTTTTTCCGCCAGCCCGCGCATGTGGCGCGCCTCCAAAATTTCTGCTGCGCAAGGGGAGCAGACCCGCGCCGCACGCGCCGTGCACAACGTTGGCCCGCTGGTCATCCACACCAGCTATCTGGTCAATGTGTGCAGCCAGTCTGACGAGGTGCGCCAGAAATCCATCGTTGGCTTTCGCGGCGAAATTGAACGCTCCCTTGCGCTGGGCGCGGAGTATCTCGTGCTGCATCCCGGCTCCTACCGCGGCATGACGCGCGAACAGGGCCTGACCCTGGCGGCGGAGTCGATCGCGCGCGCCATTGACGGCCTGCCCTGGCAGGAAACACCGTTTCATATCTTGATTGAGAACACAGCGGGTGCAGAGTTTTCTCTGGGCGGCTCTTTTGAGCAGGTCGCGGAGCTGATCGAGCGCCTGCGTCCGCACGCGCCGGTTGCTGCCTGTTTGGATACCTGCCACACGCACGTTGCGGGCTACGATCTGGTCAGCGAATCGGGCTATGCAGCAACGCTGCGCCAGATTGAGCAAACCATCGGCGCTCAGCATGTGCGCGTCTGGCATTGCAATGACGCCAAGGCCGAGCGCGGATCCAAACTCGATCGTCACGAACACATCGGCGAAGGCAAGATCGGCCTGGAACCCTTCCGCCGCCTGCTACACAGCGCAGCGTTCGCCCATGCGGCCTTCATCGCCGAAACCCCCGTTGACGCCCCCGGCGACGAAGAACGCAACGTACACGTACTCCTCGATCTGGCGCGATAAGGGGAACGTCCGTGCTTCGGCAGCGGTACGAGCACATCCAGCCATAAGGGAACCAAGGGCCCACGTCCAACAGCATCCCCCACCGCTCGTCGATTTCGCGGATGCCCGAATCCAGAATTCCCGCAGAGCGTCTAATCTATAAGAGACCTATGGTGCGCAGTTCCCATTTACGATTCGCAATCGTTGCCTATGCCGCAGGAATCTGGCTGTTGCTGTGTGCGACACAGGCACAGACGCAAAGCCTGCCGGATGCACCGTTGGCAACTTTGACCCCCTCTGCGTATACGAGCAGTGTCCTCTCGGGCACGGCTACAGCTGAGCCATTGCAACTTTCGCTGGATGAAGCAGTACGGCGCGGTCTGGAGCAGAACCTTGCCGCAATTCTGGCACGGCAAAACGAACAAATTTCCCACGGCGCACAAATGCAGGGGCTGAACGTGCTGCTGCCCAATCTGACTGCATCGGCTTCCCGGCGGCGCAATCAGATCAACCTTGCCGCACTCGGCTTTCGTCCCGGATTGTTGGCTCAATTTCCTCCGGGATTTCTCCCTGCAGGCGTATCCTTCGGCCCCGTGGTCACCGTCAACGTGCTGACCGCACAAGCCAATCTGCACCAGTCGCTTTTCAACTGGAGCGCACTGGAGGCCTTTCGCGCGCAAAAGGATGCCAGCGTGGCAACCTATTACAGTCGCCAATCCGCGCTGGGACAAGTCATCCAAAACGTAGCCGACACGTATCTGCAAGCACTGGCGGATGCAACGAACGTGGATACGGCGCAGGCATTGTTGAACGCGGACTCGCTTCTGGTGCAACAGACGCGGGATGCGCTGCGCGCTGGCACAGCAACCCATCTCGATTTATTGCGCGCGCAGGTTGCGCAACAGCAGCAGGAGCAACGATGGATTGCGGCTCAAAATGAACTGGCCAAAACCAAGATTTCCCTCAATCGTCAAATTGGTTTGGCGGCAGATCAACCCATCACGCTGACCGATGCCACGCCCTATGCAGACTTGGAGACCATGACGATCGAGCAGGCGCGCAAGATCGCCTACGCCAGCCGACAAGACTACCAGGGCGCGCTGGCAGCGGTTCGCGCGTCGAATCATGCGCACGCTGCGGCGCGCTGGGAGCGGATGCCCACACTCAACTTTGATGGCAACTACGGCGTTACGGGAACCGTGGGCGGCGTCTACCATGGCACATTTCTTGCAGCTGGAGAACTGAGCGTGCCTATTTTCCGCGAAGCCAGTTTGCGGGGAGATCACGATGCAGCCGAGGCAGAACGCCGTCGTTCCCTGGAAAATCTGGCCAGCATGCGTGCAACCATCGATGCACAACTTCGAGACAGCCTTCTCGATATAGCTGCTGCAAAAAAACTTACCGATGTGGCCCATAGCAATGTTGCGCTTGCTCAGCAGTCACTCAGTGACGCCACAGAGCGATTCTTAAATGGAGTGGAAGACAATCTCGCCGTGGTGCAAGCACAGGCAGAATTGGCAGCCGCACAGGCAACCTGGGTCAACAGCTTGAATGCGTACAACCAAGCCAAGCTGGGGCTGGCGCGCAATCTAGGGGTACTGCAACAGCAATACAAAGCCTATCTTGGCTTATAACTTTCCGGCTGCAACGAAACCTGGTGTCGTAACCCCTGCGCAGAAATTTCAAGAGCACAACGCAAGATTGCGCTCGATCCAATCTCGAAATCCGTGCGTCTTTTCCAGCAGCGCGACTTGAGTCCCACCATAAGTCTTCGCGCTGCAAGACGGCCTTCGCCACCATAGTATCGCTCCGTCTTGGCCTAGACCCCAAGGCCCCTCTGCAGAAAAAAATCCCCCACGGAGTGCGTGGGGGATTTTTTAAGAAGTAAGGAATCTGCGGCTTACTTTTGGTCGAGTACGATACCGCCGGGCGTCTGGGAATTCTTTTTCGCTTCATTGGCCTTGCGGGTGCTCATAGACTTTTGCGCCCACTGATTGGCCTGATCCAAATCTGCCAAACGCGCCGCATCATCGCCGCATTCAATCTCCGCTTTGCGGCGATACATGAGATTGATGTAGGCCATGGCATCGTCGTAGTTGGGACGAATCTGCACAGCCTGCATCAGATAGTTCATGCCTTCTTGCACCAAGGGGCCGTTCTGCGCTTGCAGGGAGGCGCATGTCGTCTTGTCCTTGATGGGATCACCGTTGTCCTGCACGTTCAGTGCGCGGTGTACCGCCGTGGCATTTTTGTAGGACAACGTCCAGTCAATCACACCGATCGTGTAGTAGGCCTCTGCATTTTTGGGATCTACGTTGATGACCTTCTGCTGGTATTCCTTGGCCTGCTCAAATTGACCGATATTGAAGTAGATCTGAGCGATTCCCTTCAACGCAGTTAAATCGTTCGGGTTTTTCTTCAGTACATCCGAATATTGATCCACGGCCAGAACCGCATTGCGCAGATTGTCTGGAGTCGTCACATTGGGCACCACCTGCTGCGCATAGGCCGTCGCCAAATATAGGCGAGTCATGGGCAGCGAAGGGTCCAGCTGCACGGCCTGCTGGAAGTGTGTAATGGCCTCTTCATACCGGCCACTTTTGTAGGCTTGTACGCCCTTGTTCAACTGGTCTCTCGCCTCGAGGCGGCTACAGCCGGTGCTCCAGGTCAATATTGCGGCAACTGCGGCAGCCATTACAAAAATGCGTGCGCGACGATTCATGTTGCTTGTCATCTCCTTCAAACATCTGAACGCAAAACGTGTATTGCCAAAACCAGACGGACCCGCCTGCTACAGCAGCAAAAAAGATTGAAGCCGACCTACTGGCCGGCTTCAATCTTGGGTGTAATCAAGCCGATGTGGTCCACGTTGGCCTGGTGACCGATGTCAATAACCTGGGCAACGGTGGAGAAGTCCAAATCCGGATCGCCCTTGACGAACATGATGCGCTCTGCGCGGCTGGCAAAAATCGCCGTAAGCTGGGGCAAAAGATCCCGGAACGTGACGTCCGTCTCGTTGATCTTGAAGGCAGGCTCGCCGCCACCGGGACGATGAATGACCTGCACAACAATCGTGCGATCGTTTGGCTTGTCCTGCTGCGGATTCTTGGGCGGCTGGGGCACCAGCGCATCCAGACCATGCGGGGTCGTGGGCACGATCACCATGAAGATGATCAAGAGCACCAGCAACACGTCAATCATTGGCGTGACGTTAATCTCTGAATTCAGGCCACCGTGGCCACCCGATGTCATTCCCATATGCTTAATCCTCGCGCCGGATTCAATTTATCGCCATGCCTTGCCCGGCTCTGCTATCCAAAAATTGTCCAGCTACTGCTGTTTGTTGGAGGTCTGAACACGCGGCTCCGTCAACAGGCCGACTTCATCCACGCCTGCCGTACGCAAACCATCAATGGCGTCCATCACCGTACCATAGTGCGCACGAGCATCTGCGCGCATAAAGACTTCCTTGTCGACCTTGTTTTCCAATTGGTCCCGAACCAATCCGCCCAAGTCATCCAGCGATACCTGCTTGGCCCCAAGAAAGATTCTGCTGTCGCGCGTTATGGCAACCACCACGGCGTCTTCCTTGTCAGCATCCGGCATGGCCGTGGGCGTTTCCACTTTGGCCAGGTCTACGTTCACCTTGTTGTTGATCATCGGGGTGATGACCATGAAGATAATCAGCAGCACCAGCATCACGTCCACCATCGGCGTGACGTTGATATTGGAGTTGACCTTTGAACCTTCATCACGAACTACGATTCCCATACAACTGGCTCCATCATTCTTTGCTCACCCACCCTGCCCCATCGGCGCGGTGGTGGCTTCGGGCTGCCATTTCGATCCGCTCCCCGCACCTCGACGCACAGAGTTCTGTTTGCCGAGGTGCCCCTGGGGAACGCGCTCTCTTGTACCCGGATCTGCTGTGACAGAAACAGCGCAGTTACTTGCGATGTCCCTGCTTCAGGAAGTAGTCCACCAACTCACTGGAAGAGTTGTCCATCTCGACGTCAAAAGCTTCCACGCGGTTGCTGAAGTAGTTGAAGGTCATCACGGCGGGGATAGCGACCAGCAGGCCGAAGGCTGTTGTTACCAAGGCTTCTGAGATACCACCAGCGACGGCGCCGATACCGGAGGTCTTCTGCGTGGCGATCTGCTGGAAGGCGTTCAGAATACCCACAACGGTGCCGAAGAGGCCAATGAAGGGAGCCGTGGAACCAATGGTAGCCAATGCACCCAGACCGCGCTTCAGCTTGGCGTGAACGATGGCCTCAGAACGCTCCAAGGCGCGCTGGCTGGCTTCGATCTGATCCTGGCTAATCGCTCCGCCGCTGCCGTAGTTGCGGAACTCCTGCAGTCCAGCGGTGACCACTTCAGCCAAGTGCGACTTCTTGTTGCGATCGGCAACCTTGACGGCCTCATCCAAGCGGCCTTCCTTCAAAGCTCCGGCAACCTTGGGCGCAAACTCCCGCGACTGCTTGCGGGCAGCCGAAAAATACAGCGCGCGGTCGATCATCACGGCCAGCGACCAGATGGACATCACGAACAGGATGCAAGCAACACCCTTGGCCAAAATGCCCATGTTGTGCCAGAGATCGAGCGGGCTGAAACCAACCGGCTGATCCTGGAAGAAGGCGGCCAGTGCCGCAGAGTGGGATGCTACTTGGGTAAGATGAGCGAGAATCACTTGAATCTATCCTCCTTGGGGATATACACGTTACAAAAACCTGATTGAACCGAGGATGTTTCGGCTTGGAGTTGCACAACAACGCGAACAGAGAACTTGGGCTGCTCGCGCTACAGTATCACTGGTCCAAGCTGTAGACAACATCGATTGTTGTATCCACGTCCACGGGAACCCCATCCAGCAACAGTGGCTTGTAGCGCCAGCGACGCACAGCGTCCAATGCCGACTGCTGCAAGAGCGTCGGACCGCTGACGACACGCAGATTCTGAATGGTGCCATCACGCCCAATGGTGGCCTGCAGCACCACGGTCCCAGAGAGTCGCGCTGCGCGGGCAATCGGCGGATAGTTCGGACTCGGATTGTAGACGGCACGCGTGGCCATCACACCCGAGGAAACAATCAGCTTCTTGGGAGGTGCCACCTTGACCAGCGGCGCGTTGCCGGAGCCTAGGCCGCCAATAATACCGCCCATCACGCCACCGGTGCTGCCCAAGCCGCTCATGCCGGTCACGCCAGCCACTTGCGGCGGAGCTTCGCTCTCTTTAATCATCTTGATTTCTTTGGGAATCTTGCTGGGCGCGTGCAACTGATTGTCCAGCATCTCCGATTGAATCTTGACGGGAACCAACTTGGCCGCCGGCGGTGGGGGGGGCGGTGGTGGTGGCGGTGGTGGCGGTGCCACCAGCAACGTGGCCATTGCCTGACTGGGCAGGGCCTCTGGATAAATCAACGGGATCAGAATCAGGACGGCAAGGATCAACCCATTGAATGCAAACGTAGCGAACATCCAATACTTGCTCTTGGTCTTGATCTTGTTGCCGGATTCCAGCAAGCTGTCTTCGAACATGTTTCCACCTTCTGCGGAGATGCTAGGCACCCGCGCCTGCAATGCTTAGACACCGTGCGTTCCGAGTTTGTTCCCGAAAATGCACTGATTTCTGAATAAAAAATAAATCTTTAAATTCAACAACTTCCCGCCAGCAACTTCCCAACGATACCCACAAAACCTAGGCTGCCGAACGGCGCCCACCCGGCAGATTGGCCGCCTTGCCCCGTTGCAGTCGCCAATCCTGGTACGCCACCAGCATGGGCGCTGCCACGGCGATGGACGAATACGTGCCCACCAAAATACCCACCACCAGCGCGAAAGAGAAACCGTTCAGCACCTCGCCGCCATAAACATAGAGGGAAAGCACCGTCAAAAAGGTCAGTCCAGAGGTGAGCACCGTTCGGCTCAGCGTCTGGTTGATGCTGCGATTGACCACGACCGCCAAGCTCTCCCGGCGCATGGTGCGTAGATTCTCGCGGATGCGATCAAAGACGACGATGGTGTCGTTCATCGAATAGCCGATCAGTGTGAGAATGGCCGCAATCACCGTCAAGGTCATCTCGCGATTCGTCAAACTGAAGATGCCAATCGTGATCAGCGTGTCGTGAAAGACGGCCACCACAGCGGCGACGCCATAGATCAGCTCAAAGCGGAACCAAAGATAAACCAACATGCCCGCCAGCGAGTAGAGCGTGGCCAGCAGTGCCTGCTGGCGCAGATTGGCACCGACCTGCGGGCCAACAATCTCCACGTTGCGGATGGTGAAGCCGGAGAGAAACGTTCCCGACTGCAATGCGGCGAGAATCGCCGGATCCACGCGGCTCTGCAACGCGCTCAGACTGTCAATCAATCCGCTCTTTTCCTGATCGCGGTAGTTGAGCACCGCCGTGGCGGCCTGCATGTAGTGCGCATCTGCCTCCGGCGACTGGCCCAGGTGCAGCGGATCCACCTGCTCCAAATAGGCAGCCAAGGATTCACGGCTGGCATTGTCGAGGTCGAGCTTGCCCGCATTGGCGGCACCGCTGGCGGAGTAATGCAACTCCAGCGCCTGCACAATCGCGCTGCGTCCCCGGTCCAGATCGGCCTCAGAGGTTTCATGCTGCGGCAGCGAGACGATCACTTCGTGATCTTCTGCGCGACCAAAGCTCTGAATGCGCACATCGTGCAGCCCGGCCTCATCGGCGGCCTGACGAATTTGGGCAACCTGCGGCACGGCCTCAAACTTGATGTAGACCAGCGTGCCCCCCTTGAAGTCCACTCCCAAAGGAATGTGGTGCCAGAAGAGGATGGACAGCAGTCCGGAGACACTGAAGACCAGCGAAAAGGCGAGGAAGTACCACTTCTTGCCCAGCCAGTCGATATTGACATCCCTGAAAAATTCCACGTCACACTCCCAATCGTGCGGGTCGCAACCCGGCGCTTAAATTGAAATGGCTTCGCCGCGCTGCTTGCGGTTCAAAATTGCGTCGAAGATGACGCGTGATACAAACACGGCGGTAAACAAGTTGGCCAACAAACCAAAGGTCAGCGTGACGGCAAAGCCACGCACAGGTCCGGTGCCAAACAGGAAGAGAATCGCCGCAGAAACAATGGTCGTCACGTGCGTATCCACGATGGTGAGCCATGCGTGGCCAAAGCCTTGATCGACAGCCGCCGAGGGCGATTTGCCCGCATGCAATTCCTCGCGAATGCGCTCAAAGATCAGCACGTTCGAATCCACGCCCATACCAATCGTCAAAATGACACCGGCGATGCCGGGCAAAGTCAACGTGGAACCCGTGAAGCCCATGAATCCGAGCAGAATGACCAGATTCAGCGCCAGCGCCAAATCCGCGTTGATGCCCGCTCCGCGATAGTAGAAGAGCATGAAGGCCATCACAGCCAACATGCCCGCCGTGGCTGCGATCACGCCCTGGCGAATCGAGTCCGCACCGAGCGAGGGGCCAACCGTGCGCTCTTCCAGAAAATGAATCGAGGCCGGCAACGCGCCCGTACGCAGCATCAGGGAAAGATTCTCCGCCGTGTCCTTGGTGAATCCCCCCCCGGAGATTTGTCCCTGGTCACGGATGGCACCTTGAATCGTCGCCACTTCCCGCACGCTGTTGTCGAGCACAATGGCCATGCTCTTGCCGATGTTCGTGCTGGTGAACTGATAAAAGCGATCGCCGCCAGCGCGCGTCAAAACAAAATTCACATCCGGACGCTGATTCACATCCACCGAGGGCTGCGCGTCGCGGAAGTCGCTGCCAGCCACAATGGCGGAGCGGCGCAGCATGTAGTACTGGCCGGAGTCGCTGCTCTGGTCAGAGGCCTTCATCAGTTCGCCGTCCGGCGGCGTGCTGCCGCCGTTGGCCTGCAGTGCCGTTTGCATATCTGGATACGGCCCGCCGAGCACCTCGTGAATCTCCAAGCGCGCCGTGGACTGAATGATGTCCTTGACGCGCGCCGGATCATCCACACCGGGCAGCTCCACCAAAATCTGATCCTTGCCGGGGCCATACTCCTCGATCACCGGCTCACTGACGCCCAGGCGATCCACGCGGTCCCGAATCGTCTCAATCGACTGCGCCAGCGCGCGCTGCTCAATGTCGCGAACCACGGAGGGCTTCATCGTCATCGTGAAGCTGTTGTCCGCGTTCGAGCTGATGTCATACTGCTGGCCGTAGTGATCCTCCAGCATGGAGCGCACCGCGCCGTCTTTGTCCGCAGGCACATTGAGCACCTTGACCACATCCGGGCGCGCAGCATCCGGGCGCGTCGGCACGGCACCAGCGGCGTTGATGTCGCGCAGATCCGACTGCAAGCGCGTCACGTCATTGTCTGCGGTCGCGCCTACAGCCTCCGGCACCATCACTTGCAAAATCAGGTGCGTGCCGCCGCGCAGATCCAAGCCCAGATGGATGCGGCTGGTCAAGGCGTCCTTCAACGCCGCGCCACGAAAGCCGCTGGGGATGCCAAAGATGCCGTACACGAAGACCAACAGCGTGGCGAGAATGAGGACGGTTTTTCCGGTGAGATTTTTACGCATGGGATTTGACTGACTCAACCCTGACTGAATGATTTGGACGGCATTTTCCAACGCTAGCGGACACGGCTAGTTCGTCTCCTCATCGTTGGTCGTAACAGAGGCGATGGAGGACTTGACGATCTCCATGCGCAGATTATCCGGGGCAACGCGCAACTGCACCACGTCATCCTTGATGGAGTTGACCACGCCACGCAGACCCCCTGTGGTGGTCACGCGGTCGCCGGCCTTCAGCTTGCCCAGCATGTCCTGCCATTTGCGCTGGCGCTGTTGCCCGGGACGAATCAGAAAAAAGTAGAAAACAACAAAAAAAAGAATGAAGGGCAGAAACGTCATGTACCCTTGCGGCGTGCCTGCGGCACCCAATGCTGCGATCGTTGGTGTCACTGCTCAATCCTTGCCTCTGCCCTGCACAACTCACAGCCCTGGGGCCGCGTTGCCGCTGGCGGAGTTTCTTTTGGGGAAAAATTTCCGGTGGCTTGCCCGTTGCAGTGCCGCCGGGTTCCTCAGACATCTTGACCGACAATCCTACGCAGCCCCACCCTGCCGCTGCCGCACCCGCTCAAGAAGTTCTGGAAGAGTCCCTAGCACCATAGCATCCCGCACAGATTGCATCGTGTCAAGGTAGAAGGCCAAATTGTGCAGGGAATGCAGCACGGCGGCCAGCGGTTCCTTCGCAGCGAAGAGATGGCGCAAGTAGGCCCGCGTGTACCGCTGACAGACCCCACATTTGCACTCCGGATCCAGTGGCCCCTGGTCCTCCGCATAGCGCTGGTTCTTGATGTTCAGCCGTCCTTGCGAGGTAAACAGCAGCCCATGGCGCGCCGCGCGCGTCGGCAACACGCAATCCATCATGTCCACGCCCATGGCCGCATATTCGACGATCTCATCCGGGTAGCCAACCCCCATCAAATAGCGCGGCTTGTCCGCAGGCAGCAGCGGCAGCGTCGCGGCAATGATCTCACGCGTGCGTTCCCGTGGCTCGCCAACACTCAGACCGCCCATCGCGTAGCCGGGCAGGTCCAACTCCACCAGCCGCTCGGCGGATTCACGGCGCAGATCGGCATACATACCGCCCTGCACAATGCCAAAAAGATTTTGTGTCTGCCCCTGGCGCTCGGCGTACCAAGGCACTTCCTGCTGATGCGCCAGAAAATGATCGCGGCTGCGCACGGCCCAGCGCTGCGTCAACTCCAGCGAGGCACGTGCCCGCTCGCGCGTGGCCGGATACTCGGTGCATTCGTCAAAGGCCATCACAATATCCGCGCCCAGAGCAATCTGCACGTCCATCGAGTGCTCCGGCGAAAAAAAATGCGCCGAGCCATCCAAGTGCGAACGAAAGCGCACGCCCTCTTCGCTGACCGTGCGCAGTGCATTCAAGCTGAAAACCTGAAAGCCGCCGGAGTCGGTGAGAATGGCGCGCGGCCAACTCATAAAGCGGTGCAGCCCGCCCAGGCGGCGAATGCGCTCATGTCCAGGGCGCAGGTACAGGTGATAGGTGTTGCCCAACAGAATCTGCGTGCCTGCCTCTTCCAGCAAGTGCTGCGGCACGGCCTTCACCGTGGCCGCCGTGCCCACGGGCATAAAGACCGGCGTCTCGACCGCGCCATGCGGCAGTTGCATCGTGGCTCTGCGTCCTGCGCCGGTGTCTTGCTGAATGGAAAAAGTAAGCGGCATCGCTGTTGCCATTGTAGAGGGCGGTGCGATCCTGCCGTTCTGGCAGCCTGTGGCCCGCTGCATATGCAGCTCCCAGCCACACGGGCCTGCACCTAGGCCCAAGCAAAAACCTCTCCGTAAAAATGTCAGGGGCTTTGTGTTGGATGCGCATCGTGGGTGCGGACGGATTCCAAGGCACAGTTGGAATGTATATGACCGCCTACCCAGTCAATCGGGATGAGGGCCGCATGCTGGTGCAAGCAGCAGCGCGGAGCCAGGAAAGGACCCCCACCGCGCCGCAATAGCCAGACGCAAGGCTGCGCTGGACGCCCTGCCGCTCTGGGCTTGGTTCCAGAGCAGTCTTGGTTCCGGTGGGTCTTGGCTCCGGAGCGGTCTTGGTTCCTACGCCGTCTTGGTTCCAGAACCGTGGCGCCGACTAGCTGCTCAGGCCTTCCATCAGCGCATTGACGATGCGGTTCAGGTCCTTGTCGCTGTGGCGCAGATCGTCGATCTTGGCAATGGAGTGCATCACGGTGGTGTGATGCTTGCCGCCGAACTGGCGGCCAATCTCGGGCAGCGAAGCCTCTGTCAACTGCTTGGTCAGATACATGGCGATCTGGCGCGGCACCACCACGGCGCGAGAGTTGTTCTTCTGCTTCAACTCGGTGACGCGCATGCCGAACTGCTCGGAGACGGCCCGCTGAATGGCCTCAATCGACACCTTGCGCACCTGGGTGTCAATGAACTGCTTCAGGCACTGCTGGGCCACGGAGAGCGTCAGTTCCACGCCATGCAGGCTGCCCCAAGCGATCAGGCGCACCAGCGCGCCTTCCAGTTCCCGCACGTTGGTGCGAATATTCGATGCGATGAACAGTGCAATGTCCATCGGCAGCGTAACCTGTTCGCTCTCGGCCTTCTTCTGCAGAATGGCCACCTTGGTTTCCAGGTCAGGCGGCTGAATGTCGGCGATCAAGCCCCACTCAAAGCGATTGCGCAGCCGGTCTTCAATCTCGGCCAACTCTTTGGGAGGCCGGTCGCTGGCGATGACAATCTGCTTCATGCTCTCGTGCAGCGCGTTGAAGGTGTGGAAGAACTCCTCTTGCGTGCGCTCTTTTTGCGCCAGAAATTGAATATCGTCGATCAGCAAAACATCCACGCTGCGAAACTTGTCGCGGAAGCTGGACATGCGATCGTAGCGCAGCGAGTTGATCATCTCGTTGGTGAACTTTTCGCTGGAGACGTAGCAGATCGAGGCCTGCGGCGAGCGACGCTTCACCTCATGGCCAATGGCGTGCATCAGGTGAGTTTTGCCCATGCCGACGCCGCCGTACAGGAAGAGTGGATTGTAGGCCTTGGAGGGACGCTCGGCGACGGCCTCCGCTGCGGCGCGCGCAAATTGATTGCCGCTGCCAATGACAAAGGCGTCGAAGTTGTAGCGCGGATTCAGTTGCGCCGCCGTGTCCCAGTCAAAGCGCGCCTGCTGGGGCGTTGGGCTGGGCTGGGAGTGGCCCTGCGAACGTGCGCGCTGCGCGGTGTGAACCGTTTGCGGCGCGAAGCCGCCATCCTCGCGCACCTCACGCGTGCGCTGCGGCGCTTCCTCTTCCAGCGCCTCGAAGGCAACCTCATCCACTTCAATGCCCAGCTGGTCGATCGCTTCCAGAATCAGATCGTTGTAGCGCTCACCAATGTGTTCAAACTCGCGCGTGGGCACGCTGATGACCAGCACACGGCCCTCGATACGGCTGAAGCGCGTGGGCTTGAACCATGTGTCAAAAGACTGCCGGTTAATCTTCTTTTCCAGCGCCGCCAAGATGCGCAGCCAGGGATTCAGTGCCGTCGATGCTGTAGCGAGTAGGGACATTCTTGTCTTTTTATTTCCCGTGTTAGCGCCGCAAGCGGCGTGCTGATGGTGCTGACACCCTCAGGCTGGTTTCCCCCTGCATCGGCAAAAAAGGAAAGCAACTCTGCACTCCGCCGTGTACGCGGTTGTGGAGAATCACACTGCCGGGAAGAAAAAACAGTCTGTTTCGGAGCGTCCACGCTCGGCGATCATTCCCCAAAACCGGTGCTGCGTGGACGGCCCGTTCGATGTCGTTAGCGAACCCGATAGTAGCACATCAGAACCGGTGGAGTGCAGCCCAATCCAATAGATTTTTTTTGCGAGCGGGAAATTGCACCACGCACGGTGAAACTCCGCGCAAAAATGGAACTTGCGTACTGCTTCCCAGCTTCCTTTTGCCGATCTCCCCCCACTTCCGCTATACTAAAAATTCCGCCTCCCCGCCTAGAGTCTGCCTTGGCAGCCGCGTGGGAAATCGCTGGAAGAATTTTTCATAGAATTTGAGGAACGCACCCCGATGCCGAAGCGCACATTTCAACCCAACCGCCGTAGCCGCGCCAAAACGCATGGCTTCCGCAGCCGCATGAAGACCAAGAGCGGAGCCGCCGTGCTCTCGCGCCGCCGCGCCAAGGGGCGCAAGCGCGTCGCCGTCAGCGCTGGATACCGCGACTAGGTTTGCTGCCGAAGCGGCCAGCGCTTCGGCACCCCGCTCGACACACACCCTTCGCACTCACCGCCATCTTCTCGCTGCGCACTGCGTCTCCCTGCGAGCGCGCAGGCGGATGGCTGCGCGCCAGAGCCTCTATCACGCGACAATAGCAGCAGACGTGCAGATCCCTGGCCCCCAGAGTTGCCCCTTGATGGCTGACCCAAAGAATTCGTCGCAGACTTGGCGCTTGCGCAAACACGCGGACTATCAGCGCGTCTACCGCGAAGGCCGCAGACAATCCCTGCCGCTGCTGACCTACTTCTTTGCCGCGCGCACGATCGCTTCGGGCCAAAATGCAGCCGCGCCGGGCCACGATGCGGAGGCTCCGCGCGTGGGCCTGACCACGGGTCGCGTCTTGGGCAAGGCCGTCGAGCGCAACCGCATCAAGCGCAGAATGCGCGCCGTGGTGCGCGCGCAGGTACACCTGCTGCAAGGCCCCATCGATGTGGTGCTGCATCCGCGGCGCCAAGTCTTGGAAGCCGAGTTTGCCGCCATCGAACGCGATGTGACCCGCGCCTTTGCCGCCGTCATGCGCGGCCTTGCCAGCGCAGAGGCCCACGGCGAGACCATCGCCGCCGCGCCGCCCCAGCCGCGCCGCCCCGAACGCAGACCCGAGCACAAACCCGAACGCAGACCCCATGCCGACAAACGCTAACACCCCGCAGCCGACGGAGCACCCCGTCGCAGCACAATCCCCACGCAGTCGGATTGTGGGTGTACTGCTGGCGGGGTACAAGCGTTGGCTCTCGCCCCTTTTGCACGGCGCGCTGCACGCGGTGGCTCCCTTTGCCAGCGGTTGCCGCTTCCAACCCACCTGTTCGGAGTACGCGGCTGTGGCCCTTGCCCGGCATGGCTGGCTGCGCGGTGGGTGGCTGGCGCTCTGGCGCTTGCTGCGCTGCAACCCGTTGACACCTGCGCGGCGCTGCGGCTGGGATCCCGTGCCGGAGTGCGCCGCAGCCCAGACCCCAAAAAACCATTTACGATAGAAACAGTCCCCTGCGCGCGCGAAGAGATTTCTCCCTGCGGCGTTGCGGGCAATACCCATCCCGGCTGGCCGCGACCGCCGGAGAAGAGCAGTAGGACACCTTGGCCGAATTCAAAAATCCCAATCAGCAGGGCGGGCAAGACAGCAGCTCGTTGCTGGTCTTTACGTTGATCTTTGTCGTGGTGCTCATCGGCATGGAGTACTTCCGGCCCAAGCCTGTGCCCACGGCTCCAGCAACGCAAACACAGAGCGCAGTGCCGGCAGCATCCACTGCGGGAACCCCCAGCGCCGCGCTGCCATCTTTATCCGCAAAGGCTGCGGGGAGCGCCGCCGCCGTGCCCACGCTGGCCGCATCGGCAGTGACCACGACGACGGTTGAGAATTCTTTGTACCGGATCACCTTCAACAATCGCGGCGCGCAGGTCACCTCTTGGATTTTGAAGAACTACACCGACGAGAACGGCAAGCCGCTCGACCTAGTGAATGCGCAGGCTGCGCAGAGCTTCGGCTTCCCGCTGTCGCTCTACACCTATGACGCCAATCTGCGCGCGCAGTTGACCCAGGCGCTCTACGTGCCCTCGGCCACGGGATCCGTGTCGGCCCCTGCGCAGGTGAGCTTTTCCTACGCT
>DAHWKP010000167.1:0-1472 GCA_027343585.1 Acidobacteriaceae bacterium
CGCTTCAAGGGCCTGGGCGAAATGAATCCGGAACAGCTGTGGGAAACCACGGTCAACCCGGAAACGCGGCGCCTGTTGCAGGTGCGCATCGAGGACGCCATCGGCGCCGACCGGATTTTCGCGATGCTGATGGGCGAGGCGGTCGAACCGCGGCGCGAATTCATCGAGTCCAACGCGCTGAAAGTCGCCAACCTGGATATCTGACGCGCGAGCGCCGCCCGCAATCGTATGCAGTGACGGCCTGTCGCGACGCAGCTTGGCTCGCACGGCGGCAGCCGTTAGGCTTGGACTCCCCAACGTCGCCAAACGCGGCGTCCTCTCCCCCGCGAGGTCCGCATGAAAGTCCGCTCCATGCCCAGGTTTCTCCTGTTGCTGCTGACGGCGTTGTTGGCCGTCAACTTCGCCTACGCGAAGGATGGCGACAAGAAGGCGCCGGAATATCCCAACGCCAAGCGCGAGTCACCGCGCAACGACCTGCGCAGCGAGCGCGATCAGCGCCTGCTGCAGGACGGCTTCAACGCCCTCAACAGCGGCAAAGACGCCAAAGCCACGGACGACCTCAACAAGGTGCTCAAAGATTCCGAGAGCAAATACGCCAAGGCCATGGCGCTGCGCGGACTGGCCCAGATCAAGATCAGCGCCGGTGACGACAAGGACGCGATTCCCCTGCTGCAACGGGCGCTGGACATGAACTCGCTGCCCAACGGCGACTACTTCGACACCATGCTGACCATCGCCCAATTGCAGGCGCAGGACGGGCAGTGGCAGCCGGCGCTGGCTACTTTGCAGAAGTGGATGACCGAGGGCGGCAAGCAGACCGGCGAGGCCTACGCGCTCGAGGGCAACATCTATTACCGCCTCAATCAGTTTCCGCAGGCGGTGGCTGCGATGAAGCAGGCATTCGCGCTCAAGCCCGCCGCGCCCGACTCCTGGCAGCAGCTGCTGATGGCCAGCTACGCCGGCATGAACGATTTTTCCGACGCGGCCAAGGTCGAAGAGGCCATAGTTGCCAAGAATCCCGACGACAAAGGCGCGATCCAGAACCTGGTCAACGTCTATATCCAGGCGAAAGAGCCTGACAAGGCCCTGAAAGTGATGGCTGACGCCAAGACGCGCGGGGTGTACACCACCCAGGCCGACTACATCAACCTGGCCAAGATGTATCTGTACGTGGGTCAAAATCAAAACGACCCCAAGCCGGACGCGCTGCAGGCTGCGCAGGTTCTGCAGGACGGCCTCAGCAAGAAAATCATCCAGCCCGGCTACGAGCCTTACGAGCTACTGGGCAAGGCCTATTACCTGGCGGGTGACGAGGACAAGGCAATTGCCACCCTGGCCAAAGGCTCGCCCTACGCTAAGGACGGCGAACTGGATTTCCTGCGCGCGCAACTGCTGATGCAGGACCAGAAGTACAGCGAAGGCCGCGCGGTGATGCGAGCCGCGCTCAAGCGCGGCGTGAAACGCGTGGGCGC
>DAHWKP010000185.1:0-1887 GCA_027343585.1 Acidobacteriaceae bacterium
TGTTGCAGCAGAAGATGATGGGCGGTGTGGCGCTGAATCGCTGGTATCCAGAGTTGGGCAACGCCACGCTGTGGTGCGCGACCGAGATGAACACACGCGCGGAGATCGACGCTGCCGCGCTGGCGCTGACGCAACAGGAAGCGCGCGCGCTGGTGAGTGCGTGATGAGGCCGGGAGATGAAGAGCCGATGAATGATGCGAACTCCACTGCGAAGCCAGCTCCTTTTGTTGGCACGCCGCGCAAGGTGCGCCAGCACGTCAGCCAGAATGAAGGGCTGATCTTTGAGAAATCCTCGCCGGGCAAAAAAGCCTATCGCATGACGGAGCTGGATGTGCCGCCGGTGCAGGCAGAACATCTGTTGGGCGCAAGCCTGCGCACGGAGCCGGGCGCGCTGCCCGAGGTGAGCGAGATGGAGATCATCCGCCACTTTACGCGGCTTTCCACGTGGAATTACGCGATTGATCTGGGCATGTATCCGCTGGGCAGTTGCACGATGAAGTACAACCCGCGCGTGAATGAAGCGGTGGCGCGGCTGGAGGGCCTGGCCGAGGCACATCCGTATCAGCCGGAGGCGCTCTCACAGGGTGCGCTGCGCATTTTGTTTGAACTGCAAGAGTGCCTGACGGAGATCACCGGCATGGACGCGATTACGCTGCAACCGGCAGCGGGCGCGCATGGCGAGTTCACCGGCATTCTGCTGATCCGCGCCTATCACGCCTCCAAAGGCGACGCGCGCAAGAAGATTTTGATTCCCGACTCCGCACACGGCACCAACCCGGCCACGGCGGCCATCTGCGGCTATCAGGTGGAGAACTTGAAGTCGAACGCGCAGGGCATGGTGGATGTGGCGCAACTGGAGCGCGCGGTTTGCAGCGACACCGCCGCGCTGATGCTGACGAATCCATCAACCATCGGCGTGTTTGAGAGCGAGATTCACAAGATCGCCGACATCTTGCACACCAAGGGCGCGCTGCTCTACATGGACGGCGCAAACATGAACGCGCTGACGGGCAAGACGCGTCCCGGTGATTTTGGCGTGGACGTGATGCACCTGAATCTGCACAAAACATTTTCCACACCGCATGGCGGCGGCGGGCCGGGATCGGGTCCGGTGGCGTGCAAGAAAATTCTGGAGTCGTTTTTGCCCGTGCCTGTGGTGCAGCGGAACCGGGAGGGTACGCTGCGCCTGGAGTACAACCGTCCGCAGAGCGTGGGCCGCGTGCGCGCCTACTACGGCAACTTTGGCATGTTTGTGCGCGCGCTGGCTTACATCCTGGCCAACGGCCCGGATGGCCTGCGCCAGACCACGGAAGACGCGGTGCTGAACGCGAACTACATTCGCAAGCATCTCGAAGATGTGTACGACTTGCCTTACGCCACGCCGTCACTGCATGAGGTGGTCTTTAGCGATCGGCGGCAGGCACGCAACGGCGTCAAGACGGGCGACATTGCCAAGCGACTGATCGACTACGGCTTCCATCCCTACACGGTTTCCTTTCCGATGATCGTGCCCGGGGCGCTGATGATTGAGCCGACCGAGAGCGAGTCCAAAGAAGAGCTGGACTTGCTGATCGACGCGCTGCGGCAGATCGCACGAGAGGCCGAGGAGAATCCAGAGCTGGTGCTGCAAGCGCCGCACGCAACGCGCGTGGCGCGCATGGATGAGGTGACGGCGGCGCGCAAACCCGTGTTGCGCTGGAAGCCGGAGCCGCAGGCATGAGTTCCGTTTTTGACGAGCAGCGCGCCACGCTGGAACAGCATGAGTTCATGCTGGGTTTGGAGCGCGGACGCCTGGCCGTCACGCTGGACCTGCTGACGGATGCGTTGATTCTGGCCGGGCAGCATGGCGTCTATTGCACCTCCTCACGCAACCCGAATGTGCCCGCG
>DAHWKP010000203.1:0-1035 GCA_027343585.1 Acidobacteriaceae bacterium
CGAGGGCGCGCGCGAATCCAGTTGGAAGGGATTTTTGCCTTCCGCGCGCAGGGCTGGGTTGTAGCGCATCAGCGGCCAGTATCCGGAGAGCACTGCGTTCTTTTGCTGCTCGATGCCATAGGCCATGTCATAGCCGTGCGCGATGCAATGGCTGTAGGCCAGGATGAGCGCAGGACCGTCGTAGGCCTCGGCCTCTTGAAAGGCTTTGACGGTTTGCGCATCGCTGCCGCCCATGGCCACGCGCGCCACGTAGACCGAACCGTAGCTGACGGCCTCCATGGCCAGATCTTTTTTGCTGGTGGCTTTGCCGCCAGCGGCGAACTTGGCCACGGCAGCGCGCGGCGTGGATTTCGACATTTGCCCGCCGGTGTTCGAGTACGTTTCTGTGTCGAGCACCAGCACCTTGACGTTGTGGCCAGAGCCAAGCACGTGGTCCAGGCCGCCGAAGCCAATGTCATAGGCCCAGCCATCGCCGCCGACCAGCCAGACGCTCTTGCGCACCAACGCATCGGCCACGGCGAGCAGGTGCTGCGCTTCGGCGGATTGCGTGCCGGCAAGCTGCGTGCGAATCTGCTGCACGCGCTCGCGCTGGGCGGCGATCTCCGGCTCCGTGGCTTGGGCTGCGGTCAGCGTGGCCGTCACCAGCGACTCACCGATTACTGGTGCCAGGCGTTGCAGCAGTTCTTCTGCGTATTGCTTTTTCTGGTCCAGAGCCAGGCGCATGCCCAGTCCAAACTCGGCATTGTCTTCAAAGAGCGAGTTGGCCCACGTTGGCCCGCGCCCGCAGTCGTTGACGGTGTAGGGCGTGGTGGGCAGGTTGCCGCCGTAGATCGACGAGCAGCCGGTGGCATTGGCGATGTAGAGCCGATCGCCGAAGAGTTGTGTGAGCAGTTTGACGTAGGGCGTTTCGCCGCAGCCTGCGCAAGCGCCGGAGAACTCAAAGAGTGGGTCGAGCAGTTGCACATCTTTGACCTGCGCATGCGACAGGCGGTTGCGGTCGGGGGCGGGCAGCTTGGTAAAGAAATCCCAATTGGC
>DAHWKP010000204.1:0-1251 GCA_027343585.1 Acidobacteriaceae bacterium
CCCAATTGCATCTGCATCCCGGCAGTGTTGGCGATCAACCACTCGCTCACCTCCACCACCTCGGTCGCCGGCACAGACAACCCCACCGCCTCGGCCAGCCGCGTTGCCAACAACTCATTGGCCAGCACGCGCAGGTGCTGCGGGTTGTTCTGAAACTTCACCACGTACAAATGGCCGTCGCTGGCCAGCATCAGATGGCTTTGCGCCCCGCCGCGCATCCGCCGAATCTGCTGCACTGCCGTCACCGCCACGCGCTTCGCCTCATTCCCAACGGCCCAATCCCCATCGCACCGTTGTTGGAATTCTATTACGCCGCACTCGCTGGCTACGCCAACTCCATGCGCACCGCCTGCGCCATCGCCATCGCCAACACGCAATCATCATGCGCTCCGGCCGCCGCCTCGCACCGCCCATCCCCCTTGCGAATAAAACTCCGGCACTCGCGCAGCAACTGCTCGCTCTGGAAGATCTCCGGCTTCTCTTCCAACAACGTCCCCAGCCGCTCCAGCATCGCCGGGCGCGACACGGACGTCGTCAACCATCCCGCCTGCCCATTCTGCTCGTACATCGGTCCGGCGTAGCCGCGTCCACCCAGTTGTCCCATCTGCAAGTGCGCCAGCACCGCCAACCCATGATTGTTCCGCTCCACAACCAGCAACGCCTTGCCATACTCCTCGCCCAGCCGCGCCACGGCCTGCGCCAACTCTCGCGGACTCAAATGCCCCCGCAGCTCCGCGCACTGCAAGCCGCTCCGCTGTTCAATCACCTGAGCACAGGCATAATCGCCATCCGTCCCGCCGCCCGCCGGATCCACCCCCACAATGTACTTCCGCCCCGCCTGTGCCGGATACCAAACCGCCAGTTGCCCATTTTCCCGCCGCTCCACAGGAGTGCGCACCTCAGCCATCCGCGACGCAATCGTATCCAGAGCAAACACACAGGACCCGCTCGACAAAAAGCAGCTCTCCGCGCTCTCGGCGTACTCCTGCCCAGCCAGGCCACGCAGCCGTGCCTGCACCGGCCGCCGAAACCCAATCTGCTCTGCGCTCAACCCATGCGCTGCCGCCAGCTCTCGCTCCGCATCCGTCCACTCGCTCGCGGGTACAGCAACACCTACATACTCCGGCTCCATCCACCACGGGAAAAAATGCTGCACCATCCCCGTGGACTCCGCCACGCACCACTCCTCGTAAAAGCATCCCTGCGCACCGTTCGGCGTCGACTCCAACACCAGCTCACCCCGGGGAGCCA
>DAHWKP010000206.1:0-7988 GCA_027343585.1 Acidobacteriaceae bacterium
GGATTCAGGTTATAGCTAAAGTCCACGCGAATCGGGCCAATCGGAGTTTGGTAGCGCGGCCCCGCACCGAGTGCCTGCGAGTTGTAATTGAAGTTACAAATGCCATTCTGCCCGGAGATGTTGTAACAGGTGCTGCGATCCGGCTGGCGAAAGCGAAACAGACTGGGCCAGATGTCGCCGCCCGTATCATAGACATTGCCCATATCGTTAAAGATCGCAAAGCCCATGTTTTTGCCAATCCATGGCATTGCAATCGGCGGCACGCGCAGTTCGAACGTATTGACAAATGCACCAGAACCGCCGACCGGATAGCCCGTCTGCAAATCGCGTGGCCCGGCAGAGTTGATGGAAAATCCACGGTGCGAGGTCGCGCCACCCGCATACAAGCGCTCGGGCAAAGGAATCGTGCCATAGCTGGGATTGCCATAGATGTTTTCCATGCCGATGCGCGTGCTGCGCGCAAAGATCCACTTTTTGCCATGCACTGGATAGTAGTTGGACTCGGTCACGTCCAGACGATTGAAGTTGGCCTGCGCGCCAAAGCCCGACCAAGCGAAGAACTGCTGCGCAGACAGATACCAACCTCGCTGTGGGTTGAGCGGATTGTCGCGCGTGTCATGCACCCACGTGATGCCCGGACCACTCACACGCGCCGGTTGCGAGAGCAACGGAATCAAATCCGCACTGATCTGCAAATTGCTGAGGCTGATGTAGCGATAGGCGAAGGAATAAATCAACGTGTCCGCGCGCGTGGGGCGACTGGTGAATGTGGCGGAGCCAGAGATGCTCGACGAGCTGTAGGTGGTAATGTCCTGACTCTGCACATAACCGCCGGTGAGAGAAAAATCCAGCTTGCGATCGCCCAAAAACTGTGGATTGTCAAAAACCATGGTCGCCTGCTTTTCCAAGCTTCCATAAGCCGTTTGCAAGGTAATGGATTGGTTCCTGCCCCTCAAATTGATGCGGCTAATATCAAACGAAACGCGTTCGCTGGCACCAAACGTTCCATTCGGTGTGCATTGAAACGTGGCTGGATTCTGGCCCAACTGAATTAGCGAAGCCGCCGAGGGGCAATTTGTCTGCGGCGTTCCGGTTTGCACCTCAAAGCCAAGACCATAGTCATAATTCCAGCGATGCGCCTCGTGCAGATTGACTAATACATCCTTGCTCTGCTGCTCGCCATTGGGATTGACGACAGCGGTATCCACTTCGTTGAAGAGCGCCAGGTTATATAAGCGACGTTGCGTATCTTGCAGCTTGCTGCGGTCCAGCGGATCGCCGGGATGCAACTCCACCCGACGCTGCACCACCTGTGGGCGCGTGTGATGAATGCCACTGATCAGCACATTGTGAACAAAAAACTGTTCGCCCTCCTGCACGTGGAAGGCAACATCGATGCGCTTTGGATCTTTGGCTTCCGGCTGCTGCGTAACGGTCAGGCCCACTTGCAGAAAACCGTGCCGGTAGTAATAGGTCAGGATGTTCGTGCGATCGTCAGCCAAGTCGGATAAAGAGTACGGCTGTCCAGCGCGCGTCGCCATTTGGCTGAAAATCTCCGACTGCGAAAGCTGCTGAACGCCCAGCAACTGCACCGCACCAAAGCGCTGCTGCGCTCCCTCTTGAATCTGATATAGAACTTTCAGGCCAGCGTAGCCTTTGCCGCCAGAGGATTTCGGCAGACCCGCGTCGGCGACCTGGGGCGTTACTTTGACTGCATTGAAGCCGTTGCTCTTGTAGAGAAGCTCAATGGCATCCACATCTTTTTGCAGCAAAGATTGGCTGAAGTGTCCATAGTGATTTGCAGCGTCAGCGCGCACAACGCTCAATCGCTCCTGAACCGTCTCTGCATCAAAATAATGATTGCCGCTCACACGGACCAAAACCACTTTTTGCCGCGGGCCAAGCACAACGGTATAGAGCAGATCGTCCTCATCACTCTTGGGATGGCGCAGCCTGTGCGTCACCTGCACGTTGAAGTAACCACGGCCCTGAAAGTAATCCCGCAGATTCTGATCGCCTTCATTGAGCAAATCGGGATCAACGGCACCCTCCTCATACACAGGAACCAATCGCCGCAGCTTGTGTTTAGAAACCTTTGCCCCTGCAACGCGCACATGCACCAGCGGCCCGCGTGCGATGGAAAACGTGTAGTCCACGGTGTCTTTGGCTGTGTCAAAACCCTGCTCGCTGCCCTGCACGGAGGCTTCCAATCGATTTTGCTTCTGATATTTCTTGTGTAGACGATCCAAAGCCTTGGTCAACGTGTCGCGCTGCACCTTGGCTCCGCGTTTGAGCCGCGCCACCCGGCGCAGTTTCTTCTGCGTCATGCCCGCTTCGCCGATGACGTGCATGGCTCCAACACGCGCTTGTCTGCCCAACGTGATTTGAAAATAGACATCCACTTGATTTTTTACCGAAGCGGGCTTCGCGCTGGCGTGGATCCCCGATTCAAAGTACCCCGACTGCTGCAGTGCCGTTCGCAGCGCCTGCGTGGCTCGCGGCAAGGAGTGCCTTGTGTACCTTGTGCCAATCTCCAAGCCCGTGGAACGCTGCAACTGCGCGGCAAAGATCTCCTGCCGAACGCCCGTGACATAGACGCGGTGCAGGAACAGCTGCGGCGTGCCGCGAAAGGTAATCACCACGCCTTGGCCCTGCATGGCTCCCTGCGCGGAGATTTGCGCATACAGCCCGGTGGCAAAAAGCTGGCGAATGCTGGCCCGGAGCGCGGATTGGGAAAATGGCTGCCCCGGCTGCATCGCCAAGTGCGCGGGCAACGACGCAAGCTCAGACTCCTGAACTCCGTCAAAACGCAGCGCGGTGACAGTGTGGCCGTCGAAATTTGCTGCTGCCGGGGTCGTCGTTTTGGGCGCAGCCTCAGCCGACGGCTGCGCGGCCCCTGCCCATGCCGGCAGATGCAGTACCAGCACGCAGCACAAAAAAAGACGCGCCTGCCACGTCCGCACTCCGCCGCTCGTTTTCGACCTGCATGGACCAATCACCTGTTACACTCAGCCGCATCAAAACACGCGGACATGCACCCTCGGCGCACATCCGCTTTTCTAACGATACGCAAAGCCGTTGCCCGCGTCGATACAATCCTCATCAGAATTGCGGCCCGGAATCTACACCTATACTGGGAGCAGAAGACTGGGCCATGCACGCAGCCAACAAACCGGAACCGCCCCCGCAGGAATCGCCAATGCAGGAGCCAAAAGACGAGCGCTACTCACGCCAAGTGCTTTTTTCTGGCATCGGCGCGGAGGGACAAAAAAAACTGGCCGCCGCGCATGTGGCCATCGTGGGCTGCGGAGCCACAGGCGCAGCCGTCGCCAGCCTGCTGGCCCGCGCAGGCCTCGGCACGTTGACGCTGATCGACCGCGATTATGTGGAGTGGAGCAACCTGCAACGCCAGGTGCTCTTTGAAGAAGCCGACGCGGCGCAATGCCTGCCCAAGGCCGTCGCAGCCCAGCGCAGAATCGCTGCCTTCAACCGCCACGGCCAGATCCACGCGCAGGTGGAGGATCTTGTGCCCGGCAACATCCACGCGCTGCTGGCTTCTGCACAGCTTGTTCTGGACGCGACCGACAATTATGAGACGCGCTATCTGCTCAACGATTACGCCGTCGAGCAAAACAAGCCGTGGATTTACGCCGGAGCCGTCGGAGCCTACGCCGTCACGATGAACATTCTGCCCGGCGAGACGGCCTGCCTGGCCTGCCTCTTCCCCGCCGCACCCACAGGCATCGTGGAGACTTGCGACACGGCAGGCATTCTGAACCCAGCGGTGAACTTGGCCGCGTCGATTGAAGCCGCCGAAGCGATGAAGTTTTTGGTGGACGCGCGCAGCTCCATGCGGCGCACGTTGCTGGCCTATGATCTGTGGCGCAATGAACGCTCCGAACTGGATGCTTCGCGGCCTCACGCCGGATGCGTGGCCTGCGGGGAACGCAAATGGACACATCTGGCTGGCGAAGCCCGGCCTCACATCACGCTCTGCGGACGCAACTCCGTACAGATTCACGAACACCATCGGCCCGTGGACCTGGCCGAACTCGAAGCACGCCTGCGCCCGCATGGAACTGTGCTGCGCAATGCGATGCTGCTGCGCTTTGAACGCGGCGCGCACCGCATGACCATCTTCGCCGACGGACGCGCGCTCATCCAGGGCACCACGGACATTGGCGTGGCGCGCAGCTTGTACGCACGCTTTTTGGGTAGTTGAAATTTCCCAACGCACACGCTGGTTCCTGCTAGAATCACGAAGCGTCCTTCAGCCATCCGCCATGCACGCCCCCGCTCCAGCCACGCCAGCCACACCAATGCCCCAGCGCATCGTGCTGACCGGATTTATGGGCGCTGGCAAATCCACCGTGGGCCGCATTGTGGCCGAGCGGCTGGGCTGGAGCTTCGTTGATCTCGATGATGTGATCGTCGAGGCCGCAGGCAAAAGCATTGCAGAACTGTTTGACTCCGTTGGCGAGGCCGCCTTCCGCGAGCAGGAACATCAAGCGCTGCGCACCGTGCTGGAGCGCACAAACATGGTGTTGGCCCTGGGCGGTGGAGCGATTGAGACCGCAGCCAATCGGGATTTGCTGCAAGCCTCCACCGGCACGCGCGTTGCGTTTTTAGAGGCTCCACTGGGCACATTGCTCGACCGCTGCCAACAACAGCAAGCGCAACCCGGAGCCGCCACGCGACCCGTTTTAGCGGATCTGGAAAATCTATTGCAGCGCTTTACGCTGCGCCTGCCACACTACCGCACGGCCCACATCACCGTGCGCACCACCGGCAAAACCCCGGCGCTTGTGGCGGAGGAACTCCTGCGCCAGTTGCCAACGCCGTAAACCTTCCGCCGTCCGGACAGAGGAACGCTCCATGACGCATATATCCGATATGGCTCCAGCCTCCCAGCAGCCCAAAAATCTGCGCGGAGATATTCTCTTCGCCTTCGGGCTGGCTTTGGCTTTGTACACCGCCTGGCACCTGCGTGATCTGCTGGTACTCGTCTACGTCAGCGCACTCTTCGCCGTGGTGCTGAACCCGGTTGTCGCCGCCGTGATGCGGCTGCGCATTGGCCGTTGGCAGCCGGGGCGCGGCGCAGCCGTCGTTCTGTTGATGTTGGGCTTGCTGCTGGCGGCTTTGCTCTTCTTTGCGCTGACGCTGCCGCCGCTGCTGCACGACCTGGGCCGCTTTGTGCAAGAGATGCCCCAGCGCACCGCCTGGGCGATGGCCCATCTGCAACACATCCCGCTGCTGCGCAAAATTAACTTGTACGGAATACTAGCGCGTGCGCAAGCCTCCGCAGCGCGCGACGCAGGCAGCGTGCTGTATTCGCTGAGCAATTGGGCGGCGCGAATGTTGGACATTGTCTCCGGCCTGGTCCTTCTGGTTTATTTTTTAATCGAAGGCGAACAGGTTTATCGTTGGCTGCTCTTGCTGGTGCCAGAGCCACGGCGGATGCGGCTGGACCGCACGCTGCGACACGCAGGCACACGCATGGGCCGCTGGCTCACCGGCCAGTTGCTGCTGATGCTGACGCTAGCCTTCTCGAGTGGAATCTTTCTGGGCTTGCTGCACGTGCGCTACTCTTTTGCGCTGGCGGTGTTGCTGGGTGTGGCCAACATCATTCCCGTGGCGGGCATCTTTATCACCGGCGTGCTCGCCATGCTGGCCGCAGCCATGGACTCCTGGGTACACATGCTGCTGGTACTGGCCTTCGGCATTATTTATGTGCAGGTGGAAAATGCCTTTCTTGCGCCGCGCATCATGCGCACGCGCGTGGATCTGGCCGGCACGGCGATTCTGATCGCCTTGCTGCTAGGCATGTCGCTGGCGGGCATCGCTGGCGCCATGGTTGCCGTGCCCACTGCGGTGCTGATTGCCGTGCTCATCGAGGAATACATCACAGGACCGGCGCGCTTTCACGCATCGCTGGAACCACCCAGCGCAGGCACTTTGTTATCCTAAGGGGTGGAAGCCCGCATCACCCCGGAATCTGCCAATCTGCATCCAGCCGCGGCTGGCGCGGCCTCGCTTGCATCCGCACCACTGGTTGACCGGATCGAAACGCCCTCCAAATGGGCGGTTTACCTGCACGACACAGTCGAAACCTTCAAGCTGCGCGTCACGGCCATGGTCGTGCTCACGGCCTGGGCTGGCTTTCATCTGGGTTCGGTCGCTTCCGGAATTTTTTCTTTCAATCCAACCTTATTCAACACATTGCTGGGCGTGGCGCTGGTCTCCGGCGGCTCCAGCGTGCTGAATCAGGTCTTCGAGCGCCGCTCGGACGCCAAGATGCTGCGCACGGCACAACGCCCCCTGGCCGCTGGACGCATGCACCTGGCCTACGGAGTTTTTCTGGGCATGGCGGCCATCGTCTGCGGATCGCTCTGGCTGGCCACGCGCACCAATCCTGTCACCGGCATGTTGACGTTGCTCACCGCCGTCACCTACGTCGGCATTTACACACCGCTCAAACGCCACACCACGCTGGCAACCTTTATCGGAGCCTTCCCCGGAGCGATGCCGCCGCTGATCGGCTGGACCGCTGCGCGTGGAGCCATCGAGTGGCCGGCTGTGGCACTCTTCGCCATCTTGTTTGTCTGGCAGATTCCACACTTCATGGCCATCGCCTGGCTCTACCGCGAGGACTACGGACGCGCCAGCCTGCGCATGTTGCCCGTCGTCGAACCCGACGGCTGGTCCACGGCCATGCAGGCGCTCATCTACGCCGTGCTCATGATTCCTGTCAGCATTCTTCCCTACTGGCTGCACATGGAAGGCCGCTGGTACCTGTGGATCGCCACGCTGCTCGGGCTGGGCTATCTGTTCTACACCATCCGTTTCTTTCGCATCACACGGCCTGCGGAACCAGGCCAAACGCGCGCCTGCGCACGCGCGCTGCTCAAGGCCAGCGTGATCTATCTGCCGCTGCTCTTCGCGCTGCTCATGCTCAACGCACAGACCAAGGGAGTATTGCCATGACCACTACAGAATCTCCAACGCAGGCCGAACGGCCCGCCACACACACCGGCACAGGCACACCTGCCATTGCGTTGGAAAATCTTTCACATGACTATGGCACGCGCCGCGCGCTGGACGGCCTCAGCTTCACCGTGCAGCCCGGAGAAATCTTTGGCCTGCTCGGCCCCAACGGCAGCGGCAAAACCACGCTCTTCCGCATTCTCTCCACGCTGATGATGCCCACCGGCGGACATGCGCGCATCGCTGGCTTCGACGTCATCGCGGAGCCAACACGCGCGCGGCAATCCTCCGGCATCGTCTTTCAAGCGCGTAGCCTGGACCTGAAGCTGACCGTGGCTGAAAATCTAATGCACCAAGGGCATCTGTACGGCCTGAGCGGTGCACTGCTCAAACAACGTTCCCAGCAGGTGCTGGCCCGCGTGGGACTCAGCGACCGCGCCGGCGACTTGGTGGAAACACTCTCTGGCGGCCAGCAACGCCGCGTGGAGTTGGCCAAGGGGTTGATTCACTCGCCCGCGCTGCTGCTGCTCGACGAACCCTCAACGGGACTCGACCCCGGTGCACGCCGCGATCTGTGGCAGTACCTGCGCATTCTGCGCGATGAGCAGGGCGTCAGCGTTCTGGTCACCACGCATTTGATGGAAGAGGCAGAGCACTGTGACCGGCTGGCGATTTTGAATAGCGGCAAACTGGTCGCGCTCGGCGCACCTGCCGAGTTGAAGGCGCAGATCGGCGGCGACATTGTGCAACTGGAAACCGTCAGCCCCTGGGCTGCGGCGCAGTTGGCGCAAAAGGTGCAGCAGCGCTTTTCCGTGTCCACCACGGTAGTGGGCGCAACCGTGCGCTTGGAACGCGAGCATGGCCATCGCTTCTTAACCGATGTCGTGGAGGCCTTCCCCGGAGAAATCGAAGGCGTCTCCGTGGCGCGGCCCAGTCTGGAGGATGTCTTCATCCAGCGCACCGGCCATCGCTTTTGGACGGATGCCAACCCCGACGCGGCGGGC
>DAHWKP010000097.1:0-1646 GCA_027343585.1 Acidobacteriaceae bacterium
TGGGTGGTGGAGAGAACCCATTCCTGGCTCAATCGCTTTCGCAAACTGCTGGTCAGCTTCGAGAAAACAGAGGCCAGCTACGTTGCACTTCTATCGCTGGCCGCCGCCATCATCTGCTGGAGGCAAACTGTTTCTATTTACGGATAAGCTCTTAGGCGAGTATGACGCAGCGGCAGCGGCGCTGGAACCGGTGCAGGATTTCGCATCCGGCTGGTGGCAGGCTGCCTACCAGCGCGCGCGGGCCGAGGCTGGAATGGAACACGCCGGGGCGGCTCTGGAGTGGAGCAATCGCGCGGCACTGCTGGCTCCGGCAGGTTTTGCGCCCTTGCATTTGCTCCACGCCAGCGCGTTGGCCGCCGCTGCGCATTACGCACAGGCCGCCGGAGAGTTGGCTGCGTATTTGCAGATTGAGGGAGCGCAGGCTCCGCAACGCGCAATGCTGGAAGAGCAATTGGCGCGCTTACAACAATTGGCGCAAGAGTGAGCAATTTAGATTCGCCTGTGGATGCGTACAGCGCGCCAAGCAAACAAAATTCCTGGTTGGAATTTTGCTACTGCCCAAGCGCGAGCATCCATCATTCCCAAACTCCCCCGGCACTTCTCGCGCAAAATTCAAGAAAGCACTATTCTGGATGCAGCATGAGTACACACACTGCATCCACAGGGGAAAAACATTTAGCAAAACGTGCAGTGCGCGCTGTGGTGGCTGCGTTGATCTTGCGGGAGGAGCAGGTGCTGATCTGCCAGCGTAGACCGGGCCAGCCCATGGAAATGCAATGGGAGTTTCCCGGAGGAAAGATTGAGCCGGGAGAGACACCCGAGCAAGCGCTGCGGCGGGAGTTGCAGGAAGAATTAGGCATTGATGCAACCATCGGTACCTGCATCGCCAATTTGGTGCATAACTACCGCAATGGTGGCGCAGTACATTTACAGTTCTTCACCGTGTATCAGTTTGACGGAGTGCTGCAAAATAAGATTTTTAACGATGTTCGCTGGTCTCCACTCAAAGACTTACCCAGCTATGACTTTTTAGCGGCGGACAAAAAATTTGTTCGGGACTTGGCTCTGGGAAAAATTCTTTAAAAAATCACTGAATCCGTCGGCTTTGCGAAGGAACGGGACTTGCGCGCAGGGAATGGATAGGCTTTCGTCCATTCCTTCGCACCCAACGTTGCAGTGCGGCTGCAGCCGCTGAGGGAGCGCCCCACCCCTGTTCAGCGTTCGCCTTAGACGTTCGCAGGCGAGTGGGCATCTTCGTGTGCTGGCTCTTGCTCCGCAGCCGGTGTGAATCCTGCAAAGTGCTGCACGGCCTGCTCCACAACTTTAGAATTTACCGGCTTGGTAATGTAGTCATCCATGCCTGCCTGCATGAAGCGTTCGCGATCGCCGCTCATGGCAAAGGCCGTCATGGCGATGATGGGGATGTGGGAGCCGGTGCTCTTTTCCATCTCACGAATGCGCTGTGTGGCTTCAGCGCCATCCATCTCCGGCATCTGCACGTCCATAAAGATCATGTCGAATTCTCCACCGCTCCAATGGCTGATGGCCTCCACGCCATTGGATGCGATGGTGACTGAGTGCCCCATTTTTTTCAGCAGCGCCTGCGCAAGTTTCTGATTGATGACGTTGTCTTCCGCCACCAAAAT
>DAHWKP010000104.1:0-1326 GCA_027343585.1 Acidobacteriaceae bacterium
CTATCTGGCGGAGAACATGCTGGGCCGCACCTTCTGCCCGCTCGGCGATGCGGCGGCCATGCCCACAATTGGATTTGTAAAAAAGTTCCGGCAGGAGTTTGAGGATCACTTGAACGGCAAGCCCTGCCCCTATGCAAAGCATCCGGCGATTGCAAAGCATCCTGCGCTGGAGCCGGTGTCAGCGTAAGTTTCCCGCGCGTACAGCAGCGCGCAACAGAAAGAGATTCGAACCATGGTGGATGTAACGCTCACAGTCGACGGCAAAATCATCACCGCGCCCGCGGGCACGCTGCTCATTGAGGCTTGCCGCAAGGTAGGCATCGAAATTCCCGCCTTCTGCTATTACCCCGGCCTGTCGCTACAAGCCGCCTGCCGCATGTGCGTCGTGCGTATCGACAAAATTCCCAAGCTGCAAACCGCCTGCACCACACCTGTGGCTGAAGGCATGGTGGTGCACACCGATACCGATGAAATCCGGCAATCCCGCAAAGCCATGCTGCAACTGGTACTGGCCAATCATCCGCTGGACTGCCCCGTCTGCGACGCCGGTGGCGAGTGCGAATTACAGGACATGACCTTCAAGTACGGCGCGGGTGATTCCAGTTTTATTGACGTAAAAAATCACCGCGAAGAGCAGCAATGGTCGCCCGTGGTGTACTTTGACCGTCCGCGCTGCATTCTCTGCTATCGCTGCGTGCGCGTCTGCGGCGAAGGCATGGACGTCTGGGCGCTCGGCGTGCAGAATCGCGGCGTCAGCTCGGTCATTGCTCCCAACGGCGGCGACCACTTGGATTGCGAAGACTGCGGCATGTGCATTGATGCCTGCCCCGTCGGCGCGCTCACTTCCGACACCTATCGCTACAAGACCCGCCCGTGGGAGATGAAGCACACCGGCACCATCTGCACCCACTGCGGCGACGGCTGCAAGACCACGCTGGGCCTGCGCAGCACGAATGATGGTGTTGAGATTTTACGCGGCGACAATCGCGACAAAAGCGGCATCAATGAGGACTTTCTCTGCGTCAAGGGCCGCTACGCCTTTGACTTTGCCAACCATGCCGATCGCCTGCGCCAACCGCTGGTGCGCAACGCGGCGGGCACGCTGGAGCCAGCCACTTGGGAGCAAGCGCTCACCGTCGCTGCCGATCGTTTGCGTGCCATACGTGACGCGCGTGGCTCCATCGGCGTCCTCGGCTCCAATCGCACCACGAATGAAGAAAATTATCTGCTGCAAAAGTTCGCGCGCAGCGTACTCGGCACCAACAATATCGACCACCATCGCACGGCGGACTACGTGGCCTTCGCCAAGGCGCTCTCCGGGCAGCC
>DAHWKP010000253.1:0-9386 GCA_027343585.1 Acidobacteriaceae bacterium
CACGGCGATGCGGTCGGGATAGGCCTGCACGTAATCGGCGGCCTGCGCGATGCCTGCGGCTCCGGCGACGCAGCCGAGGCCAAAGATGGGCGTGCGGCGCATGTCCAGCGGCAGGCCCATGCGGTTGGTCAGTTTGGCGTCCAATGAAGGCGCGGCGATGCCGGTGACGGAGACGGTGAGCAGCGCGCTAATGTCAGCGGTCTTGCGCCCGGCCCGTTCGAGCGCCGTGGAAATGGCGCGATCCCCCAGCTCCAGCCCGGCACGAATCCAGCGATCGTTGGCCTGGCCCCAGGTCTGGATCTGCCGGTACTCCTCGAGCGGATAGGCCAAGTGCCGGTGCTCGACGCCGACGCGCTGATGCAGCCGTTCGAGCACCTCGGGATGCTCCAACTGGCCCTGCCAGTGATTGCATAGCTCCTGAAAGATTTCTTGCTGGCTGTAGGAGTACTGCGGCATGGCGCTAGCGACGCTGAGAATACGCATAAGAGGCCTCGCACAGGAGTTTACAGGATGGACGCAGGACTGTCCGTTCTGGAAAGCGACGAGAAATTGCGGCAGCCTTCACTCAGGGTGAAGCAGAGTCTTCAGAAGTGAGATCGATGAGGGACGATGACTTTTATCCCACCCTTCGTAAAAGAGGCGAAGGATGGGGCACCCAAAGGCACCCATGGCGGTGGGATGAACGGGATTTTTTTCTGGGCGTGAAAGTTTCCACCCAGGTCTCAGAGTCGAGACCCGGGGCACCCAAAATGAAGGATTCGTAGGGAGGGTTATCCGGCCTTTTCCAGCAGGAGTACGGACAGGTCGCGCTTCTGTACCATCTCGGCGGTGACTTCGATGTCGCGCACCTTCTTGGAGCTGGGCAGGTGGTACATCATATCCAGCATCAGCTCTTCCAAAATCATGCGCAGACCACGGGCACCCACCTTGCGTTGCAAGGCCTCGCGGGCAATGCCACGCACGGCACCTTCGGTAAAGTGCAGGCGCACGTTTTCAAACTCAAAGAGCCGTTGATACTGTTTCAAAATTGCATTGCGCGGCTTGGTCAAAATCTCCACCAGCGCGGATTCATCCAGTTCGTCCAGCACGCCGACCACCGGCAGGCGACCGACAAACTCTGGAATCAGACCAAATTTAATCATGTCCTGCGGCTCACACTGACGCAGCAATTCAATATCGCGTTGTGCGGGCAGCTGGGGCTCGGCCAGAGCATCGCGATCCGAAATCGCCTTGAATCCCAGTGCTTTTTTGCCCACGCGGCGGCCAATCACCCGTTCCAGGCCCACAAAGGCTCCGCCGCAGATGAAGAGAATGTTGGTGGTGTCGACCGGCGTAAACTCCTGGTGTGGATGCTTGCGCCCGCCCTGTGGGGGCACATTGGCCACGGTGCCTTCGAGAATCTTTAAGAGCGCCTGCTGCACGCCTTCGCCAGAGACATCGCGCGTGATGGATGGGTTCTCGTCTTTGCGGCCAATCTTGTCAATCTCGTCAATGTAGATGATGCCGCTCTGGGCGCGGTTCACATCGCCGTCGGCTGCCTGCAGCAGCTTCAGAATAATGTTCTCCACATCCTCGCCTACATAACCGGCCTCGGTCAGCGTGGTTGCGTCCACGATGGCAAAGGGCACGTCCAGCATCTTGGCCAGTGTGTGCGCCAGGAGCGTTTTGCCGCTGCCGGTGGGGCCAACCAACAGGATGTTGGACTTGGAAAGTTCGACATCACTGCCGCGCGTCCGGTTCATTTGGATGCGCTTGTAGTGGTTATAGACGGCTACGGCCAGCTTCTTTTTGGTGACCTCTTGGCCGATGACGTACTCGTCCAAAAATGCCTTGACCTCTTGCGGCTTGGGCAGATGCGCTGGCGCAGCGCCGGGACGAGCTTCTCCACTGTTGCCGCCGCGGTCGTCTTCCAGAATGGAATTGCATACGGCCACGCACTCGTCGCAGATGTAGGCGCGTGGGTAATCGCTGGGTGAGGAGATCAGCTTGGCCACTGCGTCCTGCGATTTATGGCAGAACGAACAGCGCAGCGCTTCCTCAGATCCGGATCGGGTTTTCATTGCGGCTCCCTCCTCGTGGTGCCGGCAGCCAACTACGTGCGGGGACGATCGATGATTTCATCAATGATGCCATATTCCTTGGCTTGTTGGGAGTTCATGATGAAATCCCTCTCCACATCCCGTTCAATCCGCTCCAGCGACTGGCCCGTGTGTTGGGACATCAGCCGGTTGGTAATCTCGCGGATCCGCAGGATTTCCCGCGCATGTATATCAATATCGGTCGCCTGGCCGGAAAGTCCACCCATGGACGGCTGGTGGATCAGAATTCTCGAATTGGGCAGGGCAAAGCGTTTGCCCGGGGTGCCCGACATCAGCAGAAACGCGCCCATACTGGCCGCTTGGCCGATGCAGTAGGTAACCACGTCATTCTTAATGAATTGCATGGTGTCGTAAATGGCCAAACCCGCCGTGATCGATCCGCCCGGCGAGTTGATGTAGAACTGGAGATCCTTTTCCGGGTCTTCGCCAGAAAGAAAGAGCATTTGCGCAATAATCAGGTTGGCGATCTGGTCGTCGATCGGCGTACCCAGAAAGATAATGTTGTCGCGCAGCAGACGGGAGTAAATGTCGTAGGCGCGCTCGCCCCGGCTCGTCTGCTCAACCACCATTGGAACTAATGCCATGCCGCTCCCTTTCGCCCCACAACTACCAAGGGGGGACGAATCCCGCTCTTATTCCCAAGGGTACGCCGAACCTTGCGGTTCTGCAGGCCCATCGTTTGCGCTATGCCGTCAACCGTGCGAACAACAGGTCGATGGTCTTCTCCCGCCGCAGTTGTTCTCGAATTCTATTCAGCCCGCCATCCTCCGTCAAACGCTTGCGCAGCGCATCGATGGGTTCGCGCGACTGGTACGAGAGCATCAGCAATTGCTGTTCCACTTCCTCATCGTTCAAGGCAACGGATTCTAAATCCGCAATGCGATCCAGAATCAGCAGGCCCTGCACCTCTTGCAATGCGCTGTCGCGCTGGGCGGTGCGCAGGCGATCAAAGTCCAGCGCGCGCATCTGTTCGGTGGTCATGCCTTGCGCAGCCAGTGCGCGCAGTCCACGATCCAGGCGCACATCCACCTGTTGCTGCACCAGCGACTCTGGCACGGGGAAGGTAAAGCGTGCGGCCAGGGCTTCGAGCAGCTTATCCTTGGCCTCGCCCTCCATGTGGCGACGCTTCTGCCCAGCCAGGCGCTCGCGCAGCTTCTCTTCAAAGGCGGCAAAGCTGTCGAACTCACCCAATTGCTTGGCGAATTCGTCATCGAGCGCGGGCAGATTCTTCTTCTGCAGGCTCTTGACCTCAATGTCATAGGAAACAGTCTTGCCCGCCAGACGCGGCTCGCTGAATTCTGCTGGATAGGTGACGTCGAATTGCATTTGCTGGCCGACTTTGGCCCCGCGCAGTGCCTGCGTAAAGGCCTCGACCGTGTTTTTGCCGCCAATCTCGACGGTCGCGTCCTCGCCCTCAATTGGACGCGTAGGCGCATCGGCGGTATCGCCCTGCACCTGGCCCTGAAAGCGGATCACGGCGTAGTCGCCATCAACCAGCGCGCGCTCCTCGGTGAGGGTCTCCATGGTCGCGTGCGAATCTTGAATGCGCGCAATCTCCTCACGCACCTCTTCGTCCGTCAACGCCACGTTGGGCGCTTCGACCTTGACCTCGGTGTAGCCGGTCACGTCGATATTGGGCAACACTTCAAAGACGGCCGTGCAGCGCAGCGGCTCGCCTTCGACCAGGTGCAGGCTGGTGACCTGCGGCTGGCTGACGGGCACCAGACCCTGCGCATCCAGCGCTGCGCGCAATTGTTGTGGCAGCAGCGCCTCCAGCACGTCTTGACGCAGGCTGTCGGCAAACTTTCTACGCAGCACCGCTTCGGGCACCTTGCCCGCACGGAAACCGGGAATGCGTGCCAGCTTGCGATAGCGCTTCAAGACCGACGTAAATTCGGCGCTGACGACATCGGCGGCAACTTCCACCTGCACGGTGCGCGTGCATTCCGGGTTCAGTGCCGGTGCGGCGTGGGAGTGTCCAGCATGGTCATGGCCTGCATGATCGTGGCCTGCGTGATCGTGGTCTGCGTGATCGTGGTCTGCGTGGCTGGCATCGTGCGCCAGCTCTGCCCCTGCCTGCGCGGGGGAGGGTGTCTCGTGTGTCTCGGTGTCGATGGAACTCAAAAGGGTAGCCTTCCAGATCGGTCCTCGCGGCGGGCTTGCGGCGCACGGAACTGCGGCGCGCACGGCCCTGTCACGGGTGGGTTGTCTCTCTTCATGGTAGGGGTTCAGCGCGCGATGGGTCAAACCTGAGATGAGCGTGCGGGCGGACATTGGATGGCTCCTACGGCTAATTCACAGCCTTTCCACGGCCATCCGGGGCTTTTGAAGATACCTGGGTCAACTTATCCCATAGGATTCTGTTCTTCGTGTCGCAAAAGTGCTCGCGGAATATGCCGGTAAAACCATCCAACACCAATTCGTACTGCGCGAGAAACTCTTCGTTGCGCTCCTTGGCTTTGTGTCCAATAGGCTCAATCAGCCTGATGTAAAGCTCAACATCTCCAGAAATGAACTCCCAAAACCGCTGCCCGCATAGCTTGATGTAATCGCCCTTATCTTCGCTTGCTCTGGACTGTCTTCCATAACAACAACCATTGACGCACTCAACGGGCAAAGCTCGCCCGTTTTGACGGTAGATTTTTTTTGCCGTTTTAAAGTCGGTACGCATTTTTTCAATTTGACCGGAATTTCCCCATGAAGGGCCAGATTTGATCGCAACAAAGTAACGCTTGCCATTCTTATCCATTTCCAGATCAATTCCGCGAGCGCTGGCTTTTCCGTGGGCCTTGTATGTCTTTTGTGCAACAAAAATCGCCAATCCTTCAAGAAATCCCCCGAAGAGAGTTTCTTCTTGGGAGGAAAGAAAAGCATCTAAGATGGCTTTGACCAAGTCGCGCGGAGTGGCCAAGCCTTTCGCTTTAAGCAAATAAGGATTCTTGCGCCGGAGAACTTCGAGCAATCGCAGCTTGCGCAGGCTCTCCAGCCTGGCCTTGTGAAAGTCCGGCATGTGCTGCTCGACGTAATGTGTGATTTCTTTTGGATCGATTAACTGCATGCACGTTCCTCTCAGCCGCTGCAAGATGCTTTTTCGCTAGCGTTACATATTCCTTGACGCGATCGATACCTACAGAATTCCGGCCCAAGGCGAGTGCGGCCCGATTGGTTGTGCCGGAACCAGCGAAAGGGTCCAGAACCCAGTCTCCAGGCTGCGTAAACAGTTGGATAAACCACTCTGGCAACGCTTCGGGAAATGCGGCGGAATGATTTTTATTGCCGCATTCGGTTGCAAAATGCAGAACATTCGACGGATAGACCCGCTCGCGTCCCAGCCAGTTGGAGATGTTTTTCCCAAATCCAGATTCCACTTGAGAATTGAAGCGAACGCCATCATTCTTTCCGAGGTTCTTCAAGCGGGACTTGGCCCAATCTCCCACGGGCACCATCACCGCATCCTGATACATCTTGAATTGGCGGGTTTTGTTGAATTGCAGACACCGTTCCCAGGCATCGCGGAAACGGTTGGGCCATTTCCCTGGATGACAATTGCGCTTGTGCCAGATGAACTCTTCCGTCCACAGCCAGCCCTGCTTGCGCAATTCCAGAATTAATTCCAGAACATAGGTGTGGCGCTCACCTTTATCGGCTTTTTCCTTGATGTTGAGAATGAAAGTGCCATCTGGCTTCAGTACCCGTTGAAATTCAGCGCTGCGCTCCAAAAACCATGGCACGTATTGCTGCGGCTTGATGCCACCATAGGTTTTCGTCCTCTGGTCTGCATACGGCGGTGAGGTCACAATTAGATCGAACGTATTGTCCCCAAACTGCCGCAGCGTTTCCAGGCAGTCGCCATGCAGCATTTTCGTTGCAGGTATCATAGGATACTTCCCATCTAAGGAATCGTGATCCCTTGTTTCCATGGTACTGCTACAGTGCTGCATCGGCTTGGGCGGGCTGAAAGATTCCCAAGCGTATTTTCCGTATCACGGTTCGGCCCGGCTCGACGAAAACGGGGCGCGTTAGTTGGTTGCGGTGCTGGCTTCGGCTGCGGGGGCAGACGAGGAAGTGGCAGCGTCTTTGGAATTCACCAAGTCGCGCAAGTCTTTGCTGGGTTTGAAGAAAGGAATGCGCTTGGCCGGCACATCCACGCGGGCACCGGTCTTGGGATTGCGCCCAATGCGCGCATTTCTTTGCCGCGTGCGAAAGCTGCCAAAACCGCGGATTTCAATCTTATCCCCGGAGCGTAGGGCGTGAATCACCGAGTCGAATACAGTCTCCACAATGGTCTCTGCATCGTTGCGGGTCAAATCGCCCAACTGCATTACCTCAAACACCAAGTCGGATTTGGTCATGCGCACCCCTGTTCCCTCTGAACATACAACAATCCAAGCGAAGCCGCAACCTCTTGAAAGGAAAAGAAAACTGCAGCCACATCGTTCGTTATGCTGACAGAAGCCCCGCGTGGATCGCAGCGTTCAGTCGCGCCAGGCCTGCGGCAACGTCCTTGCCCAGATGCACGCGCAGCGAGCGGCGTCCGCGTTGGTCGAGCACGGCCAAGTCGCCCGCGGCCTGTGCCGCCAGCACCACGCCAAAGGTAAACTTCTGGCCCGGAATCGCCAGGTCCGCAGCCGGTTCTGCTGTGATCTGCAAAAAGACGCCGGTGTTGGGGCCGCCCTTGTAATCCTGTCCAGTGGAGTGCTGAAAGCGCGGACCAAAGCCCAGGCAGGTGGCCACGCGCTTGGCGTCACGAATCGCATGGCGGAATTGTTGCAGTGCCGCCTCATGCTGAGCATTCATTTCGATGTAGGCCAGCGTGGCGAAATAATCATCAGCCTGCAACTGCGCCAGATGCGCGCGCAGATAGGCGGTCAGGTCATGCTTGCCGCCCGTGGGCAGCGCGCTTTGCAGCACGGCGGCGTAGCGTTCGCCTGCATAGAGCGCGATCGCATCGTGCGCCACCTCTTCCGTAAAGATGGGTTCGCGATGTGGCAGCTTGCCCGTCTGCTCGTATTCCGAGGTGAGTCGCTTGGTTTCGATCTTGCTGGCCTCCACATCCGGCTGGTTGAAGGGGTTGATGTCCATCACCGAGCCTGCGACCGCCGTGGCCATCTCCCATAAAAAGAATTGCTGGCCAATGTCATAGGTTTGCGCCATCTCCACGCGCACCACTGGGTGCCCGGCCTGGGCCAACTTGGCCACGGCAGCATCCATGGCGGCGTTGTCCGCACCCTGCAGCCGGATGTAGGCAAAGACACGATCGTTGCCATAATGCTCCGGCGTGGTGATGGCCTCGCGATCCACGGGCGTGATGCCTTTGCCTTGTTTGCCGGTGGATTCGGCGATCAACTGCTCTAGCCACGCACCCAGGTCGTGTACCTGCGGTGAGGTGAAAACCGTAATCTTGTCGCGGCCAAGGTTGGCTGCCGTGCCCAGCACCAGTCCCAACTGCACGCCGGGATTCTCTGCGATGTTGGGCTTCTTGGAAGCATCGACGGCCAGCTTGGCCTGCGTCAGCAGCTTCTCCACGTCCAGCCCCATCGCCGCCGCAGGCACCATGCCGAAGTTGGACAGCGCGGAATAGCGCCCACCAATGGACGCATCACCATAAAAGATTTTGCGGAAGCCGTGGTCGCGCGCCACCTGCTCCATTTTGGAGCCGGGATCGGTGACGGCGATGAAGTGACTGCCGGCCTTGTCCGCGCCTACGGCTTTTTGCATCTGCGCAAAAAAGTATTGCTGCAAAATATTCGGCTCCAGCGTGGAACCCGACTTGCTCGACACGATGACCAGGGTCTTCTTCAAATCCACGCTCTGCTCAACTGCGCGAATCTGCGCCGGGTCGGTGGAGTCAACAATCTGCAAATGCGGAAATCCCTTTTGTTGGCCAAAGGTGAGCGAGAAGACCTCTGGACACAGGCTGGAGCCGCCCATGCCGAGCAGCAGCACATGCTCAAATTCAGCGCTGCGCACATCTGCAGCCAGTGCGCGGAACTGCGCGCTGTCCTTTTGCTGGCGCTCGACAATGTCCAGCCAGCCCATCCATTTGGATTCATCCTCGCCGGTCCAGAGCGAAGCGTCGCGCGACCAGAAACGCGCTACGTTGCTCTTGCTTTGCCACGCGGTGGTGGCGGCGGTAACCTCTGCTTGCAAATGTGTGGGAAGAGTAAAGGAGATTTGCATACGCCAAAATTGTCTCACTTTATGGCCCCTGTGTGCAGGGTGCGGGCGCGGTGCACTGCGGTGTGCCTGTCGCGTTTCCCGGATTCGTCCTGCGGGGTATCCTGAAAAGCGAACGCAACCGAATCCCGAAGGAGTCACCGCACGCCATGGATATTCCGACCATCGACCAGCAGTACGAGCAGATGCAAGCCGCCTCGCAACAAGTGGTGCAGGAGCTGAAGGATTTGGCTGCCAAGCTGCAAACCGAGCAGGCCAGCGGTAACGCCAACGCGCGCGAGTGGCTGCTGGACCTGCGCGAGGTCGCGCTGGCCGTGCAGCAGCAACAGCAGCAGATGGCCAACCTGTTGCAGGCCATTCACGGTTTTGTCGCCAATCAGAATCAGGCCTACGCGCAGCCCGGCTACGCGCAGCCCGTCTTTGGCCAGCCGGGGATGGGCGCTCCCATGCAGCCGCAGGGCGGGCTGGGAGGATTTCTCAACTCTGGCTTTGGCCGCGCCGTGACGATGGGCCTTGGCTTTGGCTTGGGCGATGATCTGATCAACAAGTTGTTTTAAGTGTGTTGGGCGTTCATCCCAGGTCTCAAAAGCGAGACCTGGGGCACCCGGCACCCGGAGCACCCGGTGTTCGGTATTTGGTATCCGGTACCCGGCACCCTCGGATGCGGCCTGTGGAATCTTTATGGCAAAGAGGCTGTCATTCTGAGCGCAGCGAAGAATCCAGAGAATTTTCGCACGAAAAATTCTATTGACTTCCAAGTCGACATTTTCTGGATTCTTCGTTGTCCGCAGTGGCGAACTCCTCAGAATGACTCACCCTCATGTTTGCTTTGCCGCTATCCGATCCAGTGCGCGCAACGACCTGCTCCGATCCGGAGATCGTGCGGGTTCCATCGATGCAGTTGCGCAGTGAAAATGGCTTGCTCGCTTGCGTTGCGAAGGACACTGCTTCCGGCACAGTCCGGGACGCAAACAGTCCGGCCCCACCTGTGATACGTTGTGGGCGGAAGCAATTGTTGCCAACGATAGTACGCACCGCGATTCTCCTCGATGTCCAAGTCCACGCAATCTCCGTCGATGGTTTCTCCGAAGTCGATTCCGGTTGGGGGTG
>DAHWKP010000255.1:0-4310 GCA_027343585.1 Acidobacteriaceae bacterium
GGCATCGACCGGCTCACCATGGTGCTCACCGGCTCGCGCTCCATCCGCGACGTGATTCTCTTCCCGCTCATGCGTCCACAGGCGACGCATCAGGAAGCATCGGCATCCGATCCACAGCAATAACAAGTAGAGTCATTCTGAGCGCAGCGAAGAATCCAGAGAATTTCAGCCTCAACGATGCAGTCGTTGTTCTCTGGATTCTTCGCACGAGTTAAAGACAGAATAGCGGCGTAGAATAACTTGGGCTGAGTATGCAACGGTGAGCAATTGTCAGCGATCCAATCGCCATCGATTGCAAATGTTTAACCACGGTTTACGCAACGAAAATGGGCAGGTACCCGCATGGGATTTGACCACAACAACTTCGCACTCGACGCGGAGCAGCGCCAGCGGCTCGGCTATCAGCTCATTGACCGCATCAACGCCTACTTCTCCAGCCTGACCACGCTGCCCGTGCAGCCGCCTCTCGCGCAGCGCAACTTTCAGCCGCACGCCATCACGTTGCCCGACCTGGGCCAAGACGCCGCGCACGTGCTCGACGACCTCTGCACGCAGATGATCGAGCAGGGCTTTCACGTGCCCAGCGCCAACTACTTTGGCCTGATGAATCCCGCGCCTGCATACATGGCTGTGCTGGCCGAGGCATTGGTCGCAGCGTTGAATCCGCAGTTGGCGACCATGGCGCGCTCGCAGTTGGCCTCCAGAATCGAAGCGGAAACCTTCGGCTGGATCGCGCAGCGCTTGGGCTGGCGGCATCCTGAGCAGTGCGGCGGTTCCTTTACCAGCGGCGGCAACGAAGCCAACTTCAGCGCGCTGGCTCTGGCGCTGACGCATCGCTTTCCCAGTTGGATTGAAGAAGGTCTCGCCAGTCTGAACGCGCGGCCCATCTTTTACGCCTCGGCTGAGGCGCACCATTCCATTGAAAAATCTTTGGGCCTGCTCGGCGTGGGAAGAAAATCTCTGCGCCGCATCGCCACCAACGCGCGTGCAGAAATCGACACCACCGCACTGGCCGCGCAGATTCAAGCCGACAAAGCTGCGGGGCTGTTGCCGCTCTGCGTCATCGCCACGGCGGGCACCACCAGTTCGGGCGCCATTGATCCACTGCCGGAGGTCGCCAACCTCTGTGCGCATCACAGCCTCTGGCTGCACGTGGACGCGGCCTATGCCGGAGCCTTAGCCTTTACCGACGCGCACCGGCACAGACTCGCTGGCATCGAACGCGCCGATTCCATCACCATCGACCCGCACAAGTGGCTGGCCATGCCCTTTGCCGCTGGCGTCATGCTCACGCGTCATCCCGCGCTACTGGAGCCAACCTTTGGCATCGACACCGCCTACCTGCCCAAGTCTTCGCACGGCCCGCTGCCCGACAACTTCCGCATCTCTGCGCAATGGTCGCGGCGCATGAACTCGCTCAAGCTCTGGCTGACGCTGCGCGTGCACGGCCGCCTGGCCTATGAGCAGATGATCGGGCACCAGCTAGCCTTGGCTGCATCGTTGGAAGAAAAAATTCTGGCCACAGGCAGTTTCGTGCTGGCCGTTCCGCGCGCGCTCACCATTCTCAACCTGCGCGCCAAGGTGGCTGAGGATTTGCACCTCGACGAACCGGCCACCGCGCATCTGCACCGCGAAATCGCCCGCCGCATCACCGATGAGGGCCTCTACTGGTTCTCCACTACGCGCGTCCGTGGCCAAAGCGTGTTGCGTCTCATGATTATCAGCTACAGCACGCAACAGGAGCATATTGACGCGCTGGTGCGCAGGCTGGACGAAGCCGCGCAAGAGGCAGCTGCAGTCTGTGGGATCATCCCCGCGCGCAAGTAAGCGGAGATTTTCTTACCGAAAATCCCCGCTTACTATTTACCGCCGCGTCGTGGCCAGCAACATTTGCTCGGTGACAAGCTGCGTGAGGTCCTGCTTCTTCAGGCCCTGTTGCTGGTTGTACTCATCCACCTTGCTGGACCAGTTCATGCTGCAGAACTTTGGCCCGCACATGGAGCAGAAGGCCGTCTCCTTGTAATACTCGTCGGGCAGGGTTTCGTCGTGCATGGATCGCGCCGTGTCCGGGTCCAGCGAGAGCGCAAACTGCTTTTCCCAATCAAAGGTGTAGCGGGCGTGGCTGATAGCGTCATCGCGGTCGCGTGCTCCGGGGCGATGGCGCGCTACATCGGCGGCATGTGCGGCGATCTTGTAAGCGATGATGCCGTCCTTCACGTCCTTTTCATTGGGCAAGCCGAGATGTTCCTTGGGCGTGACGTAGCAGAGCATGGCCGCGCCGTGCCAGCCGATCATAGCTGCGCCAATGGCGCTGGTGATGTGGTCATAGCCGGGAGCGATGTCGGTGACCAGCGGGCCGAGCGTATAGAAGGGCGCACCGTGGCACAGCTCCACTTCCTTGTCCACTTGCTCCTTGATCTTGTCGAGCGGCACGTGGCCGGGGCCTTCGATCATCACCTGCACATCGCTTTGCCAGGCCTTGGTGGTCAGCTCGCCCAGCGTTTTTAACTCGGCGAATTGTGCTGCGTCGCTAGCATCGGCCAGGCAGCCGGGGCGCAGGCCATCGCCGAGCGAGAAGCTGACGTCGTGCTTGGCCATGACCTTCACGATGCGGTCAAAGTGCTCGTAGAGAAAATTTTGTTTGTGGTGATGTGTCATCCACTGCGCGAGAATCGCTCCGCCGCGGCTGACGATGCCGGTGATGCGCTTGGCGACCAGCGGCACGTATTCAACCAGCAGGCCCGCGTGCACGGTGAAGTAATCCACGCCCTGCTCAGCCTGCTCCTCAATCACTTCGAGGTAAACATCAATGTTGAGGTCTTCGAGTTTCTTGACGCGATGCAACGCCTCGTAAATCGGCACGGTGCCGATGGGCACGGGCGAGTGGCGCAGAATTGCTTCGCGGATTTGTGGAATGTCGCCGCCGGTGGACAGATCCATCACCGTGTCTGCGCCGTAGTGTACGGCGGTGTGCAGCTTGCGCAGCTCCTCATCGATGTTGGAGGCGACGGCGGAGTTGCCAATGTTGGCATTGATCTTGCAGAGTGAAGCGACGCCAATGGCCATCGGCTCCAGCTCCGGATGATTGACGTTGGCCGGACTAATCATGCGGCCAGCGGCGACCTCATCGCGAATCAGCGAGGCTTCCAGCTTTTCGCGGCGGGCGATGTAGGCCATTTCTTCGGTGATCTTGCCCTGCCGCGCAAAGTGCATCTGCGAAAGATTGGTATCGCCTGTGCGGGCCGCCTCTTCGCGGCGCTTCACGATCCACTCCGCGCGGGGCTTGGGAACGGCGCTGCCGTTGACGTTGGGCGAACTGGATGTGTGGGTGCCGTTGCTGGACGTGCTCATGATTCAAACCTCTGCGGACTGAAATCCTGTGGTGTTTTGGAAGAACTGTGCAGATGGGCTGCAAGGCTGATTATACGCCGCCGCCATGCAGCACTTCGCATGGTGCGGCACAGGCGCACACGGCAGTATACTGGAGCGGAAGGAAATCGCCGCGATGCAGAAGCAACAAAATCCAGCCGTTCGCATTTTTCTCGCCGTCGTCATTATTCTGGGAACCATCGCCTACTTGGCCATTAGCGGCGTGCGCGCCAACAAAAGCTATTACGTCACCATCTCTGAACTGCAAGGGATGGGCAACAAGGCTTACACGCGGCACCTGCGCGTGGCGGGCAATGTGCAGCCCGGCTCCATCCAAAAAGATGGCGGAAGGATGCGTTTTGTTCTGGTGGAGCAAGGCCGGACGCTGGCCGTGAATTACACCGGCATGGAGCCGCCGCCGGACACCTTTAAGGACAATGCGCAGGCGCTGGCCATTGGAACCTTTGGACGCGATGGCGTCTTCCACGCCACGCAGATTCAAGCCAAGTGCGCATCGAAGTACGCGCCGGCCCAGCCCAAGACCGCAGCTATGGCCGCACCACAGCCGGCTTCGACTGCCATGCCCGCCACCAGTGCCAACTAAAAATACGGTCGAACTCGAATCCGTCTCCAAGCTCTACGGCAGCTTTGCAGCCTTGCGCAAAGTGACGGCTCAGTTCCCTGTCGGCCAATGCTGCGTGATTCTTGGCGAAAACGGCGCGGGCAAATCCACATTGCTGCGCGTGATCGCCGGCCTGCTGCATCCCACGCTGGGTTCTGTGCGCGTACTGGATGCTCCTGCGCCACAAAATGTTCGCGAGCGAATTGGCTATCTCAGCCACGCTTCCATGCTGTATGACGAGCTGAGCGCACTGGAAAATCTGCGCTATTTTTCCGCACTGAATGCAGGCACAGAAATGATGCCCGCTGCAGAAGCGTTG
>DAHWKP010000258.1:0-8137 GCA_027343585.1 Acidobacteriaceae bacterium
CACGTGCCCGTGCTCAATACGGGGATGGAGTGCGGGGACTAGGACTCCGATTTCATGTCGGGACCTGCGGCATGTTGTCATTCTGGGCCGCTCTGCGTAGCCTAGAGACATGAGCACCCAATGGCAGAACGGAGAGCACGAGGGCCTGCGCAGTGGCGCGCCCGAGATTCTGCCGCCGGAGGGCTATGCGGCCCCGCGCGTCTACGTGCCTGCGCCGCAGGAGCCAGAGCCGGAGGATGCGCGCGGCTCGCGCCTGCTGCTGGGTTGGCGCTACGCTCCAGCCACGTACATTTTGATTGGCATCAACATCGCGGTGTATCTCGGCATGGTTTTGGGCGGGGTCTCGCCGTGGGCACCGACTGCGGAGCAGATCATGCGCTGGGGTGCCAGCCGCGGCGTCAATGAAGTTTTATTCGGTCAATGGTGGCGGCTGCTCTCGGCCACGTTTGTGCATGTCGGCATCATCCACCTGGGCACGAATATGTGGTGCTTGTGGAATCTGGGCCTGCTGGGTGAGCCGTTGCTCGGTGTTTTGGGCGTCTTCAGCGTTTACGTGCTGACTGGCGTGGCCGGCAATCTGCTCAGCTCCGCTGTTAGTCCGGGCATTGTGGGCGCGGGAGCCTCCGGCGCGGTTTTTGGCATTGCGGGGATTTTGATTTTGCTGCTGAACGGGCCGCACCTGCCCTTTCCGCGCGAGGAACTGCGCCGCCTGCGCCGCAGTGTGATCTACTTTGCACTGATCAATCTGGCCATTGGCGGCGCGACGCTGCTGTACTCCGGCGGCATCAAAATCGACAATATGGCCCACCTGGGTGGGTTCTTCTCTGGCTTGGCGCTGGGTGTGCCGCTGGCTCCAGTGCTGGGTACGGGCCGTCAGCGCTACCGGCAGCGCCAGCGCGTCGTCTTTGCGATTCTGGCGCTGATCTTGCTCCTTTTTGCCAACGCCATGGCTCACTATTGGAAGCCGCTGATGCAGGCCTGGGCCGCAGGCCATCCCGGCGATCTATAGCAGCGCATTCACCCCATACAGCTTGGCGGTTTAAGCCGTGGCGGCAAACTTACGCACCATGGCCAGCAATAGCTTGCGGTCGCTGTCATTTAAGTTGGAGGAGTAGCGCCGAATCTGGATCAAAAAGCGCAACTCTTCATCCGTTAAATCGTGCGGCTGCATCTGGTGTTGCATGGTGTCCTCGGCAAAGAAGCTGGCGAGCGACATCTCCAGTGCGTCAGCAATCTTGTGCAGCGTGTCCAGCGAGGGCACCGTGTGGCCATTTTCCACACGCGACAAGTAACAGCGCAACAGCCCGGTGCGCTTTTCAATGTCGCCCTGCGACAGGCCTTTTTGTAACCGATGGCCGCGAATGACGCTGCCAATTTTCAGCGGACTGATGCTCATGGTTTGTGTCTCCAAGGTAGAAAAGTGGTGCAAAGGAAATCCAGGTATTTCTTGTACTGCTCTGTCATTACTGATGTAGTAAACACGTCTTTTGCAGTCTTGGCAAGGGGAATTTTTCCGCAGGATGCTAGAAATATACCCCTGTATATTCGCTATTTTTTCAATGTTTTGTTAAAAAATGTCTGCATGCGGCGGTCGGCATCGGCGGTGTCTTGTGGGCGGTAACCAGCCTTGTTGTTGGGGTTCTGGAAGGCGTGGCCCGCGTCTGCGTATTCCTTTAGATTGACCGGATGGCCCAGGGCCTGCATCTCCTTGGCGAAGGCCTGCACATCGTCGGGCGTGATGCCGCGATCCTGAGCGCCGAAGTTTCCCAGCACTTGCGCGTGAATCTTCTGCAACTGTGCGGGGTTGGTATCCAGCGCTCCATAGTTGATGGCCACGGCGCGCAGGGTTGGCTCCGCAATCGCCAGTTGCAGCGCGAAGCCGCCACCCATGCACCAGCCGACGGCCCCAATGCGATGGGGCAGAACATCCTTGCGTGTTTTTAGATACGCGACTGCGGATGTCAGATAGCCGACGCCGCGATCCTGGGGCAGGCCGCGCATCAGTTCGTGGGCCATCTCCGGGTCGCTGGTCGACTGGCCACGATAGAGATCGACGGCCAGGGTTATGTAGCCCTGCTGAGCCAAGTCGGCAGCCTGCTGCTGCACCCAGTCGGTCAAACCCCACCACTCATGGACGACGACAATCGCCGGAAACGGCCCCGCGCCTGCGGGCTTGTAGAGAATGCCGCGCACCGACTCCCCTTGGCTGGGGAAGTGAACCGTCGCTGCAGGCGGCAGCGTGGCGGCATGGGCCTGAGCTGCGCCGACTGTGAGCAGCGATGCGCACAAGAACAGCGCGATGGAGAAATATGAAATCGGGGTCCATGGATTGTGGCGGCGAGGATTCAGGTGCATCGGCAATCTCTCCTTGGGGCACGCGGATGGTGCGGCGGGCGTGCGCAGCCATTTTCGCACAGCCTTAGAGAGACTCTGAACCCGTGCTGAGCGTTCCCTCAGCGGCTAAAGCCGCACTGCGAGGCTTGTACCTATGGACGGGCTGAAGCCCGTCCCCTTCAAAACACAGACGAGTTCAGAGATACCCCTTAGCCCATGTACATGCCGCCGTTGACGTCGAGTACGTGGCCGGTGATGTAGCCTGCCTGCTCTGAGGCCAAGAATGCGACGGCGTGGGCGATCTCCTCTGGCGAGCCAGCGCGGCCCAGCGGCACCTGCGTCAACATGGCGGCGCGCTGCTGCTCGTTCAGCACCTCGGTCATCGGCGTTTCGATGTAGCCCGGCGCGACGGCATTCACCGTAATCGAGCGCGAGGCCAATTCGCGCGCCATGGATTTCGTCAGCCCGATCAGCCCCGCCTTGCTGGCCGCGTAGTTGGCCTGCCCGGCCTGCCCGGTTTCGCCCACCACGCTGGTCAGGTTCACGATGCGTCCCCAGCGGGCTTTGAGCATGGCGGGCATCAAGGCCTGCGTTAGCAGAAAGGCTCCGGTCAGATTGGTGGAGAGCACGGCATCCCAGTCGGCGCGCTTCATGCGCAGCATCAGCCCATCGCGCGTAATGCCGGCGTTGTTGACCAGAATTTCCACCTTGCCGTACTGCGCCAGCACCGCTTTGGCGCAGGCCAGGATGGATTCCTCGCTGGCAATGTCCAGCGCGAAGACGGAGGCTGCGCCACCAGCGGCGGTGATCTCAGCCTGCACGGCGGCCAACTTCTCTGTGTTGCGCGCGGCCAAGGCCACCTGTGCGCCGGTACGCGCCAGGGCCAGTGCGCAGGCCCGGCCAATTCCCTGTGAAGCTCCCGTTACCAGCGCCACGCGCCCCTGCAAACCTGTCATGCGAAGACTCTCCCGTGCATTGAAAATGAATGGTTCGGCAAAGGGAAATTATAGATGCAGCGTTATGGGGTGTGCTGGGGAGTGCTTTGCGTCGGAGCTGGTGGGGTGGTCGGTGCCAGGGAAGAGTGCTTCTGCTTTTTATGGGAGAAGTGGTTCACGATGTCCGGCCAGAACTCCACCACAATGGCTCCCATAGCGCCCTCGATGGTGTCAAAGGCGGCGCGTTCGAAGGTCAGCCCCACGCCGCGATCCTGCTGCGGGTAGTAGAGATTGGACAATCCACCCGCAGCCAGATTGCCAGCCACGTTGGCGTAATTTGGCCCCCAGGTGCCATTGTCATTTTTTGTGATGAACTCGGTGGAGATGGCATAGAAGGTGCGCATGCCGATGCTGCCCGTGCCTTTGCGGAAGTAGCGCGGGTCCTCACGCAACAGCACGGGGAAGACTGCGCTGCCGAGAATGATGCCGTCAAAGGTGTCGGCGTAGGACGCGCCCAAGCGCTTGCCGTAGCCCTGCATGCCCTGCCCGTAGCCTTCGAATTGATCGGTTGCCTGCTCGTAGCCAGCGTCCAAACCGGAGGCGAGAAACATGACCGGATCAAAGGCATTCGCAAAGGCCAGTTGGAATTTTTGCCCGGGCGAAAGCACAACGTCATTGGCATAGAACGAGGTGTAGAAGTTGGGAATCACGCCGAGAATGCGCTGGTGTTCCTCTTGGTGTACCTGCTGCTCTCCTTGCTCGTAGCGGGAGGAGGAATGCGGCTGCGTGGGCTGCGAGGCGGCGGGCGGCTGCGCAGGCGCTGATGAGGGCGCGGGCGCATCGGGCAGCTTGGTCTGCGCCTGTGTGGAACAGGCGGCCAGTAGAGCCATCGGCAAAAGACACTTCACCAACCGGGGCAGATTCACAAAAAAATTCAGGCAGGCACCTTCTTTTGTTGATGGTACTGCAGACGGGATTGCGGGGAAATTAGTTGCGCGGGTTCCCGGCATTTCTGCGAAATCAATGCGGCTGCGCCATTTCTCGCTGGAAGCGCGGCAAGATCGCGATCGTAGCAGCGCGAACTCGCGGGGTGTTTTTCTGCTGCAGGACGGATCGCCCTAGCGTTGTGCGATCGGTGTGTAGGGAGCCGGGTACTCGGGGCCAATGTACTCGGCGCGCGGACGGATGAGGCGGTTGTCATCCAACTGCTCGATGACGTGCGCGGCCCAGCCCGCAATGCGGCTGATGGCGAAGATCGGCGTGAACAGATCCACGTCAATGCCCAGCGTGGTGTACATCGAGGCGGAGTAGAAGTCGACGTTGGCGTTCAGCTTCTTCTCTTCCTTGATGAAGACCTCAATCTTGCGCGACATCTCAAACCACTTGGAGTTGCCGCTGGCCTTGCACAGATCCTCTGACATGCGGCGCAGGTGCGTGGCGCGTGGATCTTCCGTGTGGTAAACGCGATGGCCAAAGCCGGAGACCTTTTTCTTTTCCGCCAGCATCTGGCGCACGTACTCGACGGGATCCGCCCCAGCCTTGTCGATGGCAAACAGGATGCGCATGACGGCCTCGTTGGCTCCGCCATGCAGTGGGCCTTTCAGCGCACCAATGGCACCCGTGACGGCGGAATGAACATCGGAGAGCGTGGCGGCGATGACGCGCGCGGCAAAGGTGGAGGCATTCAGTTCATGGTCGGCGTGCAGAATCAGTGCCGTGTCAAAGGCTTTTTCTGCGGTGGGCGAGGGCTTCTCGCCGGTCAGCATCCAAAGAAAATTGCCCGCGTGCGACAGGGTGGGATCGGCGGCCACGACAGGTTTGTTTTTGCGGATGCGGTCATAGCAGGCGACGATGAGCGCAATCTGCGCCGTCAGCCGGTAGCTTTTGCGCACGTTGGCGTCGTGCGTGTTGTCCTTCTCGTCGGCGTCGTAGAAGCTGAGCGCGGAGACGGCCGTGCGCAGCACTTCCATCGGCGTGCCGTTTTTGGGCAGGGATTCGAGCAGGCGCAGCACTTCGGGCGGCAGGGTGCGTGCTGCGGCTAGATTTTTGCGGAAGTCGGCCAACTGCGCCGCCGTGGGCAGCGCGCCAAACCAGAGCAGGTAGGCGGTCTCTTCAAAGCTGGACTTCTGGGCCAGTTCGTGAATGTCGATGCCGCGATAGGCCAGCACGCCTGCATCGCCATCAATCCAGCAAATGCCAGAGTTGGCTGCAACAATTCCTTCCAGTCCCCGCGCTGCCACTGCCGTTGTCATCGTTCTTTTGCTCCCTGTCTGGACGCCCTGCGGCCTTCCCCTGCAATCTCGCCAACATTTTGTTATAACGCAGCCGGGGAAGGCCGCGCCAGCGGCGGCGTAAATTTCTTGTGCTGCGGGCAGCTCGGGGGGCTACAGGTGGATGCGGCATACATCGCCGCGCCGGGAAGTGGTATCGTCCTAGGAACGGCCGCGGGCCGATTTTTGCGCCGTGTTTTTTCGGGGCTGCGCGCGGTGCAGTGGATCCCATTCCTGATCGAGTGAAAGGAGTTGTTGCCATGGCAGACGATATTTACGAGGAACGCACGCAACCCGGCTTGCCGCTGGTGGTGTTGACTGTGGCGCTGGTGGCTGCGTTGGCCGCATTGATTTGGAGCTTTACCCTTTCCCGCAGATTGAGCAGCACTGAGGCGCAACTGCAGACGCAGCAGCAGGAGAATCAACGGCAGAGCGAAGAGTTGGCTGCCACCGACCGCCGCCTGCGCGCCACCAGTGAAGAATTTGGCGACAAGCTGGGCATTACGCAACGGCAGATCGAAGACCGCGCGCAAGAGATTCTGCGCCAACAGCAGGCCGCTACCAAGCAACTGGCCCAGCAAGAGGCAGAGACTCGCCAGCAGGTGGGTGCCGTTACCAATGCGCTCTCTGGCGTGCAGACGGATGTGGGCGGCGTCAAAACCGATGTGGCCAACACCAAGACCGAACTGGCCAGCACCGAACAGCAGTTGCAGCGCGCCATTGGCGACTTGGGTGTGCAGAGCGGCCTGATTGCCACCAATCAGAAAGAGCTGGACATGCTCAAACACTCTGGGGACCGCAACTACTACAGCTTTCACTTGCTGAAGAATGCGCGGCCCGAGGCCGTCGGCACCGTCAAGCTGCAATTGCACAAGGCCGACACCAAGCACGAGCGCTACACCATGGAGGTCTTCTCCGACGACAAGAAGATCGAAAAGAAAGATCGCAGCTTGGATGAGCCGGTGCAGTTCTACAGCGGCAAACAGCCCATGCTGTATGAGATCGTCGTCAACAGCATTAGCAAAAACTCTGTGGATGGCTACCTGGCCACGCCGAAGGACGCACCGCAACCGGCTGTGATTCCGTAGCGGGCATAGACGGACGGCGCAAGGAAGACTCCAGAGGAAGGCGGCGGGTTGGACGGAGCCGAAATCCTCTGGAGTCTTTGCCACCTGGCTCCAGCAATCCCCAACTTGCAGATTCTGCCTTGCAGCGCTTGCTGCTCTCTGTGTCTCCCTCGCAGGCCCGGGCACGGCGATTTCATCTATCTGAAAAGAATCGCCGGAAAAAAATAACCCCCTTCAAAAAAATTCTTTATCCGCGATAACCAACCCGAACCCTGTGCGTCTAACGGGTACTGGAAGCTCGCGGGTCGCGCCCGCAGCTTCAATTTTGCAGAGTAAGGCAGGGTATGCGCGTGTCTCAGTACAAAGGAAAAGTGAAGTGGTTCAACAACTCCAAGGGATTCGGGTTCATTGGCCGTGAGGATGGTCCCGATGTCTTTGTTCACTACAGCGCGATTCAGTCGGAGGGCTACAAAAGCCTGAAAGAGGGCGACGACGTAGAGTTCGACATCGTGCAAGGCGACAAAGGCCCGCAGGCCGATGCGGTGCTGCGCACAGCCTCCGTACTTTAAAATCCAGAGCCACGGCCCGCAATTTTCGCCAGCCTGGCCCGCGTACGCGCGCCCAAGGCAGGTCAGGCGGCGGCGGGAGTGTGTATGTACTCCTCGGCTACTCAGCGGCCTAAAAACGCGCTAGAATTCTGGCACTATGAATGCCACTACTCCCCCGGATTTCAACGACTCCCTGCAGGACAGGGAGCATGACGCGCCCCTTGGCTTTTTCCGCCGCCATCGCTGGACGCTTCTGATTCTGCTGATTGCCGCGCTTGTTTCCGCCGCAGGCATGGTCGTCTGGTACGGACACATGGGCACGCTGCAGCCCGTGGCCCAGGGCAAAATCCTGCGTCTCAGCACCTTCCCCATGCACGCCAGCACGGAAGACGGCGGCGGGCCGGGCATGCCGGGCCAGGCGCTCAATCAGGATCAGTTGTTGATTCTGGCGCAGGTGCAGGTGACCAACGTATCGAAAAAGCCCATCACCATCTTTGACCTGAACGGGCTGCTGTTGCAGGGACAGGTGCAGACCACCAGTCTGGGCGCAAACGAGACGGATATTCACCGGCTCTTTCAGGCCTTCCCAGCCTTGGCTCCCATGAACGTGCCGCCGCTGGAGCGCAGGACGACAATTGCGCCGGGGCAGTCCGCGCAGGGGTTGGTGGTCTTCAACTATGGACTGACACCCCAGCAGTGGCAACAGCGCACGGGCTTCGAAATGCACATCAGCTTTGAGCTGGGGCCGACGCTGGTGTTGATGGTGAAGTAGGGCGACGCTGGGGCAACGGAAACTTTGCGCAACGGCGGGCTTTCATCCTCCCGCCGCGGGCGCAGTGCTTGGCGTTACGGCTTGCGGCTTTGGAGCAAGCGCGCGTAGAGCAGCAGCGCGATCATGCTCTTGCCATCGAGAATTTTGTTGGTCTCCACCCAGCGCAGCGCCGTGGAGAGCGGCACCATTTTGCACTCGATAAACTCATCCG
>DAHWKP010000261.1:0-1235 GCA_027343585.1 Acidobacteriaceae bacterium
GGCCTTCGGCAATCCCTATGGCGATGCGTGGAATGTGGAGGAAGTGATCGAAGCCTGCGGCTTGCTGGCTGAGATGGGCGTGCGCCAGATTTCTCTGGCCGATACCGTGGGCATTGCGGATGCAGAACGGATTCGCAGCGTGACCGGCGCGGCGATTGCTGCGCATCCTGATGTAGAGATCGGCGTGCATTTGCATGCGCGCCTGGCGGAGACAGAGGGCAAGGTGCTCGCGGCGTATCAGGTTGGATGCAGACGATTCGATATGAGCTTGCGCGGACTGGGTGGCTGCCCGTTTGCGCAGGATGCGCTGCTGGGCAACATCGCAACGGAGAAAGCGCTGGATGTGTTGCGGCAGGCTGGAGCCGATGTGCCGCGGCTGATGCCGCTCGATGGATTGCTCTCCGCGGCGGAGGCCATTGCCACGCGCTACGGCAGCAAGGATGGCAGGCAGTGACGAGGGTGCGATGAAGAATTTCGAAACGTTGCGTGTGGAAGAGGCCGGAGCGGTGCTGACGGTGACGCTGCATCGGCCCGAGCGGCGCAATGCGCTGAACCCGGCGATGATGGACGAACTGCTGCACGTCTTGGACGCGGCGGCGCAGCGCACGGCCTGCGTGCTGTTGCTGACCGGCGCAGGCGCGGCTTTTTGCGCGGGGCTGGACATTGAGCATCTGCGCGCGTTGAGCCAGAAATCCTCAGCCGAGCACGCTGCGGATGCTGAGCGCATGATCCGGCTTTTTCGCGCGCTGTATGAGCTGCCAATTCCTGCGATTGCCGCCGTGCACGGCCCGGCACTGGCCGGAGGCATGGGCCTGGCCACGCTTTGCGACGTGACGCTGGCCGCACGCGGCGCGCAGTTTGGCTACACGGAGGTGCGCATCGGATTTATTCCGGCGATGGTCTCCACATTTTTGGCGCTGCAAACAGGAGAAAAAAATGCGCGCGACCTGTTGCTGACCGGGCGATTGATCTCTGCCGAAGCGGCGCAGCGCATGGGACTGGTGAACGAAGTTGTTGAGCCGGAGGCGCTGTTGCCGCGCGCGCAAGCATTGGCGCAGACGTTGCTGCAAAATAGTCCGCAGGCATTGCGGGCCACCAAGCAAATGATGTTGGAGCGCGTGCGTCCGCAATTGGAGCGTGCCTTGCAAGACGCAATTCCGCGCAGCGTGGCGGCACGGGCCACACAGGATTTTCAAGAGGGCGTGGCGGCGTTTCTGGAAAAACGCAGGCCGCAG
>DAHWKP010000287.1:0-2878 GCA_027343585.1 Acidobacteriaceae bacterium
ATCACCACGCTCGCTGCTGCGCGGGCCGCTGCCGAAGGCATCGCTTCGCTGCAAAAGGAGAACATTACCGTCAACGCGCTGCAAGCCCTGCACCAAGCGCGGGAGGTTGTGCGCTAAGGTCTCTCTGAACTGGTTGCAAAATTCTGGGTGCACCATTCTAGCCACGTTCCTTGCGGCTAGAGTGGGAGAACACGATTCAGTCTCGATCGCGGAACCTTGCTGATTCATGTAATACATTGGATGTTTGCTGGAATTCTATGCTGCTAGAGGGAATCTTCGCCGCTGCCACCACGCCGTTTTATCCAGACGAGCGCCTCTACCTGCGCAAGTTGGAACACAACATTGACCGTTACTCCCGTACGCCGCTCTCCGGTATGGTCGTGCTCGGCTCGACGGGAGAAGCCATTCACCTCACTGCAGAGGAACAGCGCGAAGTGCTCACCGCAGCCATAGCCGCCGCATCGCCAGAGAAGGTGATGATCGCAGGCATCGGTCAGGAAAGCGTCTACGCAACCGTACTCCTAGCCGAGGAAGCCGCCCGGCTCCAATACGATGCGGTTGTCGTGCGCACACCACATTTTTATCGCACGCATTTGCACCGCTCCAGCGAAGCTCCGCGCGAGATGCTCACCTACTACCGCACCGTGGCCGACCGCTCGCCGCTGCCGGTGCTGCTCTACAGCGTGCCCGCGTTTACGCAATATGATCTGCCCGTCTCCATCGTTGCGGAGCTGGCGCAGCACCCCAACATCATCGGCATCAAGGATTCCTCGGGCAACGCGGAGCGCATCGCCGCGCTGGTGCAGGCCACGCGCTTCCGCAGGCGTACCGTTACAGTGACGCCGGTCTTTGCCGCCGTTACCGCGCGCATGGCCGCGCAGCCGCAGCAGGGAACTGGCGGCCCGAGCCTCGTTGCCGCTGACACGCTGACGCAATCCGGAGCTGCTTTGGCCGTTGCACCGCCTGCGCCTGCCATCAAGACCCGCCAGAAAGAAGTTGGCTTCGCCATACTCAGCGGCGCTGCACAATCGCTGCTTCCATCGCTGCAAGCCGGAGCAAGCGGAGGCGTACTCGCCTTTGCCGCCTGCGCTCCGCAGTGCTGCCATGAGGTTTACACCGCATGGAAAGAGGGTGACAGTGCTTTGGCCGAAGAAAAACAGCAGCGCATCGCCCACGCGGCCACGCGCATCGGTGTGGAGCTAGGCATCCCCGGCCTCAAATTCGCCTGTGACTGGAATGGCTACTATGGCGGACGCCCGCGCCTGCCCTTGTTGCCGCTCTCTGCATCTGAGCAGGCCGAAGTGCAAGCACTGCTCGCCAACCTGCGCTATTAGCTCCGTTGCGGTATTCTGACAGGCGTATGAGAGATTCTTCTGGATCGCGGGCGCTTGTAGCTGGCTCACTGGCGGCCATCGGAGCCTCCGTCTGCTGCGTCGGGCCGTTAGTGCTGCTGATGTTGGGTATCGGTGGAGCTTGGGTTGGTAAACTCACCAAGATGGAGCCGTATCGGCCATACTTTGTTGGCTTGACGCTTGTGTTCCTCGCATTGGCCTTTCGCAAGCTGTATTGCGCTCCGCGGGTCTGCGCTCCCGGAACGGCTTGTGCTGATCCTAAAATCCGCAAGAGGCAGAGAATTATCTTTTGGATTGTGACAGCTCTTTTGCTGGCATTGCTGGTCGTGCCATGGCTGGCTCCTATTTTCTACTAAAGCATAGGGATGGAGGCGAAAATGAAAAAATTCAGAATACTGCTCCCACTGGTCTTGGGCATGGCCTGCGTTGCTTGGGCTGCTGCACAAAAGACCGTAACTTTGTCCGTGCAAAATATGACTTGCCGGATCTGCCCGATTACCGTTCGCAAGTCCCTGGAAAAAGTTTCCGGGGTGCAATCCGTGCAGGTCAACTTCGACAAGAAGACCGCGACCGTCACCTATGACCCAGACAAAACCAAGCTGGAGAGCCTGACGCAAGCCACGAAAAATGCAGGGTATCCGTCCACAGTTGTTTCGTCCACGGAAAAACATTGAAGGGGAGGAGGCCAGATCGTTGAGTCAAGAAATTTTGGAATCCGTCCTGACCTGTCCGCACTGCGGCTTCGCGCAAGCGGAGGTGATGCCCACAGATGCCTGCCAATTTTTCTACACCTGCCACCAGTGCCAGGCCGTGCTGCGCCCCAAGCCCGGCGATTGCTGCGTCTTTTGCTCGTATGGCTCAGTGCCTTGCCCGCCGGTGCAAAGCCGCCAAGGCAACAGCCGCTCCTGCTGCGATTAGACGGGAGCACTGGTCCAGAAAAAGGATTCCAGATCACAGCCGGTTGAGCGTATCCAGACGTGGGTAGGGGGACAGCAATCAGGCGACATAGGATGCTGGGCGAGTAAGGATTGCGTTCCTCTCAGAATCGAGGGCACACGCATATAGCAACAAAGGGCAGCCACTAGGCTGCCCTTTGTTATTTTGTCTGGAGTTTTTCTGTGAAAAACTACGCCAGTTCTGCAACAGGCTCCACGGCCACGAAGCGGCCCGTGCGTCCACGATCCACAAACTTCACGCGGCCATCGATGCGCGCGTAGAGGGTGTCATCGCTGCCGATGCCGACATTCAAGCCGGGCTTGATCTTGGTGCCGCGCTGGCGCACAATGATGGATCCGCCTGTGACCAATTGGCCACCGAAGGCCTTTACGCCCAGCCGTTGTGCGTTGGAGTCGCGTCCGTTGCGGGAACTTCCGAGTCCTTTTTTGTGTGCCATGGAACAATCCTCTCCTGTATCTGCGCCCGCTTACGCGCTGGCTGCTGTATAGCTTTTGCCGTTTATGCTGATCTCGTTGATGCGCACTTCCGTGTAAGACTGCCGGTGCCCTTGCATCTTCTTGTACTGCTTC
>DAHWKP010000120.1:0-2774 GCA_027343585.1 Acidobacteriaceae bacterium
GTGGTGCATAGCGCGCCCGCAGAGGATGCCTTCTATCGCAAGCTGCTCGGCTTTCGTCTGTACTGGACGGGCGGGATGCACGATGGCGTGACGGATTTCTTCTCACTCCAGGTGCCGAACGGCACCGATTGGATCGAGTACATGCTGCATGTGCCCGCCAACGCAAGCCATCAACAACTGGGAGTGTCCAACCACTTCTCCCTTGGGGTTGTCGACATGCAGGTCGTGGCCAAGATGCTCGCCGCACGCGGTTGGAAGCCGAACGCTGGCTCGCGTGTGCAAATGGGCCGCGACGGAAAATATCAACTCAACATTTATGACCCGGATCAGGTGCGCATTGAATACATGGAGTTTACCCCCAAGGAAAAGCCCTGCTGTGCTCCCTTTACCGGCCCCCACCCCCAGCCATAACACCATGGCCCTACGTGCTCCCCGTACCTCTGTGGATAAAAATGTGACGGGGAGCACAAATTTCTTGTAACTATTTTCCCGTTTCCAGTATCTTGGTTCACTAGACGCCGATTGACCGCTTGCTTGCGGTACGGCCACTTCAATCAGGAGAACCAAACAAATGACGAAGTCTATGAAGTCGATGCTGCTTGCCGCCGCTGTTACCGGAATGATCACCGGAGCCACGGCTCTGCAGGCAGAATCCTCCAGCAGCACGGCACAGGTGGCTGGTGTGGCCGCAGCATTCAACATGACCTCCCAGCAGACCACCACCGACAAGCACTCCTGCAAAGGCAAGTCGAGCTGCAAGGGCCAGAAGAGCAAGAGCGACAAGCACTCCTGCAAAGGCAAGTCCGGCTGCAACGGCAAAAGCTCCAAGAGCTAAGCCCACCGCCAAACCGTAATATCACTGCGGGGAGTTGCACCCAATGCGGCTCCCCACAATGCAAAGAATTTTTTTCTCCTTCCCACGAGCCAACATCATGCCCGCAAACCGCTTCAATGGATTCACGGACTACGGTGTAGGCCTTGGTCTGCGCGTGCCGCACTACCAGCACATCTTCGAGAAAAAACCGCTTGTCGATTGGTTCGAGATCATCTCAGAAAATTACATGGTCGACGGGGGCAGACCGCTGCATGTGCTCGATCAAATTCTGGAACGCTATCGCGTCGTGCAGCACGGTGTGGCGCTATATCTGGGTTCAGCGCAGCCACTGAACCGCGAACATCTGCGCAAACTCAAACAGTTGGTGCGCCGCACGGGAACCCGCTGGCTCAGCGACCATCTTTGCTGGGGCAGCGTGGATGGCCGCTACACGCATGACCTGCTGCCCATGCCCTACACGTTGGAGGCTGCACGCATCACAGCGCAAAACATTCGCCAGGCGCAGGATTTTCTTGAGATCCCCATTGCCGTGGAAAACGTGAGCAGCTACGCAGAGTATCACGTCTCCACCATGACGGAGTGGGAGTTCCTGAACGAAGTGGTCGAGCGCGCCGATTGCGGCATTCTACTCGACGTGAATAACATTTATGTTTCCTCGCGCAACCACAGCTTTGATCCATTCGATTACCTCAACAGCGTACCCGCCGAGCGTGTTGCGCAGATCCACATCGCCGGACACTCCAAGTTTGAAAAGTACATTCTCGACACACACGACCATCCCGTCATTGATCCAGTGTGGAGGCTCTACGCACGCGCCATTGAGCGCTGCGGCCCCACGGCAACGCTGCTCGAATGGGACGACAACATTCCATCCTTTGAAGAAGTACACCGCGAAGCGCTGAAGGCGAATCGATATTTGCGCGCGGGACAAGCGACGAATGCGTCCACACAAATTCCGGTGGCAACGCAGTTCGCAGTGGCAGGGTCCCAGCGATGAGCACGAACCTTCTGGACCTGCAACGCCGCATGGCCAACGCCGTGATGCAGCCGCTCACCCGTTCGCTGACCACGCGCAGGCTCGGCAACGATGGCCAATCCAACGCGCGCAATGCGGAAGAATTTTTAAAGCCCAACCCCCGACTGACTTCGATCGAGCGACTGCAAATCTACAATCAGCAGTACTGGTATCGGCTTTTCGGCTGTATGGAAGAGGATTTTCCCGGCGTGCAGGCCGTGATGGGGCCTCCGGCATTTGAGCGTTTGATGCGCGCGTATTTAGAAGCCTGTCCGTCCGCGTCATACTCCTTACGCGATTTGGGAGCACGCCTGCCAGAGTGGATGCGTGCGCATCCCAAGCTGACTGCGCCACGCGCACGTTTGGCCCTCGACATGGCGCGTCTGGAATGGGCGCACATCGAAGCCTTCGACGCAGCCGAACTGCCCGTGCTTACACCGCAGACTCTGGCTACGCTCCGCGCAGATGCGCGTGTGCGCGTGCAGCCACACGTGCGGCTACTGCAGCTTGCCTATCCGGTAGACGAGCTGCTGCTGCATATGGGCAACGCTGCAGCGGATCACGGCGCAACCAGCAACAGCGCCGCCGCCGCGCGCAAATCGCATTCTGTGCGCCGCGTGGCCAGCCTGCATCCACAGCGCATCCACTTGGCCGTGCATCGCCAAGAGTTTCGTGTGTACTACAAGCGCCTGGCTGCGGAGGAGTTCGCACTGCTCACTGCACTTCGTAGCGAAGAACCGCTGGGCGCAGCGCTGGAGGCGGCCTTCATCAAGAGTCGTCTTTCGGAACCCAAGCGCGCCGCACAAGTGCAAACGATTTTTCAAACATGGATGAAGCTCGGCTGGTTGTGTCCGCAAAAAAAGAAAAATTCTCGTTCCCAACGATAGGAGCACACACATGAAAATTCCCAGCAGTCTGCACTGG
>DAHWKP010000126.1:0-2299 GCA_027343585.1 Acidobacteriaceae bacterium
GCTGGGCGGCTGGCCCTCGCTGCTGAAGTTGGAGGTTCATCCATGTACGCTCTGCGGCCTCTTATTCTGGTGATGCTTGGATCTCACCTGACGGGAAGGGTTCTCTCGATCGCCATCGGTCTGCTGAGCCTGGCGATTCTGGTGGGCTGCGCGACGATCTGCTGGCTCTCTCCCTCTGAGAAGAACGACTGCATCTTCCACCGCGAAGTTTACTGATCCTCTCTCGCTCCCTTGCGCCGCACGGCCCAGCGCTTCCCGCAGGCCTTTTTCCCCAGCGTTTTGTCTGTTAGTATCTGGAAATCCTTGGAGCCTGCCCATGAACCCAGAATTTGCCCAGCCCTTTGCCAAAAATTGGATCGCCGCGTGGAATGCTCATGACTTGGAGCGCATCCTCGCCTTCTGCTCGGATGACTTCACCATGACCTCGCCGAAGATCATCACGATCGCAAACGACCCCAGCGGAACGCTGCAGGGCAAAGCTGCTGTGCGGGAGTACTGGGGTGCAGGGCTGCGCAAATATCCGGAACTGTACTTTGACCTGATCAGTGTTCTGGCGGGAGTGGGGAGCGTGACGCTGTACTACAACAACCAGATGGTCCCCGGTGCTCCCGGCGTGCTCTCTGCCGAGGTGCTGCACTTCAACGCAGAGCAAAAAGTCCATCGTGGCTTTGCGCATTACGCGGTGTAGGCTGCGTTCCCAAGCCTTGACACCGCAAAGCTAAAAAATACAGATCAGGCGCTGGCAACCATGCGCGGAAATGGGCGCACCTTCGGCAGTTTTTGTTTTCTCGCCCACCATAGGTCATAGTTCATCTGCATCTTCACCCAAAATTCTGGACTTGTCCCCAGCGCTGCCGCCAAGCGTAAGCTCATACTGGCCGTGATGCTGGCGTGCCCGTTCAAGATGCGAGACAAGTGCGCGCGCGTTACGCTGAGCCGCCGCGCAGCTTCGCCAATCGTAAGAGTGCCCAGGTAGTCGCGTAATACCTCTCCCGGATGTGCTGGATTGTGAATCATTCTATTTCTCCCCCTAGTGATAGTCCTGATCGTCAAGTAAGGCTACATCTTCTCCATGAAAGGTAAATGTCAATCTCCAATTCCCACTGACTTGCACAGCCCAATGGTTTTGCAGGCTGCCACTCAAAGCGTGGAGATGGTTCCCGGGTGCAGCCATATCTTCTGCACGCGCCGCTGCATCCAGCGCGGTGAGGAGCCTGCGAAGCCTGTCCGCATGTTTCGGCTGGATGCCGGCTCTGGATCCAGTCTCCGCAAATGCACGCAGTCCCTTGTGTCGATAGCTCTGGATCACACGTATAGAGTAGCTATACACTATACGGAAGGCAAGCAGAAAACATATTCACGGCACGATCCCAGCGCGCACCTGCTGCTGCGCCGTTCACTCCGCAGGCAGCAACGTGGGCTTGCCTTTTTCGTTGAGCGCGATGCGGCCCATCGGTGTGTGGTGGTCATGGGTAAAGAGCACCAGCCACTTTTCTGGAATGGCGCGCTGGTAAAAACGCTTGCGCTGCTCGATGCACGTCAGCGGGTCCAGATCATAGCCCATCACCCAGGTCACATCCAAATGCGCGCTGGTGGGAATTAAATCGGAGATGTAGGTGGCGCGCTGGCCGCAAGAGTCGATATGCACGGCCAGCATCTGCGCCGTGTGGCCGGGGAAGGCCTCCACCGAAATGCCGGGCACGATTTCCTGATTGCTGTCGAGCAGCGTCATCTGCCCCGAGGCAACCAGCGGATCATAATTGTCGCTGATGTAGCTGATGCGGTCGCGCTCCAGTTGCAGGTGACCATGTTCCACCTCACCGCGATGCGCAAAGTAGCGCGCATTGGGGAAGGTGGGCACCACCGCGCCCGATGCCGTGCGCGTCGTGTTCCAGCCGCAGTGGTCAAAGTGCAGATGGGTGTTGATGACCACATCGACCTGCTCGGGGCGCACGCCTGCGGCGGCCAGGCTCTGCGGCAAAAGCTGTTGGCAGGCGTAAATCTCCTGCAACTTTTGCGGTAATTTGTTGCCGATGCCGGTCTCGATGACCACCGTATGCTGGCCCGTGCGCACCACGACCGTGTTGGTGCCGAGCAGAATGCGGTTGGCCGCATCGGCGGGCGCACGCTGCGACCACAGCGTTTTGGGCACCACGCCAAACATCGCGCCGCCGTCGAGTAAATATGCGCCATCGGTGCAGAGGGTCAGGTCAAAATCCCCCACCGTGGCGCGTCCGCGAATCAGGTTGGAAGTATCGGCGCGTTCCGCAGGATGCGACATGGGTCTTATTGTAAGGAA
>DAHWKP010000128.1:0-14206 GCA_027343585.1 Acidobacteriaceae bacterium
CCGATAAAGACGTTTTATGCACGCCGCATTTTGCGCATATTTCCGCTGTATTACTTGGTTGTATTGTTTTGGCTGGCGTGCTCGGCGATCTTGCACACGCCGCAATCTTGGAAAACTGCAGCGTACTACCTGTTATTTTTACAGGCAGTGGTCTCTCCGCATGCCATCCATTTATGGATCATTCCTCATCCGGTTTGGGCGGATTACCCAGTGCTCTGGTCTTTATCGGTTGAGGAAGTTTTTTATCTATTGTGGGCACCACTTGTCATTTGGATGGTCGCGCGCAATCGGACACTTATCCGGTGTTTAATTGGGGTTTTGGTTGTCGCACCCGTTATTCGGTACTTCTATATTTTTTATCCAACTCCAGCAGGAATTCAACAAACATTTCTGGGCCAGATGGATTCCCTGGCCGCAGGAGCCTTGCTGGCGATTCTTTGGATGCTCCATGCTGAGGATATGCGTACATGGGGACAAGCGCATGCTCGATGGTTGAACGCGATGATTGGCATTTTGCTCGCGGGGGCGATCTGCCTGGACCTTGCACTTGGCGTACATCTAAAAACTCCGATGCATCTCCGTATCTTTGACACCTTTGAATACACGCTGCTTTGGGCGGCATGGTCAATGCTCCTTTTTTCTGCTCTTGTATGGAGTGGACAGCAAAGAATGCTGACGCGGTTTCTGCGAAACCGTACACTGTGCTGGCTGGGCAAGATCAGCTATTGCCTGTATCTCGTGCATGTTGCCTGCTTCATGTTCTGGCGGGAACACTTGCCGCACATCATTGCGCTACCGGCGTCCTTGGTGAGTTCGCTGGCAATTGCAGCGCTCTCATGGAAGTATTTAGAGGGACCAATTATGAATTGGAAAAAGACGCACGCCCAATATGTTGGGGCTAAGTCCGACCTCCAAGTTTCCGCATAAATGTAACTTTTCCTTCATTTCTTCGTCGTACCCAGGGTGAGGAGTTTGCATGTTGATTCGTAAATCGAACGGTATCGCTTCGTCTGAGATTACTTCGCTATCGGATTACAGGAACCGTCGCGCGTTTATGCAGGGAGCTGCGCTTGCGGGCGTCACCGCGCTGGCGGGGGCGCGACTGCTCGACGTAGCCGCACCGCGCGAAGGGGTTCAAGCCGCCACCAAGCTGGCCACCGTGCCCAGCAAGCTCTCCACCTCGGGCATTACGCCCACCTCGTTTCAGGACATCACCACCTACAACAACTTCTATGAATTTGGCACGGACAAGAGCGATCCGGCAAAAAATGCCTGGCGCTTGCAAACGCGCCCATGGACGGTGAGCGTGGAGGGCGAAGTGAAAAAGAAGAAGACCTTCGACATCGACGCGCTGCTCAAGCTGCGTCCGATGGAAGAGCGGATTTACCGCCATCGCTGCGTCGAGGCTTGGAGCATGGTGATTCCGTGGGATGGATATTCGCTCGCGGAATTCATCAAGGAGTGCGAACCGCTCAGCACGGCCAAGTACGTGCAGTTTCTCTCCTACGAAAACCTGAATCAAGAACCGTGGATCAAGGAGATTTCCCTCGACTGGCCTTACTCAGAGGGCTTACGCATGGATGAGGCGATGCACCCGCTGACGCTGCTCACCTTTGGGCTGTATGGGCAGGCCTTGCCGAATCAGGATGGAGCGCCGGTGCGCGTGGTGGTGCCGTGGAAGTACGGCTTCAAATCCGCCAAGTCCATTGTGAAGGTGCGCTTCGTCAAAAAGCAGCCGCGCACCACGTGGAATGAGTCGGCACCAAATGAGTACGGATTTTATTCAAACGTGAATCCCAGCGTCGATCATCCGCGCTGGAGCCAGAAATATGAGCGCGTGATCGGCGCTCCCTTCTGGAAGGCGCGGCAGGCCACGTTGATGTTCAACGGCTACGGCGACCAAGTGGCATCCTTGTACGCGGGCATGGATTTGCGAAAGAATTTTTAACGATGAAAAACCGTTGGATTCGTGGCTTGAAATGGATCGTTTTCCCAGCGTGTCTTGTGCCGCTCGGCCTGCTGGTTGCGGATGGATTCACCAACCAGCTTGGCCCCGATCCAGTGGCGGAGATTACCCACCGCACCGGCTTCTGGGCGCTGTATTTTCTGCTGGCTTCGCTGGCCATCACCCCGCTGCGCAGGCTGCACTCGCGCCTTGCCTGGCTCATTCGTTTTCGTCGCATGCTGGGACTCTTCGCATTTTTTTATGCCTGCCTGCATTTGCTCACGTGGGTCTGGCTTTTTTCGGAATTCGATCTGCATGCCATGGCGCATGATTTCGTCAAGCGGCCGTTCATTACAGTCGGCATCTTTGCCTGGGTAATTTTGCTGGCACTGGCGGCCACATCCACACAGTGGGCGGTACGCACGCTGGGCGGCAAGCGCTGGCAGTGGCTGCATCGCGCGGTCTACCTGGCTGCGACGGCTGCCGTGATTCATTATTGGTGGATCGTCAAGCCCGGCGTGCGCACCCCATGGAAGGTGACTGCGGTGCTGGTCGTGCTGTTGCTGTTGCGCTTGGCGTGGAAGGCGAAAGAGACTGCGCGCAAGAGCCAGGCCCGCGTGACAGTTCCAGCCTAATCCCAGAAAAACACACGCACAAGTCAAGGCATTTCAACGCGATGCGCCGCACTTGACGGCGGGTGGCCCCAGCCGGGAAACTAGAGATCGATGCGCCCGAAATCTCCGCTTGCATCTTTGCAGTTCTTTGGGTCAATCTATTTTCAGTCTTGGAGGTAACATGCCCATCTGTCCTGAGTGCGATGCCCCGTTTGACGTGGATGAGGATGAGGTTGATGAAGGTGAGGTTCTGCTTTGTGAGGAATGCGGAGCAGAATTTGAGGTCGTCGGCACCGATCCATTGGAGTTGAACAAAATGGATTCGGAAGGCTATGAAGATGAGGATTCAGAGTATGGCGTAGCCGATGAGGATGAGGATGAATAATGGGGGTGGCAGTCGTCGCATCGGCCTTGTCTGCGCAGCCGTGGTGTGTGCAGGCCTGGTGGTTGTGTGTGGAATGGCGATGGGGCAATCTGTGCGCAAGACCATCAATGGCAAGGTTGAGGACGCTGCAGAGCACCCTTTGAACGGGGCCATCGTCTATTTGCAGGATACGCGCACGCTGGATGTACGCAGCTACATTACCGAAGCTGATGGGATTTACCGCTTTGGCGGTATCTCTGGCGATGATGACTACACGCTGTGGGCAGAGTCGCAGGGCAAGAAAAGTGGAACCAAAACAATCAGCTCCTACGACCCCAAGAAAAATCTGCTCATCAATCTGCACATTGCGATAACAAAGTAGAAGCGAACAATTTTAGGCTGCCAACAGAAAGGCCGTCCAATCGGACGGCCTTTCTGTTGCGGATGGAGTCCGGACTACTCGCGTTCGCTGCGCTTCCAGTTGAGTAGATCGCCCAGCGTGGTGGAGGACGAAGAAGAGGAAGATCCGGAACCTGAGGATCCAGAACCGGAGCCGGAGTGCGTGGGGCCTTTGTAGGCTTCCACATCGGCGCGGCTGGCCTCATCGCCTACAGCGCGCAGGCTGAGACCAATCTTCTTTTCCGCTGGATTGTTCTTGATGATTTTGAAGTCATGCTCCTGTCCAACATCCAGCTTGACGGGAACGCCGGTAGCATCGGTGGCTTCCGAGATGTGGCAGAGGCCTTCGATGCCCTCAGCCAGTTCCACGAACGCGCCAAATTGAGCAATGCGCAGCACCTTGCCATGGATCACATCGCCGATGCGGTGCTGATCGAAGAAGGTATCCCAGATGTCGGGCTGCAACTGCTTCATGCCCAGCGAAAGGCGGCGGTGCTCCGGCTCGATGCCAAGAACAACGGCACGAACCTTGTCGCCCTTCTTTACTACTTCCGACGGATGCTTGATGCGCTTGGTCCAGCTCATATTGCTAACGTGGACTAGACCATCAATGCCGTCTTCAATTTCGATGAAGGCTCCGAACTCGGTCAGGTTGCGCACGCGACCTTCCACGGTGGTGCCAGCCGTGTACTTCTCGGCCAAGTGCTCCCATGGATTTTCCTGGAGCTGCTTCATGCCGAGCGAAATGCGCCGGTCACTGGGATTGACGCTCAGAATGATGGTGTCAATCTCGTCGCCGGGCTTGACCATCTTTGACGGATGCTTCATGCGCTTGGACCAGGACATTTCCGAGACGTGTACCAAGCCTTCAATGCCTTGTTCCAGTTCGACAAAAGCACCGTAGTCCGTCACGCTCAAAATGCGTCCGCGCACCTGTGCGCCGATGGGGTAGCGTTCCGCCACATCCAGCCAGGGATCGGGTGTGAGCTGTTTGAAGCCCAGTGAGATGCGCTGCTTGTCCTTATCAAAGCGCAGCACCTTCACCTGAATCTCATCGCCGACGTTGACCAGATCGCGTGGGTGCGACAGGCGTCCCCACGACATGTCGGTGACGTGGAGCAGACCATCGATGCCACCGAGATCCACAAACGCGCCGTACTCGGTCAGGTTCTTCACCACGCCGGTCAGAATGGTGCCTTCTTCCAAGTGCTCCATGGTTACAGAGCGCTTGGCGTTCATCTCTTCTTCTAAAATTTCTTTGCGGCTGACGACCACATTGCCGCGCTTCTTGTTGAGCTTGATGACGCGCACTTCCAGCGTCTGGCCAATGTAGCTTTCCAAGTTGCGAACCGGACGAATCTCCACTTGGGAGCCGGGCAGAAATGCCTTGAGTCCGATGTCGACTGTGAGTCCGCCCTTGACGCGGCTGATGGCCACACCGCTGACGGTGGTTTTGTCGGCGGCAGCCTTCTCCAGCGTGTCCCAGATGCGATGGCGCTGTGCTCGCTCATAACTGAGCAGATAGCCGCCCTCATACTCATCGCGTTCGACGACCACCTCAATCACTTGGCCGGGTTGCAGCTTGGACTGGCCTGTATGGTCCAGCACTTGCGCCAAGGGAATCAATCCCTCTGACTTCAGTCCCACGTCGACGACGACATGCTTGTCCGTCAGCTTGACGACGGTGCCAGTGACGAGGCTGTCCTCTGCCAGCGCGGCGGCCTCGGCGGCCTGTTCGCGGTCAAAGGATTCCAGTGCCGCTGCAAAATCTTCAAACGCGGCTTCTTCGTCAGACGTGTGGGTTGGCTCGCTGCTGCCAGCGGAGGTGTAGGTGGATTCGGGGGCGTCGGCTTCTGCCGCGACCAAGGCGATGACGTTGGTTTCCAGTTCGGTGTTCAGGGGATTGCTCTCTGCGGTATCGGGATGGAGGGTTTTGCCCATGCGTAACAGTTCCGGACTCCTATAGCACTAGCGCAAAGCCGGATTGCGTTGCGCACTCCGTGCGACAAGTGATGAACCATTTCGTCACCACCTGTTTTTCCGGCTGCATTGTCCAGTGTAGCGCTGCGCAAGCCGCCCACCTGACCCTGCAACGGAACCTCGGACTTCTTCCACCCTGAATCTTGCATTCTGCTCTTGATGGTTACGAAGGAGAACGGGGCGCAGAGCACCAGTTCACGCAGCAGAAACATACCAGAGGAACTTCGGTTCGGGATGTATGGAAATCCGGTTGGGAAGCGGCTGTGCAGGAGTCCAGCGCACAGTGCTCCCAATCTGACTATAGCAATCGCGGACAGACAGGTCAATGCTTTTCTGGAGCGCGCGATTCCGTCCCTTCCTACCTGCGCGCAGCTGCACGGTCCGCGCGGCATGACTATACTGCCGTTTATGGATCTATTGTGGACGCCTTGGCGGTACCGATACGTCAGCAGAGCCGATACGGAGCCGCGACAGGGAGTGCCCGCTGCGCTCAGTGCTTGGCCGGGAGATACGCAATGCGTCTTTTGCAATATGCAACAGTCCGCGCAGTATGCCGTCGAACACGGCATGGCGCAACTGGAGGCTGATCGCGCGGCAAACATCATTCTGCGCGCGCAGCATTGCTTCGTGTGCATGAATGCGTATCCCTACAACTCCGGCCACGCCATGATCCTGCCGTACGCGCATACGGCTGACTTTGGCGCGCTGGATGCCGCCGTGGCCACGGAGATGATGCTGCTGGCGCAAAAGCTGGAGCGCGCGCTACGCCGCGTCTATCGGCCCGAGGGCGTCAACTTGGGATTGAATCTGGGCAAGGCCGCAGGAGCTGGTGTGGCCGGGCATCTACATCTGCACATGCTGCCGCGTTGGACGGGCGACACCAATTTTATGACCGTGACCGGCGAAACACGCGTGTTGCCAGAAAATGTGGAGACGGCAGGCGACCGCCTGCGGGATGCGCTGGCTCAAGTCTGATGCGAGACCGCGTTATGATTGTGCGGAAAGCTTGGCGGCCTTGTCGCGTCCGTGTTCCCGAATGCGACTGGCCTCAAAACTGACAATCTTCCAGCCTGCGCCATCCAGATGATAGACGCGCGTATACCGGTAGCGCCCGCTGATGGGGTGGCCGTCATATGTGCCGCTGACCTCGGCTGTCGAGACTACGACGGCTGTGCTGCCATAGACGCGAATCTTGTGAGTCGTCGTTTTGATGGAGGCGAAGCGGATCCGGCCATCCCGCACCGAGCGAAGTGTGTCCGCCTTGGAGTCCAGACTGCCATTCGGAGCAATGCCCAGGTAATCTTCGGCCAGCATGGAGCCGAGTGTGTTGGCGTTTCCGCTCAGCTCCGCTGCAGTCCAGCGCTGCTCCAACGTTGCAATAGTTTGTCGCACCGTCTTCGGCGTATGGGCATGGTGCGGGAGGGCATGCGCGCACGCTGCACCCGCAAAGAAAAGCAGCCCGGTGCAGCGTGCTGCACGCAGCCAAGAATTCCCACGCTGAGGCAGCCAGTGGTGCCGTACTGGAATCCGATGCTGTGCGAGGGGGCGCATGGCGATCTGTCCCAAGGATCGTAGCCCGATTGCACGGGGGAGTCAAAGAGAAATTTGGGGCCTGTACCTGTTTGATGAACCGTACACATTGCAGGCAAAAGAGATAGGCGCGGATGGTTACGCCAGCGCGTTCCAGTCTTCAATGCTGCGCTCGCGCATCCACTGGTAGAGACCGCCGATGGCGTACTCATGAAAGTGCGCAGAGTTGCGGTGCGCCTCCTGTGCTGCTGCGTCACGGAACTGCTCATAGATCAGGATCGTGTTGGGATCGTCGGCCAGCTCATGCGGGATGTAGGTGACGCAGCCCGGCTCCTGACGCGAGGCTTCGGTGAGCGGGCGCAGCGCTGCAGCCACCCGTTCTCGGTCTTCGGGAGCAAAGCGCATGCGGACAACGAAGGTAATCATAAGGCAGTGTCCTTGGGGGTGCAGCGTTCCATGGTTTGCTTCGTTGGCCTAGCGCTTGGCTGCCATCGCGTTCAGCGTGTCGGTAAACTCCGGCGTCCACATGGTCTGCGCACGATCCGGGCCGGTGGAGATCATGCCGATGCGCGCGCAGGACTCCGCCTCCAGAAATTTCAGATACTCTTGTGCCGCCGCGGGCAGTTTCGCTGGGTCCGTGATGCCTTCCGTCGATTGCCGCCAGCCCTTCAGATTTTTGTAGATTGGTTCAATCGACTCCAGCCCACGCACGTCGGCGGGGATGACATCGGTGACTTTGCCGTCGATCTTGTAGCTGGTGCAAACGGGGATGGTTTCCATGGCATCCAGCACATCCAGCTTGGTGACCACCAGCCACTCCGCGCCGTTGATCTGGTTGGAGTAGCGCAGCAGCGGCAGATCGACCCAGCCGCAGCGGCGGGGCCGTCCGGTGACCGCGCCATACTCTTGCCCGCGCGCGCGCAGCGTCTCGCCGGTTGCGTCGTGAATCTCCGTGGGGAAGGGACCTTCGCCAACGCGCGTCACATAAGCCTTGGTGACGCCGATGACCGTGCCAATACCCGTGGGGCCGATGCCCGTGCCGATGGAGGCTCCGCCTGCCGTGGCCGACGACGAAGTGACGAAGGGATAGGTGCCGTGGTCGATGTCCAGCAGCGTACCCTGCGCGCCTTCAAACAGAATGCTCTGGCCTGCGCGCAGCGCCTGGTTCAGCAGCACGCCGGTATCCGTGACGTAGGGCGCAAGCTGCTCGGCGATACGGGCGTACTCGTCGTACATTTTGTTGGCGTCGAGCGGGTCGGCGCCAAACAACGCACGGGCGATGGTGTTCTTCTCATGGCAGGCGTTCTGGATGTGCGTGCGCAACAGCGCGGGATTCAGCATATCCACCACGCGCAGGCCGCCGCGCTTCATCTTGTCTTCATAGGCAGGGCCAATGCCGCGGCTGGTGGTGCCAATCTTCATGCGTCCGGGGGCGTTTTCCGCCGCCAGCTCGATCATGCGGTGATAGGGCAGAATGACGTGCGCGCGGTTGGAGACGAAGAGCTTGCCATCCGGGTGAATGCCCAACTCGCGCAAGCGGGCCACTTCCTGCAAAAAGGCCACCGGGTCCAGCACGACGCCGTTGCCAATGACGCCAATGCAATCCGGTCGCAGCACGCCGCAGGGAATCAGTTGCAGCACAAACTTTTTGCCGCCAATAATGACGGTGTGGCCGGCGTTGTGGCCTCCGGCATAGCGGGCCACGACCGAAAAGCGGTCGGACAACACGTCGACAATCTTTCCTTTGCCTTCATCGCCCCATTGGGCGCCCAAAACCACGGCTGTCTTTGCTGGCATGTTTCTTCCCGTCTGTAGAATCCGGCGCACACCCTCCGCTTGGCGTGCTCTGGGCGCGCTGCTGCAAGCGGCTGGTTTGTTCCGGGAAAATGGTGCGGCTCCGGTGCAAACGCGAAGCGCTCCCAAGGTCTGATCCTATACTACCCTGTACGCGGATAAAATCACACCGGCACCAAACTCGGTTTGGTGGAAAACGATGGAGAGAACATGCCAGAACTGCCCGAAGTGGAGACTGTGGCGCGTGGTGTCGATGAGCGTGTGCGCGGGCGCAGCATCGTCTCCGTGCGCCTGGGGCGCAAACCGGAGCCATTCAAGACCCCGCGCGCGGCCATGATGGCTGCACTGGAAGGCCGCAGCATCGCGCGCGTGCATCGCGTGGGCAAACACATCGTGGTGGACCTGGCCGAGCGCCCAACGGGGCGTGCAGGAGCTGCGAGCCGCGTGCGTACGCAATGGCTGGTGCATCTGGGCATGACGGGCCGCTTGCTGGTCAGCCACGCCGACGTCCCCATTCCCACCCATACGCATGCCGCGTTGCACTTGGACGATGGGCGGGAGTTGCGCTTTGTAGATGCGCGACGCTTTGGACGGCTGGCCATTCATGCCATGAGCGATGGTGGGGAATTCGCCGGAACCGGCAGGGAGCCGTTGACGATCACGGCAGAGTCGTTCGTTGCGATTTTTTCTGGGCGCAATGCGCCGATCAAAGCGCTGCTGCTGAATCAAACCCTGCTGCATGGGGTGGGCAACATTTACGCCGATGAAAGCCTGTTTCGCGCGGGGATTCTTCCGCATCGTCCCGCTTCCAGTCTGAGCCGGGCAGAGCTGTTGCGTTTGCGCCGTGCCTTGCAAGCGGTGCTGCGCCGGGCCATTGCGCGCGGTGGCTCCTCGGTCTCCGATTATGTGGACGCAGACGGTGTGCGTGGATTCTTTCAGTTGGAACACTGTGTCTATCTGCGGACGGGCCAGCCCTGCCGTGTCTGTGGAGCGCCGATTCAGCGCTCGATCGTGGCGGGAAGGGGCACACATGCCTGCCGACAGTGTCAACAATAGCCAAAGACGACTGCGAACCGTAGTATGATTTTTTCGGCCACCTGAAAATAACGACTCCTTCCAACGGGCGGAAACTCCAAAACGAAAGCGAGACTTCACTGTGTCGGGAATGTATTCAATCGGCATTGATTTAGGGGGAACCAATTTGCGGGTTGCCGTGATGCGGCAAGAGGGAACATTAACCGACACGATTGCCTTGCGCACACGCTTGCGAGAGGGCCGGGATACCGTTGTGGCCGATATGTGCGAGGCCGTGGAAGCGCTGCGCCTGCGCCAGAAGGGCACGGGAAAATGCGTGGGCGTCGGCGTGGGCACGCCCGGCCCGTTGGAGTTGCCAGCGGGCATTCTGCGCCGCCCTCCCAATCTACCCGGATGGGATGGGTTTGATGTGCGCCGGGCCATTGAAAGCCGCCTGCAGCAGCCCATTTTGCTGGAAAGTGATGCCAATGTGGCCGCGCTGGCCGAGGCGCGCTTTGGGGCCGGCAAACAGTATGGGGTGGACTCCCTGTGTATGTTGACGCTGGGCACGGGCGTGGGCAATGGGATTATTCTTCACGGGCATGTTTGGCAGGGAGCCAATGGCATGGCCGGCGAGGCTGGGCACATGACCGTGGTGCCCGAAGGCACTCCCTGTGGCTGCGGGAGCCGTGGGTGTTTGGAGCTGTACGCCTCGGCGACCGGTCTGCGTCGGATGGCGCTCGAATCGGTTGCGGCAGCGGCCCAGCCCCACTCCGCTCTGGCTCAACTCGCCCACGACAATGTTTCGTTCCAAGCGCACGATGTGGCCAAGCTGGCCGAGGCCGGTGATGCTCAGGCGCAGGCCATCTTTACGGAGATGGGGCGCTGTCTGGGGCTGACACTGGCTGCACTGGTCAATATCCTCAACCTGCCGCTGTATGTTCTGGGTGGAGGAAGTGCGGCGGCGTGGCCTCTGTTTGCGCCCGCTTTGTACAGGGAATTGCGCGAGCGCGCCTACGTCTACCGGGCCACGGAGCCAAACGAGGCGGAAAAGGCCGCGCGGACGCCCGGAAAAACTCATGTCGCACAGGCGGAGTTGGGCGCGGATTCCGGAATTTTGGGGGCAGCGTACCTGCCCTGGACGGAAGTGCCTGCCTGAGGCAGATAAATCCAATTTTGGAATTTTCAGAGGTAATTCTATGGATATTCATAAAGTTCCAATGTGGAAATCGAAGCCATCTGATTGATAAGAATAGAATCAATCTTTGGAATCTTGATTGCAGTTAGATCTTGCGTATTCCAGCGAGGCATCCGCACCCTTAACGGGGTGAGTCCGAGAATCGAACGGGTCGTGGAAGGATCCCGCCAGCCACAGGCGGCGGGACACTCGGCCCAGCAAGTTCGACCGGAACAGAGAAAATAAATTGCAGGGTTCCATGCGGTTGTGCCCATGGCCGCAGATGGATCGGCAAGCAAGGGGCTACCCCGTACCGGGAGGCCAGAGGCCCCGTAAAGCAAGTTGCATCATCTTGATATAAAATGGTTTGTGTGTACGTGCAGTTTCGTGCGCAATCGCCGTTGGCAGTGGCGCAGCAAGGCGCGCACGGTTTTGCGTGGGTACGCACAGGGTTGTGGAGTGTCCCATTGCGCAGACTTGCCATACGGTAGCATCCAGAGTAGTATTTGAGTTGCCCATCATAATTTGGCTGATGCCACACCACCCCAGAACCAACGTGGCTCGCCAGTAGCATTGAGAAGAGTGGACGCAACACAAGCGTGAAAGAGACGATCCGAAGAAACAGGTGAGCGCACGAACGTTGGTGCGAATGCTTGTCGGGCATGGCGGGTCAGTGTGCTGGGCAGTCGCTCCTGTGGGAGCGTTTTGCAAGCGGCCACTGGCTAAGGCCGAACCGAACACGACAACAACACGAAACAGGCGGCAGACGGCAGAACCACGGCATCGGCAACGGTGGACGTGTAGTTGGCCCGATGCAGGGCCAAGGCAGGAAACGGCGCCAATGCAGGTGCCAAGGAAGTGTGTGCATGACAATGGAACCCGTGGAACCAACGGCACCCCAGCAGGCTGGTGCCAATCCCATGTATCGCCGCAGACGACGCAAGCGCAAAGGCCCACCGAATGGGCAGCAGTCGCAATCCTATTCCGCGCCAATCCCCCAACAGAGTGGCAGCAGCGAAGCGCAGGCACCCAGCGGTGCGGAACAGGCTACGGGGCAACCCACCGGGCAGTTTCGACAAAACGGCGCAGGCCAGCAACAGCGGCTCGGCAAAAAGCGCTTCTTCAAGAAAAAACAATTTAAGAGCGCCAACCCCGGCAACGGGCAGGCGCAACCGCAGCGCCGCAACAACCGGCAGGGTCGCCAGCCGCGCACCTTCGTTGGCCCCATGGATCACAGCTATCGCGCAGCGAACGGCAATTTTGCCGACGCGCCTCCGTCCACAATTGAATTGCAGCGCAGCAATGGTAATGGCAACGGGAATGGAACGCACGCCGTTGTCTACGGCGATGTGCAGGAGTTTCCCACTGTGCAGGGCAATGGAGCGGACACGGATGCTCCCACGCGCATTTACTGCTTTATCGAGGAACTCTTTTTCCTGGCCAAGATTCAGGAAACGGCGCGCAAGCTGGGCGTCAAAGTGGTGTTTGTCAAAAATGACAAGGACATTGTCGAGCGCCTGACCGAAGCTCCGGAGAATGAACGGCCCGCGCTGATTGTTTTTGACTTGAACAACGCCAACGCCAAGCCACTGACGCTGATCCCCAAGTTGAAGTCCAAGCTGAAGCGCACCGTTTCGGTGATTGGATTTCTCTCGCATCTGCAGGGGGACTTGAAGGTGAAGGCAGCCGAGGCTGGCTGCGATGCGGTAATGCCGCGTTCCGCTTTCTCCCAGAACCTGCCCAACCTGCTGCGTCGCTACGGCGTCGACGAAAACGAAGCCGAGTACGCCGAAGCATAATTTCCAACCCAAGAAAAAAGATCCCAGTTGTTTTACGCAACTGGGATCTTTTTTCTTGTCCTAAATTTTCGTACTTGCTTAGGGTGCAGGTGTATCGGGCAAGGAGCGGATGTAGGCGACGATGGCCTGCATATCGCGCGGGTTGAAGTTGGTTAGCGGCATGCCGCCTTGCTGCATCGGCTTGCTGTGGTGGCGCAGTAGGTTGGCGATCATGGCTGCGGGCAGCTCCGAGGCCGTGCCTGCCAGTGGCGGCGCGGCGACGGTGCCGGTCAGGCCGCCTTCACCGTGGCAGCTTGCACAGGTGCTGCGTTCAAAGAGAGCCTTGCCGCGCAGCTCTTCTGCGGTCAACGCGCGCGGATGCGCCGGAGCCGCATGGGCCGCTGGTGTGGATGAAGCCGCAGCCGCAACCATAGCCATGTGCGCGCCTGGCTGCGTGCGGGGGGTGGAAGCTGGCGTTGCTCCCAGCCCATTCAGATACGCAGCCAGTTGTTGCATCTCGGTATCGCTGAGCGGGAAGACGGGCATGCCACCATCGCGCATCTTTTGCGTGGGGTTGCGCAGCAGCGCCGCAAACCGGCTCTGCTGCAGCTTGGCGGGCACACCGGCCAGCGAGGGAGCAAAGGCTGTGCCCTGCGCGTTGCGTCCGTGGCAGGCGGCGCAGCCGTTGTTGATGAAGATCGTTCGTCCCGGCGAAGCAGGCGTGCTTTGCGCGCTGGCAGGCATGGCGGCGGGTGCAGCCGCAGGCGTCTGTGTTGGCGCGGAAGTTGGCTCTGCGCCAGAGGGATTGGCCTCAGGCGCAGCCGAAGCGGGCGTGGCGCTCGCGCCGGTTGTGGGTGCAGCCGCCGCAGGAGCGAGAGATCGCAAAAAGGCCAGCAGCGAAGTCATCTCAGCAGGCGTGGCCTTCACGGGTCCCATGCCGCCAGCGTGCATCTTGGCGCTGGGAGAGTGCAGCAGTGCCTCCAGTTGCGTGTCATTCACCGTGGCCAACAGCGTGGACATGGGCGGAATGCGTCGGTTGCCGCCGCCCGTGGGGCCGTGGCAGACGAAACAGGAATGTTGATGGAAAAATTGCTGGCCTGCGGCAATGGCCGCCGCATCGGGTACCGGCGCGCCTGCCGGTGTAGCGGTCGCAGGCCCCGCTGCGTGTGGAGCTTCGCTCTTCGGCTGGGCCACGCTGTAGGCGGCAGGCACATTAGCCGCGCTGGTGCCGATGACGCCGAGATAGCTCAACAGCGCGGACATGTCATGCGCAGAGAGATCAAAGGCCGGCATTCCTCTCGCGCGCATTTTGGCGGTAGGGTTGTGCAGCATGGCCGTGATCTGGTCGGCGGTGTATTTGGTGGTGATGCCAGACAGGCCGGGCGCGACAGGCCCGCCCATGCCGGTTTCGCCGTGGCAGCCGGAGCAGCCGTTGTTATCAAAGACGCCGCGGCCTTGCGCGACCAGCGGATTCACAGGGCCGGTGGGTGCGGGCGCGGCTGCACCGCCGGGCGATTCAATAAAGGGATGGAAGGGAGCGGCGTTGTACTCCTTCTCCTGCTGCTCTTGCAGCGCGAGCTGCGCGGCGATGGCAGGGTCGTGGGCGTCATC
>DAHWKP010000001.1:0-3983 GCA_027343585.1 Acidobacteriaceae bacterium
CTGCGCCATTCTGCCGGTGCGCAATTTGGAGGAGGAAGGCAAGTTTATCTTCTTCGCCACGCGCCAGGGCACGGTGAAGCGCACGCCACTCAAGGATTTCTCCAACGTCATGGCGCGCGGCATCATCGCCATCGGCGTGGATAAGGAAGACGAACTGGTGGCCGTTCGCATCACCGACGGCAAGCAAGCAGTCTTTTTGGCCACGCATGAGGGCATGGCGATTCGCTTTGACGAAAATGACGTGCGTTCCATGGGTCGACCTGCCTACGGCGTGCGCGGCATTGATCTGGGAGCCAAGGATTATCTGGTTGGAGCAGCGGTCACGCCCAGCGAACGCAAAAAGACGGAAGCTGGTGGGGCCTGCGCCTGCCTGATCCTCTCCGTCACCGAGCATGGCTTTGGCAAGCGCACCGATGTGGACGAGTATCGCCTGCAATCGCGCGGAGGCAAAGGCGTCATCAATGTGAAGACCACGGCCAAGAATGGCAAGGTCAGCTCCATTCAATTGGTGGATGAGTCCAGCGAGTTGATGGTGATTAGCCAGTTTGGCAAGATCATCCGCATTGACACCAAGACGATCCGCGAGGCGGGCCGCTCGACGCAGGGCGTCAAGCTGCTCAACCTGGAAGAGGGCGACAAGGTGGGTGCCGCCGTGGTGATTCCTCCCGATGAGAAGGAAAACGGAGACACCGGCACGCTGATCCAGTAGCAGAACGGTACCGACAACCACGGCGGCGGAGACACTCTCTGCCGCCGTGGTGTTTGTATGCAAGTGTGGAATTGCACAAATTCGTAATTGCAAAAGATTTTAATTAGCCGCTTGCTAATTAAAATTTTCGGCCTAGAATTTAATTACGCGATGACACCTCATATGCAAGGTACCGTGCGCAAACAAGCAATTGGCTCCCCGGAGCCATATAATGCTTTTATTCCCTACGATTTACCTCCACAGTATTCCTTGGATCGGCCTCTCTTGCAAAAATTGAGTGCTGCGGATCAGGCTATTGGGCGTTTGGATGGGATGGGAAACACGATCCCTAACGTGGATTTGTTCATTTACTTTTATTGCCGCCGTGAGGCGGTGTTGTCTTCACAGATTGAGGGCACGCAGTCCACGCTTTCCGAATTGCTTCTTTTTGAAATCAACAAAGAATCCGACCGGGCATCCGAGGATGTGCGCGAAGTCTCGAATTATGTTGCCGCCATGCGGCATGGGATGCTGAGCATGCAAGATGGATTTCCGCTATCGCTGCGGCTGATCCGGGAGATGCACAAGATTTTGCTAGGCTCGGGACGCGGAAGGGAAAAGAATCCGGGAGAGTTTCGCACCAGTCAAAATTGGATTGGAGGCAGTCGGCCCGGAGATGCGATTTTTGTTCCCACGCCGCCGGATGTGCTGCCCGGCAATCTGGATGCGTTTGAGAAGTTTTTGCATGGAGGTGCTGCCGAACATCCGGTTCTCTTGCAAGCGGCCATGCTGCACTACCAATTCGAAACCATCCACCCATTCTTGGATGGCAATGGAAGAATTGGGCGTTTGTTGGTTCCTCTTCTTTTGATTGAGCGCAAGGTGTTGCGTGAACCGCTTTTGTATCTTTCCCTGTACCTGAAGCAGAATCGAGACCAGTATTTTTCTCTGCTGCAGAAGGTTCGCATGGAAGGAGCATGGAACGAATGGTTCGAGTTTTTCTTGGAAGCCGTTGCATCGGCAGCCAATCAAGCTGTCGAACTAGCAAAACAATTGACCACCCTAGTTAACGAGGATGAACTGCGCATTCGGCAGCGTATGCAAAAAAGCAAGTCGCTGTTGTTGGCCTTTCAACAATTGCCACGCACCCCTATATTCCGAATCGCAGATTTGCGTTCCACGGAAAAAATGAGTTTTACTACGGTGCAAAAAGGCATCGCCATTATGCTGGAACTCGGGATGATTCGTGAGACAACAGGTCGTCAGCGCAATCAGGTGTATCGGTACGAACGGTATCTTTCCCTGCTTGGCTCTGGCATGGAGTAGGCCAGCAGCTGCGGGTACGCGCGCTTAGCCTAGCCGCGCGTACCGATTGTCACACCTTACTTCGGTGGTGGCGGGAAGCGCTTCATCATTTTGAAGATGGACATGGCTACCTGCTTTTCTTCATTTTTATTGCCAACGTCCACGCTGTCCTCGCTGGCCTGGCCGCGCCAGACCAGCTTATTGGTGTGGGCGTCAAACATGTCAATGGTCAGGATGCCCATGGTGCGGGGAACCTGACGTGTATTGGCGAAGCCCATGCCACCCATTCCCCAACCCATGCCGCCGCCCCATCCCCAACCACCCCAGCCCCAGCCGCCCCAACCGCCGGTGCCCCAGTAGGTGGTGTTGGTGTCCATCGTTTCCTGGGTCAAAAAGTGATACTCCACGCGCAGATCAGGAGACTGGTCTGCCGAGACCTGCACCATGTGCTTCTTGTTTTTCAAAGCGTAATTGACGTATTCATCCACATACTGGCGGTAAAAGGGATGATTGTTCTCCTTCCCCGGCACCCACACGTAGGTTTTATAGCTGGAGAAAGGCGCATTCAGCCGCCAGTTGACGCGGATGCTTTGCGCAGTCAGAGCCAGCGGTGCCAGAACCACGCACACAGCCACAAGCAGTTTGATTCGCAGTGGATTCAGAATACGCAGAGTCGTCATGGTCGTACGTCCTGCCTCATTCACGTTCGCTGGCGCTCTGGCCAGCTGGTTGCACTCTTCTTGGACGGGGATCCGTCAAAAATGGAAGCACGCCACAATGGGGACTTCCAGGAGTCATCGGGCGGCAATCGTGCTCAAGGCCCTCTGGCTAGCATTGTAGGCGAAGGAAAATTCCTTTGCAGCCCGGCTCGCCAACGCATTCAACCTAAACAGTAGTCGGCGGAGAGGGCAGAGCGGATTCCCACGGTCAAAAGCCGTATTCTCTGCTTGCTGGTAAGAGCGCACGGAACCCGATACGATGAAACTACACGTTGCAAGGAGATTACCCCACCCGCATGCCCATTTCGTCGACGACCCGCAATTACATTCTGGCTGCGCATGCAGCCTGTGAAGAAAAAAAAGCATTGAACGCCCGCATTCTTGAGTTGGATCCGGCAGAGTCCGCCTTCACCGATGCGTTTTTGATTTGCAGCGGAGCCAACCCGCGCCAGGTACAGGCGATTGCAGACGAAGTGGAGCTGCGTCTGAAGCGCGAGTTTGGCATGTATGCCAACTCGGTGGAAGGCTATCGCACGGCAAAGTGGATCTTGCTCGACTATGTGGATTTTGTTGTCCATGTGTTTGATGAGGAGACGCGCGCGCTCTATGACATTGAGCGGCTGCGCAAGACGGCCAACGCCGTGTCGTTAGAAGCATGGAAGCGTCCGTTGGTGGCCAAGGTGGCCGCCGTGCGCGCTGCAGGGAGCAAGCCGAAGACCGCAGCAAAGAAAAAGGCTGTTGCCAAGAAAAATGCAGGCAAAAAGTCGACAGCTGCGGGCCGGGGAAAAGCCAGCGGCGCGAAAAAAGTTGCCGCCAAGCGCACAACGAGCAAGGCAGGCAAGGCGAGCCGACCCTCCCAACGCACCACGCCGAAAAAGAAGGCAGCGAAGAAGACTGCGACGACACGTACCAGCGCCCGCAGCAGCCAACGCGGTAAAGCTGCCAAGCCCGCTGCGAAGCGAACGGGGAAGAAAAAAACTACAAGATAAAGAAAAGCAAGAAGATGCCGCAAGCGATTGCTCTGGCCCAGGCTCCGCAATTCCGGGAGCGCACCGCAGGGCGAATTTCTGGCAAAGTAGTTACCCTGCGTACACCCCGTCGCCCTTAGGCAATATTCTAGGGAGACTGGCAAAAAATTCGTGCTATAAACGACATGAATTGCCAGGATTCGTTCTGTGGGACGTGGAAGCCGCGGGGGCGGGGGATTCCAGAGATCCCCGCGGCACAGTCTCTGTCTTCGGGGAGGTTCACCCCGGAGCCACTTCCGATTT
>DAHWKP010000020.1:0-1540 GCA_027343585.1 Acidobacteriaceae bacterium
AAGCGGCGGAATATCTAGGCGGTGGTTTTGGTGCAGAACTCGTCAAAGGCGCGGGTCAGCTCTTGCGCGATGGCCGGGGCCGTCGAGGTCTCAATCGCCGAACGCTGCATCAGATAGACGAGTTTGCCATCGCGCAAAATCGCCACGGCGGGCGAGCTGGGCGGATGGCCCACAAAGTAGCTGCGAACTTTTTCTGTGGCTTCGCGGTCCTGGCCGGCGAAGACGGTGATGGCCTGGTCTGGGCGCGTTGTGTGTTGCAGCGCCATGCGCACTCCGGGGCGCATCTTGCCCGCGGCGCAGCCGCAAATGGAGTTGACGATGACCAGCGTGGTGCCCGGCTTGGCCAGTGAGGCATCAACGTCGGCAGCGGTGCGGGTCTCTTGAATTCCGGCGCGGGTCAACTCTTCGCGCATGGGGATGACCATCAGTTCTGGGTACATGGGTGCGTGTTCCTCCGGGAAGTGTGCGGCCCGCAGACGGCACGGGCTGCCTTCACTCTTCATTATAAGGTTCGATGCCGGGTAGGCGTGAAACGGCGCAATTGCCCTGCAGCGTTTGCGGAATGATTTACGCTGAAGCGGTGGAGATGGAGCAGAACATTTCTTTGGCGCCGTACACGACGCTGGGCATCGGCGGGCCAGCGCAGTGGTTTGTGCAGGCGCACAGCGAAGCCGATGTGGCCGCAGCCGTGGAGTTTGCGCAGGCGCGCAGCCTGCCGCTGTTTGTGCTGGGCGGAGGCAGCAACCTGCTGGTCTCCGACGCAGGCTTCTCCGGCTGCGTGGTGCACATTGCATTGCGGGGCGTGCAGCAGCAGATGGATGGCGACGATGTGCTGGTGACCGCTGCCGCCGGTGAGGAGTGGGATGGGCTGGTGGCCGCTACCGTGGAGCAGAACTGCGCGGGCTTGGAATGTCTCTCCGGCATTCCCGGCACGGTCGGTGGCACGCCGGTGCAGAATGTGGGCGCGTATGGGCAAGAGGTCAGCGCGGTCATCGAGCAGGTGCGCGCGTTCGACCGCAGCCACATGCGCTGGGTGGAGTTTCCCAACACAGAGTGCCAGTTTGCCTATCGCAGCAGCCGCTTCAACACGGCGGAGCGCGAGCGCTACATCGTCACCAGCGTGGTCTATCGTTTGCGGCGCTCGGGCGCGCCGCTGCTGGCCTATAAGGACGTGGCGCAAATCTTTGCCGGGCGCAAAGAGCCGCCCACGCTGGCCGAGGTGCGTGCGGCGGTGCGAATGGTTCGCCAGCGCAAGGGCATGTTGCTGACCCCGGGCGATCCGGATTGCAAAAGCGCCGGATCGTTCTTTAAGAATCCTGTGATCGACGCGGCCCATGCGGAACGGCTGCGCCAGCAATATGCGGCCATGCCGTACTTTGCCGCCGGAGCAGGCTGCGTAAAGATTCCCGCAGCGTGGCTGATCGAGCAGGCAGGCTTTGCCAAGGGTGCAGCGCTGGGTGCGGCGGGCATTTCCAGCAAGCACACGCTGGCGCTGATCAATCGTGGTGGAGCCACGGCGGCGGCGATGGTGGCCTTGCGC
>DAHWKP010000031.1:0-12687 GCA_027343585.1 Acidobacteriaceae bacterium
AAAGATCATGTCGAATTCTCCACCGCTCCAATGGCTGATGGCCTCCACGCCATTGGATGCGATGGTGACTGAGTGCCCCATTTTTTTCAGCAGCGCCTGCGCAAGTTTCTGATTGATGACGTTGTCTTCCGCCACCAAAATATGCAGCGCTCGTGGCGCGTGGGTGAATGCTGCATCCTGGCTTTTGCCGGTTTTGCCGCTTGCGCTTTCCGAATATTCTCCCAATCCCCTGCGAATCGTCTCCTGCAGCTCTGCAGGACGGATCGGTTTAATCATGTACGTGTTCACGCCCAGGCTGCGGCAGCGCGCGATGCTGGAGACCTGATCACAAGAAGTCAGCATCATGATTACGACGCCTTGCAGCCGCGGATCAGCCTGAATGCGTTCGATAACCTCGATGCCATCCATGCCGGGCATCTGTTCGTCGAGCAGAATCAGGCGATAGGGATGCCCATGCTCGGCTGCACGCGTCAGCTCTTGCAATCCCTCTGGCCCGGACGCTGCACCCGCAGGCAGCATGCCCCAATGGCGCGTCATCTCCAGCAGAATGCGGCGATTGGTTTCGTTGTCATCAATGATGAGTGTGGTGATGCCGTGCAAATCCTCTGTACTGGCATGGGGCTTGCCATCCGACTGCACTTCCGGCTCAGCCTCATCCATCACCGCGGTGAAGTAGATTGTTGTGCCCTTGCCCAACTCGCTCTCCAGCCAGATGCGCCCGCCAAAGTGCTCAACAATACGTTGCGAGATGGCCAGACCCAATCCTGTTCCGCCGAATTGCCGGGTTGTGGAAGCATCGGCCTGCTCGAAGGCGTGAAAGACGCGCTGCTGGTTCTCTGGTGAAATGCCAATGCCCGTATCGCTGACGGAGAAGAGCAGCGTGTGCCGTTTTTCCGCATGAGCCTCTTCGCTGACGCGAATAACCACCTCGCCGGATTCCGTGAACTTAATCGCATTGCTCGCCAGATTGGTCAACACTTGACGCAAACGCGTGGGATCACACATCAAATCCTGTGGCACATCTGGATCCACATGGAAGGTAACCTCCAGCCCCTTGCGGTGCGCAGGCAGGGCCACCGACTTGAGCACATCGGCCACCACATCCCGAACGCTGATGCGCACAGAATCAAACGTGATCTTTCCGGCTTCGATGCGAGAGTAATCCAGAATGTCGTTGATGATGACCAGCAGCGAATCTGCCGAGGACTTGACCATGTTTAAAAACTCACGCTGCTCATGCGTCAGTTCGGTAGAGAGCGCCAGCTCCGTCATGCCGAAGATGCCATTCATCGGCGTGCGGATTTCGTGGCTCATATTGGCCAGGAACTGGCTCTTGGCGCGGTTGGCATGCTCGGCGGCATCCATAGCCTTGCGCAGCGCTGCTGTCTGGGAGCGGACGCGATTGCGCAACATGGAGACCCAGAGCATTGCGCCGACCACGACCAGGGCAAGCAATGCGAGCATGTACAGCAAATATCCGCTGGTCCACCATGGCGCATCTTTTATGACCCGGACATCCTTCGGCGTGCGCAGCAAAATAACAAATTGATCTGGATTGTCACTGAGCACGCGATAGAGTTCATCGCCGCTCACCTGCATTCTGCAGATGCCGGTCAACTGTAAAATGCTGCCCGGCCGCAGTGAATCCAAAGAACTGATATCCACATCGTCATCGATTTGTGCGTTGAATATCCGGGCATGATAGGCCATCACCAACGTCTTGCCATGCTGGCTTTTCGCTACGCGCACCAGCCGCCCGTAGACGCGGACAAGTTGGCTATCCAACCGGCCATCCACCTTATCAGGAATCAGAGCCTTCGGTGCCGGGGGAATGCCGGGCCTGCGCTGGATGACAATCGCATCCCGTAAAACGGGCGTGTATGTCTGGCCAGAGTAAACATAGCCCTGCACATCCACAAGATCGCCGATCTGCGATCCGGGCGTATCCGTCTGCACTTGGATTCCGCCGGAATCATCCTCCACGTACATTTCCCGGCCAACCGAATCCATCACGACGCTGCCACGGATGCGGATGCGATGGTTAAAATTTACTCCAGGCAGGAAGCGCATCAGATCGCCTATGGGGATCACCTGTGTTTGCGCCGCATTGTGCGGAGGGGGCTCCAGAACGGTGATGTCCTGCGCACGCGAGGTGAACATTTGGTAGCCAATCAATTGCTTGTCGCTGTTGAATACGGTGCCAAAAACGCCACGGACGCGGATGTTGGAGTCCTTCAAGCTTTCCAAAAATTCGGGCGAAATGTTGAACGTTTGCAGGTACACCCTGCCTACGGATGACATCATCTCCAGCGTGGCGTGGCCATCGATAATCGCATGGTAAGAATGCACGACGCCATCCATGGTCACCCACTGTGCATCCTCAGACCCAGTTGCTGCCTCGGCTGCAGTGATGGTCCGTGGATTGGGGAAGGTGCCCTTCCCCAATATGTGCACTTGTGAAGCCATCACAATCGGTGCAAATTCTCCCGAACTGGTAATCCCATCCAAATCCACCTCTTCGCCAGCCACCAAGAGGGTGTTCAAGTGATCGACAAAAATTCCTGCCGTGCCATCCTGTAAGAATGCCTGCCGCCAATCCGTGTCCGAGTATGTAATGACGCCATGCAAATGCACAGGCAAACCGCGGTCAGCCTCTCTGCCATCCAACGTGCGAATCGCCAAGGCATTTGTAAAGACTTTCTGAGATATTGTGCCCTTATCCTGGCTTGTTTCTGACTGGACTGATCCGGGGGGCAGCACGCGAAAAGTAGCATGTTGCAAATCAGAAATAGAATTGCGGGGCGCAACAAATCCAGTCACCTCCACATCCGTGCCAGGAGCCAGCGCCTGCTTTTTATCGGAGAGAATTCTCGCCAGTAACGAATTATTGCTGATCAGCGTTACTTGTCCATCGCTGGTCTCTTTTTCGGAAACAACCACGCCGCGGACTCGTACGCGATGGCCGCCAAAGTCACTTTCCCTCTGCAGCAAGAGATAGTGCATTGAAGAGATAAACGGGATTTTTTTCGGTGGGGGTGCGGTGATGCGAACACTCTGCAAATCTGGAACGAGCAAAAACAAGGACCGTATTCTCTTGTCTTCTGAATAAACCCCTTGCGGCACACCCCTGATGGTCACCTCTGCATCCACATACTTCGCAGGATCGGCAATCCGGCCCGACGGCGGAGCCACGGTGACGCCAACCTCACGGTCTTCCACGTTTAGAGTCAGGTTGAGATAGGAGCCGTCTTCGACCGGCTGGACCTCACGTACAATCCCGCGCAACTGCATGCGCATATTGCTAACGGACCGGCTAGGCAGAGTCTGAATCGATTGATCGATGGCGGCGGGCAAAAACCAAAAACCGACCGGCTGAATTTCAATCGCCTCCAGCCCTACGCTGCTCGGCCCCATTTGCCAGTCATAGGGTTGCGTCTTGCGCGCCCGTACAAGCAAGACTTCACCCGCGCGATACATCCGATGGGATGTTTGAAAATCAATCCGCACCGCTCCACTTCTATCCTGGATGTACACCTTGGTGGGGTCGGAATAGGTGACGACTCCGCGTAAACGGGCCTCTCCACCAATTGCAAGCGTGCGCAGGCTACCGATCGAATCGACCGGCTCCAACCAGTGCAGCGAATGAATCGCCACGCCGGCTGCAACAGCTACGCAGCAGAAGACCAGCAGCAAGACCTTGGCGGCAGGGCGATTCATGGCCCAACGCGACCGGCCCGCCAGCCCCTGTATGTCCTGACGTGTGCGCCCCTGCCCCAGATTGTCTTCCATGGGAACTCCGCTCATCTGCGAATTCAAATGCGCCGTTGCAAAGAGCCGCCCGGAACGCGCAGCCCTTCCCTGCACAGCCTATCGGCCATTGTATGCAAATCGATGAACGGTGCTGACTGTTCCCGGCAACAATTTGGTGGACGCATCGCTTTTGGCAGGCAGACTACAAGCCATCCACCTGCCAAAATGGGAATTCAGAGCGGCGCATCAATCCACGGCTGCCTCGACTCGCGTGCGCATCTGCCGAGCCGCTGCCACAAGGGAAGCCAAAGCCTGCCGCACTTCCGGCCAGCCGCGCGTCTTCAACCCGCAATCAGGATTCACCCAGATTTGCTCCGGCTTCAACACGCGCAAGGCCTTCTGCAACAGGTCCTCCATCTCGGCCACGCTGGGCACTCTGGGCGAATGAATGTCATAAACGCCCGGCCCAATCGCGTTGGGGTACTGCGTGCGCTCAAATGCGTCGAGCAGTTCCATGCGCGAGCGCGAGCACTCCATGGAAATCACGTCAGCATCCATGCCAATGATGGCGTCGATGATGTCGTTGAACTCGGCGTAGCACATGTGCGTGTGAATCTGCGTGGCATCCTGCACGCCACTTGCAGCCAGGCGGAAGGCATCCACGCTCCAGCGCAGATACTCCTGCCAATCGGCTTTGCGCAGTGGCAAGCCTTCACGCAAGGCAGGCTCGTCGATCTGGATAATGCGGATGCCCGCTGCCTCCAGATCGCTCACCTCATCCCGAATCGCCAACGCGATTTGCTGGCAGGTCACCGAACGCGGCTGATCATTGCGCACAAACGACCACTGCAAAATCGTCACCGGCCCGGTCAGCATTCCCTTGACAGGACGCTGCGTCAACGCTTGTGCCGCCTGCGACCAGCGCACCGTCATCGGCTGCGGACGCCATACATCGCCGAAGATAATCGGCGGTTTGACGCAGCGGGAGCCGTAGCTTTGCACCCAGCCATTCTGCGTAAAGGCAAACCCTGCGAGCTGTTCGCCAAAATACTCCACCATGTCGTTGCGCTCAAACTCACCATGCACCAAAACATCCAGCCCGATCTCTTCCTGCACGCGCAGCGCTCGCTCCATCTCTTCGTGCAGAAATTTTTCATAAGCAGACGTATCGATTTTGCCCGCGCGATGCGCAGCCCGCTGCGACCGCACCTCCGCCGTTTGCGGAAATGAGCCGATGGTCGTGGTGGGAAACTCCGCCAAGCCCAGCACTGTGGACTGTTGCTTCCGCCGCACCGGAAATGGATTCTTCCGAGTCAACATGGCTGCGTCCACGGCATGCTGGCGCTGTTGCACAGCAGCGTTATGGATGCGTGCCGACGCAGCGCGCGTTTGCAAACTGGCCTGGCTGGCCTGCATGGCCGCGGCAATCCGGCTGGCATCTTCCACAGCCGCAGCCAGCAAGGCAACTTCTTCCAGCTTTTGCTTGCCAAAGGCCAGCCAGCCGCGCAACTCTGCGTCCAACTGGGTCTCCTGCTCCAAATCATGCGGGCTGTGCAGCAGCGAGCAAGAAGGCGCAACCTCCACGCGATCCTTGCCCAACGCCTGCACGGCTTGGGCGATCAACGCATGCGCCGCCGCCAAGTCTGCACGCCAAATGTTGCGTCCGTCGACGACGCCGAGCGAGAGCACTGTGTTCTTCGGCAAGGCCGCCAGCACGGCTGGCAATTGTTCGGGAGCGCGCACCAGGTCCAGATGCAATCCGTCCGCACCCAGCTCCAATGCCAGCTGGGTGTTTTCCTTCAGACCGCCAAAATACGTGGCCAGCATCCATTGCGGCAACGCACGCTGCGCGCGTAGGTACGCATACGCGGTGCGGTAGAGCGCCTGCGCCTGCGCGTCGAGATCGAGCACCAGACACGGCTCGTCGATCTGCACCCACGCGGCCCCGGCAGCGCGTAACTGAGCCAGCAGCTCTGCGTAGAGCGGAAGAATTGCCTCCAGAACCTGCCGCTGTGTCTGCCCTGCTTCTGAAATCTTGCCCAGCAGCACAAAGGAGACCGGCCCCAGTAGAACAGGCCGCGTGGCAACTCCCAACGCCTTCGCTTCCAGAAATTCATCCACAGGCTTGCGGCTGCGCAGCGCAAAGCGCATGTCCGCTTCAAACTCCGGAACCACATAGTGATAATTTGTATCGAACCACTTGGTCATCTCCATCGCGGGCGCATCGCTGCCTCCGCGCGCCATGGCGAAGTACGTTGGCAGCGGCACTGGACCATTGGCGCAGCCATACCGGCGCGGAATTGCGCCGAGCATCACCGCCGTGTCGAGTACGTGGTCGTAAAAAGAAAAATCATTGGACGGAGGAGCAACGATGCCCGCCGTCTGCTGCAAGCGCCAATGCGCGGCGCGCAGCTCCCGGCCCGTCTGCTGCAGCTCCTGCTCACTGCGTTTGCCTGCCCAATAGCTTTCCAGCGCAAACTTCAACTCCCGGCGCTGGCCCATGCGTGGAAATCCCAAATTCCGTGCGCGTGTCTCCATGCTGCACTCTCCTGTAAGCAAAATTCGCCCCGCGCGGCAGAAATCGCCACAGCACAAACGCCAGACAGAAAGCATGGGGAAACCAAGGATGCAGGAAGAGACTGCCGCAATGCAGGGAAAGCTCCGCCACCACCCCGCCTTCCCCTCGAAGGCGTGTGTACTGCCATGCCCGGTTTGGGCACGCTTCTCGGCAGGTCTTCGGACTTGCAGGCTGAACCCTACCAGCTCCAGCTTCCCAATCCGTGGCCGGATCAGTGCTTGTGTTTGGAGCCTTCGTTCCTGCTTACCGCTGCGGGGCAGTTCCGGTTTTTCACCGGATTCCCTTTTCAGCCCGGTTGATAAGGCCGGGCACCGCGAAGTAACTCGACTATATATGGAAGGGAAAGCGCCGCGCAAATCAGCGCAAGGCAATCAGCGTGCAGTGGCCTCTCAGCGTCCGCTGGAGCCGAAGCCCTTCGCGCCGCGCTCCGAGGCAGAAAGCTCGTCGACAACTTCAATTGCGCCCGCAGTCATCGCCTGCATGGGCGACATCTGAATAATCTTGTCTCCCTTGGCGATCTTCACGCTCACATCTGTCTGCTCCAACACCACGTCGATCACCGCGCCCGCCGCGTCGCGCACCACGCGCAGGCTCGACTGCGGCTGATTCACGTTGAGCAGGCAAATCAGCAGCTCGCCGCGATAGCCCGCGTCGATTCTGCCTCCGGCATAGGTGATGCCGCGCATGGCCATCGACGAACGATCGCCCAGCACGAATCCGCAGCCCGGCGGGCCTTCGACGGCGATGCCCGTCCGCACGCGCACCGGCACGCCCGGCGGTAGCACCACATCTTCAATCGCGTAAAGATCAAAACCCAAGTCCGCACCGGGATGGGCCACCGTCGGCGCCTTCGCCTCCGGGTGCAGCCGTTGCACTTTCAACATCGCTTAAAACTCCTCGTGGAAGGCAACCTCGCCCGGAACCGCCACCTGATAGGCAGAGACGCGGCGCTCAAAAAAGTTCGTCAGCTCCTGCACATCCTGCAATTCCATAAAGCCGAATGGATTTTTTGAGCCGAAGACCGGCGCGATGCCCAGCCGCGTCAGGCGCGAATCCGCAACATACTCCAGATATTGCCGCATCTCCCGCACAGACAGACCCGCCACGCCGCCGCTGAGCAAATCTTCTGCAAACTGCGTTTCGCAATCCACAGCTTCGCGCATCATCTGAATCACATCGCGCTCCATTTGCGCATCAAACAAGCCGGGATTTTGACTGCGCACCACGTTAACCACTTCAAACGCAAACTCCAAGTGGCAGCTTTCGTCGCGGAAGACCCAATTGGTTCCCGAAGCCAGACCATGCAGCAATCCACGCGAACGCAAAAAGTACACGTAGGCGAAGGCAGCAAAAAAGAATAGACCCTCAATCGTTCCGGCAAAGCAAATCAGATTCAGCAAAAATTGGCGCTGCTCCTGCTCCGTGCGCAGCTCATCCAACTTCTGAACAGAATCCATCCACTTCATGCAGAACTGCGCCTTCTTGGCGATGGAGGGAATGTTCTCGACCGCGGCAAATGCGGCGGCGCGATCCTCCGGCTCTGGAATGTAGTTGTCGAGCAGCGTCAGATAAAACTGCACGTGTACGGCTTCCTCAAACAATTGCCGCGACAGATACAACCGCGCCTCGGGCGAGTTGATGTGCTTGTACAAATTCAGCACCAGGTTGTTGGAGACGATGGAATCGCCCGTGGCAAAAAAAGCCACCAAGCGCTGGATCAAGTGAATCTCAGCCGTGCTCAGACGCGAACGCAGGTCAGCCAGATCCGTGGAAAAATCCACTTCCTCCACCGTCCACGTGTTGCGAATGCCGTCCTTGAACATCTCATAGAACTGCGGATACAACATGGGGCGCAGCGTCAGGCATAGGCCTGGATCCAGAATGAAGCGGGGTGCGGCAGTGGTCATGGCATACTCCTAAAAATCAAATTTTTACTGGCAGGCTTCGCAGCTTTCCGGGTTTTCCAGCGAGCAAGCCACGGCAGCCACAGCTTGCACCTCCGGCACGACGCCAGTATTTTCCTTCGCAGCAGCCGAGTGTGCCACGGTGGTTTTAGCGATGCGCGTTGCCGGGCGCGAGCGCAAATAATACGTCGTCTTCAATCCGCTCTTCCACGCATGCATGTACATGGAGCTGAGCCGACCAATGTTGGGCGACTCGCTAAAAAGGTTCAGCGACTGGCTCTGATCGATCCACGCGCTGCGCTCGGCAGCCATGTCGATCAGCGAGCGCATGGGCAGCTCCCACACCGTGCGATAGATTTGCTTGATGTCGTCGGGAATCTCCGGGATGGCCTGCACGGAGCCTTCGGCCAGCTTGATGCGCGTGCGCATCTCCTCATTCCACAGCCCGCGCTCCTTCAGCTCGGCAACCAAGTAGCGGTTGATCTGCATGAACTCGCCAGAGAGCGTCTCACGCTTGAACAGATTGGAAATCTGCGGCTCAATGCACTCATAGCATCCCGTGATGGAGGCAATCGTCGCCGTGGGAGCAATGGCGATCAGCAGTGAGTTGCGCAGGCCGTGCTGCGCGATGCGCGCCTTCAGCGCATTCCAGCGCTCCATGTCGCGCGGCTGCACGCCCCAAAGATCAAACTGCAAAGCGCCTGCCGCCGCGCGTGTTTCCTTGAATGCCTCATGTGGGCCGTCTTTTTCCGCCAGCGTGCAAGAGGCAGAAAGCGCGTGGAAGTAAATCTCCTCTTGAATCTGCGTCGACAGCGCACGCGCCTCCGGCGAGTCAAAGGGCAGGCGCAATTGGAAGAAGACATCCTGCAAGCCCATCACACCCAGGCCCACCGGACGCCAGCGGCTATTGGCCGCTGCGGCCTGCTGCACCGGGTAGTAGTTGATGTCGATCACGCGGTCCAGCATCGGCACGGCTATGCGCACCGTCTCGGCCAGCTTGGCGAAATCAAAGACACCGTCCGTCACATGCTGCGCCAGATTGATGGAGCCAAGGTTGCACACCGCCGTCTCCGCGGACGAAGTCACCTCGGTGATTTCTGTGCACAGATTCGACAGGTGCACCACATTGCCCGGAGCGCCGGTCTGGTTGCACTTGCGATTGCAGGCGTCTTTGAAAACCATCCAGCCGTTGCCGGTCTCGGCCAGGCTGCGCATCATGCGCGCGTACAACTCGCGGGCCTTCACCTGACGCGAAAATTTCTGCTCCTGCTCGGCCTGTTCATAGGCAGCGTCAAAGGCATCGCCAAACAAGTCGGGCAGATGCGGCACCGTCTTGGGATCAAAGAGCGACCACATCCCATCCTGATCGACGCGCCGCATAAACAGATCGGGAATCCAATGGGCGAAGTTGAGGTTGTAGGTGCGCCGCGCCGGGTCGCCCGTGTTGTCGCGCAACTCCAAAAACTGCTCCACATCGGCGTGCCACGGCTCCAGATATACGCAGCAGGCCCCCTTGCGTTTGCCGCCTTGGTTCACCGCAGCCACAGAGGCATCCAATGTGCGCAGCCACGGCACAATGCCGTTGGACAAGCCATTCGTCGCGCGGATCAGCGAGCCTTCCGAGCGCACGCGATGAAAGGCCAAGCCGATGCCGCCGGAAAACTTGGAGAGCATCGCCACCTGCTTGTACGTGTCATAGATCGACTCCAGCGAATCGCCGGGCGAATCGATCAGGTAGCAGGAGGACATCTGTGCGTGCTTGGTGCCAGAGTTGAACAACGTCGGTGAGCTGGGCAGATAATCCAGGGCCGCCATCAGCCGGTAGAACTCGATAGCCTCCGTGGGCGTGCCCGCCAGTCCGCAAGCCACGCGCATCAAAAAGTACTGCGGCGTCTCCATCACCAGCCGCGAAATCGGATGGCGCAGCAGATAGCGGTCATACACCGTGCGCAGACCAAAGTATTCGAAGCGATCGGAGTCATCATCCTGAATCGCATGGTTCAGCTTGCGCGCGTGCGTGCGCACAAACTCCGCAACACCGGCAGAGACAACGCCTTCCGCCGCGCCCAACTCCACCGACTGCGAAAAGGAGTAAAGATTCTGCCCGGCCACTTCTTTCAGAATGGTGGACAGCAGCAGCCGCGCGGCCAGCTTGGAGTACTGCGGCTCCTCGGCGATCAGCGAAGCCGCAGTCTGAATGGAGATGGCGTCCAGCTCCCGCGTGGTGGCCCCGTTGTACAGGCCGCCGATGGTCTTGCTGGCCACGCGCATGGCGTCCACATGCGGCAGGCCGGTGCAGCAACGCTGCACGGCGCGCACAATCTTGTTGACATCGACCGGCTCCAGCGCGCCATTGCGTTTGCGCACCTGCATCACGGTCTCTTGGGGTACGGGAGGAAACTCCGGGGTCAGATCGGAGAGCGTGGTCTGCAACATGGACATAGCCGCCTGCCTTTCGTCCGCCGCGCGGAGTGCAGACAGCAAGCGCGGCTTGGAAGCCGACCATTGCCCCTGCACCTCCCCGCGGAGGCGCGTGGATTTTTCTGCGCTCAATGCGCACGTCGCTGGCAGGTCTTCGGACTTACGGGCCGCCTACTGGCCATCGCTTCCCAGCTCCCTGCGGAGCCAGTGCTGTGGATGGCGTTCGTTCCCGTTTACCGCTGCGGGGCAGTTCCGGATTCGCACCGGATTCCCTCTTCAATGCGCGCACAATCGCGTCGCGCATACCAGCAACTGGAACCCAATATACGGGCCGCAAGCCGCCGTGGCAACAAGATATTGTGGATAAGTGGATAATTTCCCGTTTTTGCAGGCTCGGGCCTATTTTGGCTGGCTGGCCCCGGTGGGGACCGGCTTGAACCAATACTTTTGCAAAAACAAATCCCGATCCCGGTGCGCATCGGGCCGGGCTTGTATAGCCGCATCCAGATGCAGCACCTGCCAGCCGTCCGCAGCGTTATACGTGGGCCAGTGCGGCAGGCCAGGGCCATTCGGGTCGCCGGTCTTGGCAAAGTTGGTCCAATAGGATTGCATCGCTTCGGAAAGCTGACGATCCTCGGGCCGCCAATACGCGCCCGCGCGGGAGTCCAGATTGCCGAAGACATATTCAATATCGTCGGAGTGGAAGGCCCCGCTCTCGACGGAGTGATTGGGATCGCCCGGCGAGCCGAGATCAAAGCGATAGCGATAGACCGGCTGGCCGCCGGTTTGCACCTGCGCCTCCAGCCATGCCCAGGTGGAATAGGCGATGAAGCGGTCGCCTGCGTAGTCTTCCGCTGCGCGTACGGCCTGCGCATCGTTGTTGGCGGCATAGGCTTGGAGAAACGCATCGGCATTTGCGCCGAATTGCTGCTTCGCCATGGCCTGCCAGCTGGCCAGCGTCACCTTCTGCGGAGCATAGACCACCATGGCCGTGCCTTCATCCCGGTTGGTGCCCGCCAGCAACGGCACATGCGCCTGCTCTCCCGCGGCATAAATGGCTGACGCGCTCTGCGGCAAAAAGGCTCCATCGACATTCGGCCAGAAGAGACGCATCCGGCCCGGCTGCGCTGCGGCCCGCAACAGCTCCGCCGCACTGACTGCGCGCAGCTTGGCCAGGTCCTCCGTGCCAAAGGTCTTGCGCATGAAAGCCGCATCCTGCTGCGCCTGTTCCTGAGCCGTAGGGAAACCATCGGCAAGAAACATGCCACCGCTCTCACCCATCGCACGCGCAAACAGGCCCTGAGATTGCGGCGAGGCCATCTGCGCGCTCACTGACATGGATCCGGCAGACTCGCCAAAGATCGTCACATTTTTCGGATCGCCACCAAAGCGGGCAATGTTGTGCTGCACCCATTGCAGCGCCGCGCGCTGATCCATCAGGCCGTAGTTCCCGGCTGCGTGCACAGGTGACTCCTGCATCAGAGCGGGTAGCGCGAAAAATCCAAACACGCCCAGCCGGTAATTCATGGAAACGATCAACACGCCTTTGTTCGCGGCTAGATGCTCTCCATCCTGCCGCGGCTCCGACGTTGCGCCGGTCGAAAATCCACCGCCATAAATCCAGACCATCACCGGCAGCTTGGCGTGCGGGTCTTTGGCTGGCGTCCAAATATTCAAGGTCAAGCAGTCCTCGCTCTGTCCGGGATCACGAAAGACCATGTCCTTGTAAAAAGCGGGCTGCATGCAGCGAGCGCCAAAATCCGTAGCCGAGCGCACGCCATGCCACTTCGCAGCGGGCTGGGGTGGCTGCCAGCGCAACGGCCCCACCGGCGGCGCGGCGTAGGCAATGCCGAGGAACTCGCGTACCTGGTGATCGGCGCTCCACTTGCCAGCAACCTTGCCCGATGCGGTCTTCACCGTCAGGGAATTTTTTGCCCACGCCGAACCAGAGCACATCGCCACGCACAACACCATCGCCGCCCAAGCCAACACCACTTGCTGTACCCGTCGTTGCATTCTCGTCACTCCACGCAG
>DAHWKP010000139.1:0-15159 GCA_027343585.1 Acidobacteriaceae bacterium
CGCTTCGCGGTTCCATCGGGTTTCTCCAACTTTGCCAACGCAAACAACCGCCGATAGCTGCGCTGCCAGTCGGCCACGGCAGATTTAGGCAGGCCGTTGCCACTCCAGAAGAAATATCGTGGGTTTGGCTTTGGACCTGGAGGTATCGTACGCACCGCTTCGGCAACCTCAGGCGGAAGCGGTACGTAGACCGGCGTGCCCGTCTTGGCCTGATAGAGGAGAAGGTTGTCACCGATGAGCCGTGTTTTTTCGAGCGTGATGGCATCGCGGATACGCAGACCACTCCAACGCATGAGGAGCGTCAGAATGCGCAGGCGCGTGCCGGTATCGCTGCCAGTTTCTGCGCGGTTCTCGCGATAGGCATAGGTCGCGTCGATGATTCTGTCGAACTCTTCGCGCGTGAAGTAATCGGTGGGAGGCTGATTGACGCTGATGCGCCCCAGACCATTGGTTGGATTCTGCGCGATCCACCCAGCACGAATGCAGAACCAGAAAAATCCCGTCAGCCGCTCCTGTTTTTTCTTCTTGGCGAGAGCGCCGTCCTTCCACGATGCGCGAAAGGACTGGACAGCGCGCAGATCCAATTCCCGCAGCAGCTTGTAGCCTTCGGCCTTGCACCATTGCAGCAATTGCTTGTGAAAGATGATCTTGAGCTTGTACAGCGTGGCATCGCTCAGCTCACGGGCCTTCGCATCGGCAAGATATTCTTCAACCGCCCTCTGGACGGTGACAGGCTCATCTTTCTTGGTGGGATCGTCGGCAGGATCGTCGGCAGCTTCGATTTTCTGTGCCAACAGTTGCGCACGTTCCCAACTGTGGGTTTTCAAGCTGCGCCGCAGGTAGTTGTCAGCTACCGTGCCCTCCACCCACATGGGGCAAGAGCAGCGCTTCCAGTAGCGGTCGGAAGCCTTCGAGCAACTCTTCAAATGGCGACGATAGAGCGTCAGCATGACGAATCTATCGTACACCTATCGTACACAGAAGAGAAGCAATTTTATAAATTAAACAAAATAAGCTACTTAAGTCTGGTGGAGGCGGCGGGAGTCGAACCCGCGTCCGAAATTACCCACAGCAAAGAGCCTCCATGCGTAGTCCAATTCCGATTTGTCTCGTGCCGCGCGCTCAGAATGGACAAGATGCGTGCAGCACCAGCCTGTAGATCTCGTCAGAAAAGCCCAGACGGTGCTCGTCCAACCAGTCCGCTGAATGACGTTCTTCCCCGGCTCACGGACGAAGCCAAAGAGAACGGCTACTTATTTAATTAAGCAGCAAGTGCTAGTTGATTGTTAGCAATTGTGTTTTTGCAGACGATTACGGGTGCCTACACCCCGGCATGCCTCTTTGCCAAAAGCGATTCCGTCGAAACCGTGACGCCCCCATGTGGAGCTGGTGCCGATCGCATCGGCGTTCAAAGAACTAGCTCCATTCTAGCGCGGAATCGCTGCCAGCGTTGCCAAGCGGCCTTATGAGCCGTGGTTCAGTTTGAGGATGTTGGCTAACTCTTTCCATCCTGCCCCAAAGACACAGTGTCCTTCTGAGCGCAGCGAATGCCTGCCCTGAGCGAGTTCGTCGAAGGCGGACGAATCGAATGGGAATCCAAACGGCCATGGCTGCATCTTTGAGGCAGAAATTCTCTGGATTCTTCATTGCGCTTCGCTCCATTCAGAATGATTCTTTCTTGTTATTCCAATTGCCCCACGACCGCTTTTTTGTACCTCACACCCCAAGTGAAAAATAATCTTTACATTCATCTACCCCTTGCACAGGATTTTGCTGTACAACAGTTTGCAGGAGCCATACCATGAGTCCAGCAGGCGGCGGCAAAGCCGAAAAAGCCATTATTTTCATCCGTATTCTTGTCGGATGGGTCTTCCTATCCGAGGGGATTCAGAAATTTCTTTTTCCCAATGATCTGGGCGCAGGTCGCTTCCATCGCATCGGCATCCCTTGGCCGCATCAGACGGCCGTGTTGGTGGCCGTTATTGAAATCCTTTGCGGCACGGCCGTACTGCTCGGCATGGAGATGCGCTGGGCTACCATCGCACTGCTTTGCGTCAACCTCGGTGCGATTTTCACCACCAAAGTTCCGCTCTTTCGGCATACCGACATTTGGACCACGCTGCATGAGAGCCGCGTGGATGCCAGCATGTTCTTTGGTTTGATCTTTCTGCTGATTGCTGGCAGTGGCAGCTACGCGCTGGAAAATCGACGGTAGCGCATTTCGGTCAGAGTGTTTCCGGTTGTGAAAATGTTGGCGGTGTCCAACCCTGTTGTGTCTTCGGTGCCCCATTCAAGCCGTCCTCTGGCTGAGTGGGGTGAAGGCAAGTGCCGCGCGCTACTCCCAAAACAGCAGCGCAGCTGAGCCAGCCGGGACGAAGCAGTTCGCGCTGCCGTTCTGCACGGCCAACGACTCGACGCTCTCCGGTTGCCACGCGCCGTTGGCTCCCACCGGCGCTCCGGCAAAGGTCGCGTCCGTGCGGTCGTCCAGTCGCGGAGCCAGCAGACGTTGCACCCGAATGCGCGTCGCGGGCAGCGGCGATTGCACCGTCATTCGATAGGAGCTCCCGCCATTCTTGTTCAGAATCACAGCCGCGGGCATTCCATCCGGAGCCACCGCTGCGTAGGTCTTCAACAGCGCATCATTACTGTGCAGCTTGCTGAGCATCATTCTGCCGCTCAGCAGTTGTGCAATTAGCAACAGGCCGTAATACTCTGGCCGCGCAGTAAATCCATTGGGAATCGCGCCTGCAATGGGTGTATACCAGCCATAGCCGCCGCCGTGGAAGTTGATGCCGTTCGCGCCAATCGAGGCCAGCTCCAACATCAGGTCGGCGGCCCACAATGCACTGGCAAAGGTGTCGCTGACGCCCTCCTTGCCGCCGCCGTAGCAAGAGTTGGTCTCCGACAATCGGAAGGGCAGATGCGATTGCTCCATCGCCGCGCGAATCTGTGGCAGCCCATTGTCCCAGCGAGAATTCGCCGGTGCCAGCAGGCGCTCAATGTTCATGGATGGATCGCTCGCGGGGCCTTCGGCGTAGTAGTGCGTGCTCAGCATCTGCACCTGTGGGCCAAATTGCTGCGCGAACTCACGCACCCACATGCCTGTGATCGCTGTGTCGGGTCCGCCAAACTTGGCTCCCGGCACCCGCGCCACGATCGCATCGTGGAAGCGCTTCCAATCCTGAGCAAAGGCCGTGTAGTCATAGCCGCGCGCGCGCAGTCCATTGTGGCCAAACAGATCGGCTTCATTGCCAATTTGAAAGAGAATCAGTCGGTCGCCCAGCGTGTCAAAAACATAGGCGGCCTCTGCCGCCGCCTGCTCGGGCGTGCCCTGGCCCAGATTCAAGCCGTAATAGGCGCGCCAGCCGGTTGCATCTAAAAACTCGCGCAGATTGCGAATGGCTAGCGGCGTGGTTTGTGTTGGAGGCGCAGGCTTGTGGCCTTTGTCTGGGCCAACGGCTCCGCTGCCGGGATCGCCGGATTGTGGCGCGCCCGGCTGTGGCGTCCAAAAGGCAAACTCGCTGGTGTTGCCGCCAATGCGCAGTATTCCGCGTGGAGCTAATGCGCGCAAAAATTCCACCAGTTCGTGATTGCTGGCCGCGAAATATTCGGGATGCGCAAGCTGGGCGGTCTCAAAGCTGAGGCCGAGAAACTCAGGGTCAATCCACGGTCCCACAACGTTCGGCTGCAACTCCAGCCGCGCTTCTGATGTTTTGGGGGATTCGGCCCAAGCAATTCTTGGCAGTGCTGCGCTGGAAGCTGCGGCGGAGACGGAGAGCAAAAAATCGCGGCGATTCATAGCGCAACCAGTCAATCACCATGCGCAACAAAATGCAACTGCGCACATCGCACTGCGTGCAGCGCAACGCGTGCCAATGCTCCCTGCACAATTCCACGCTGCCATTTCTCGGCCAACTCCTCATGCGGTTGTTCGGTTGCAGCCACTTCGCTGCCCGCATTGCCGGGAATGCTGCCGATCATCACAAACTCCAACTTGTGCGCTAAGGGAAGCGGAAAGCTCTCACTGCTAAAAACCGTTCTGCCGGAAACAACGATCAGCACCGGGCCTTCGGATGTATCCCAAACGCGCTCCTGGATGCGCTCATTTGCAGGCGCATCGTGTACGGCTTCTTCGCGGACGTGGTCATATTTACGCGTAAGCTCGCTTGCGTAGAGGGATGCGAACCTCTGCGCAGCCTTCGGTGTTGTCCAGCGCGAAAGATACAGCAACGCAAGTGAGCCTGTGGTATTTTTCGCTGCCGGAGTTTTGGCACTGCGGCTCTGCGCTGCGTAATATAGGCCGCCTGCCCAAGACTGCGCCAGTTGGCCGCCAACGCGGGCATCGCCAAATAAATCACCCAACATGCGAACGTCCAGCTCCCCCATCACTCCCAGGTCATATGGTTTGTATTCCTTGCCAATCAGGCTGTGGATGTCGGGCAAGGTCAGCAGCGGGACTGCGGCGTGGTGGATGTATGCCTGCGGATTGAGAATCTCATAGGTGGAAGAGGGCGGGCGATCCAGCGTGCCCGCAAACGCTGCGTGCTGCCCTTGAAAGCGCAGTACGGTGTCGATGAAATTCATCCCAGCCTGATAGGGAAATACGAGCGATTCCTGCAGAAACAGCGGCGCGCGCGCCATCACGGGTGAATCCGAAGAGTCGCTCATGGCTTGTTCCATTGCTGTGGCAGCATCGGGATCGGTAAGCAGCGTTTTGCCTTGCGGGTGCAGCGCATAGTCGGCAAAAACCACCATGGCCTGCCCTTCGGCCACCGCATCGCGCACGGTATCCTGCTCGTCCACGGCTAATGCCGCATTGTCCTGCGCAACATTTTTGGGAACGCCGTCTTTTTCCTGCTCTTCCCATTTTTCCAAATCCACATGTTGATCCTGCAAGGCGTGCGTCAACTCATGCGCCAGCACCGGCTGCTGTGTCTCCGGTTGCACCCAGTCGAGCAGATTTACGGTTTTTGTTTTTTCGTCGTAATATCCTGCGATTTGCTCACGCAGCAGCTGCAACAGAAACGGTTCCAGATCAAAATCCTTGTCGAGCAGTCCAAACTTCTTTAACACCAGCTCTGAGCGCTGCAAGCGTTGCGCAGACTTGTCCTCCTGTAACTGCTTCGCCAAAAAGCTCTCCACCTCGTCGCGCGATACCAGATGTGGCTGCACCTTGTGGTGAATGGCGTAGCCGCTATCACTGCTGTCAAAACGCAGAATGGTGTTCACGGAGCGGAATAGCTCCTGCGCCTGCTTAGGTGAGATTTTTGTATCTGTGTTGGCATTCTGTGCATATCCGGCAGCAGATGCAGTCAGCGCCAGCGCGATTGCAGCGAGAAATGCAGTCGCCCCGCGCGGCAATTTTTGCATGCGATCCATTTCTACTCCTCTTTGCCAACAGTCAGGGCAGTGCGTATCCGCCCTTGCGCTGAACGCTATAATCACAGTGTACTTTGCTTGGGGAGTGATCCATGCCACAGACGCATCCTGCGGATATGTCTTTGCTGCAACAGCGTTTGGGCGCTGCATCCACGCCTGCTGCGCAGTTGCTTGCGCTCCGCACCCAGGCGGGCCTCTACGTGGAGAATCCGCGAACTTTCTTTGCCTGCACCGGCCCGGACCGGCTTCGCTGGCTCAACGGGTTAGTCACCAATCATGTGGGCGCTTTGGCCGAACACCACGGTTGCTATGCCTTTGTGCTCAACGCGCAAGGCCGCATTCAGGGGGATCTGAACATTTATGCAATGGGAGACTCCCTTTGGCTGGAAACGGCATCGGAGCAGGCCGCCAAGCTCTTTGCCTATCTGGAACGCTACATCATTATGGATGATGTGACGCTGGCTCCGCTGCCCGCGCAAGATCGTCTCTGTGTTGCCGGCCCGCAAGCCGCAACCGTTCTCGCCAGTATCGGTATTTCTGTGGCCGACATGGAGCCATTGCAAATCCGCACCACCCTCTGGAAAGAAATTCCAGTTACGCTCACGGCGGAGTTTCATCCTCTCGTTCCGCTCTACACTCTTTCCATTGCCACGGAACAAGCCGAATCCTGCGCACACGCGTTGCTGGGCGCTGGCGCACTTGCCTGCAATGCGGAAGCAGTCGAGCAGCTTCGAATTCTGGCAGGAATCCCAAGATATGGCATCGACTTCACCGACCGGGAGCTGCCCCAGGAGACTGGACAAGAACGCGCGCTGCACTTTTCCAAAGGTTGCTACTTAGGGCAGGAGATTGTGGAGCGCATTCGTTCTCGTGGCAATGTGCATCGTGTCTTTTCCGGCTTTATCGTAGAGGACTCCGCTGCGGTGTTTCCTGGGGTTCAGGAGGAACGGCTGCCAATTCTAGCCGGAGACCAACAGGTGGGAGAGTTGACCAGTACAACTGCAATCGACCTGCCCAACGGAAGTAGGAAAGCAATCGCACTGGGCTATATTCGCCGTGAAGCGCTCGACAAAAAAATGGAACTGAATTGCAGCGGCCACTCCGTGTACCCAGAAGATATTCCATTTTCAAAGATTCTTTAGAAAGCAGGAACACACGATGAAAGAGCAAGAACCTCAATTTACCGTGGTCGATCGCAGAAAGATTACCAGCGAGGGCGAAGTGCGCATGGATGCACACTTGAACGAGCCAACGCAAACCGCGCCTGCTGCTGCCCCTGCAAATGCCAGCGGCATACATGTCGTATCGTCAGCCAATAATGCAGATGAGACCGCCGCCGCAGCGACCACAGAGTCGCCCGTGTTTGAAGGCCCCAGTGCAGAGGAGTCCGCGCAATCGCAGGCCGCCTACGCGGCCACCACGCAGCAGATGGATTCAATTCTGCGCGACAAAATGCCCGCTGGACAGAAAAATGCTGTGATTGGCTTTGAGCATGTCATCCAATCGTTTTATATGACGGTAGTCATGCAGCTGGGCGCAGGAACGCCGCAGGGCGAAAAGGCGCGCATTGATCTGATGGGCGCGCGCCAGACCATCGACATGCTGGAGGTGCTGGCGAAGAAGACCGTTGGCCACCTAACCGAGAATGAAAAATTGATGCTCGACAGCGCCTTGTTTGAAGCACGCATGATGTTTTTGGAGATCACCAACGCCATTGCGCGCGGCGCGACCCAGCAAGCGCCGGGGGCCTCCAATCCGCTGGATCCGAAAGGTCAGCGCTAAGGCCGCTTCGCAAGAATGATGCCTGCAGAAATCGTAATCCTCGGCAGTGGCACATCGATGGGCGTGCCCACGCTTGGCTGCACGTGCCGTGTTTGCACATCGAGTGACCCGCGCGACAAGCGCACGCGACCCTCCATTGCGGTGCGCTATGCAGACCACTGCGTGCTCATCGACTCCGGTCCGGACTTTCGTCAACAAATGTTGCGCGAAGGTCTCACTCGCGTGGATGCAGTGCTCTACACGCACGCGCATGCCGACCACATTCTCGGACTGGATGACTTGCGTCCGCTTAGCTTTCAGCGCGAAGAAAAAATTCCTCTCTTTGCAGACGATGCGACTGCCGCCGTGTTGCAGCGCATCTTTGAATACACGTTTTCCAGCACCAACAGCTATCCTTTCAAGGCGCGCGTCTCCCTGGAATCGCTTCGGGCCATCACACCGCTCTTCGGGTTGGACTTTGTGCGCGTGCCGCTACTGCATGGCCAATTGGAGACCTCTGGCTTTCGCTTTGGTTCTGCCGCATATTTAACGGACATGCACGACATTCCAGAGTCCAGCTATCCGCTTTTGCGCGATTTGGACATTCTTATTCTTGATGCACTGCGCATCACTCCACACTCCAGCCACGCGAATGTGGAGCAAGCTTTGCGCTTGGCGGAAAGAGTCAGTGCCAAGCAAACTTACTTCACACACATGGCGCATGAGATTCTGCACGCGGAGGTGGAAGCTGCGCTTCCAAAAGGTGTGCGCCTTGCCTGTGATGGCCTGCGGCTTCCTTTGCAAGGTGCCCCATGCTGATCTTCCGCTCGTTGCAGAATGTTCCCATCGACTTTGGTCCCTCGCTTGTTGCCATCGGCAATTTTGATGGTGTGCATCGCGGACATCGACTGGTGCTGCGCAATCTGATCGCGCGCGCGCGGCAACGCCATGCACGCTCAGTTGCCGTTACGCTGGAGCCGCACCCGGTGCGCGTGCTGCGCCCACAGTTTCCACTGCAACTAGTGACTCCACTGGAACAAAAGCTTCATTTACTGGAACAGGCTGGGCGCGATGTGGGCGGCCTTGATGCCGTGCTCGTTCTCCCCTTTACGTCGGAGATGGCGCACTGGAGTGCGGAGACCTTCGCGCAAACCGTACTGCACGACGCGCTGCATTCTATTGAAGTGCATGAAGGTGAAAACTTTCGCTTTGGCCACGATGCCGCAGGCGATGTGCAAACGCTGACCAGTCTGGGAGCCAAGCTGGGCTTCACGGTGGAAGCGTATCCGCCATTGCAGTGGCGTGGCGAAGTCGTCTCCAGTAGCCGCATTCGCACGCTGATCCAACAGGGAAATGTGCGTACAGCGCGCGCATTGTTGCAGCGGCCCTTCGCCGTTGCTTCCCAATCTGCGCGCGGACGCGGTGACGGCGCGCGCCATACCGTGCCCACGATCAACCTTGCGCACTATGCGGAACTGCTGCCTGCCAACGGCGTTTACATCACCTGCGTGGAGATGGGCGGGGAACAATTCGAGGCTGTAACCAATGTCGGCAATCGGCCCACTTTTGGCCCCGATGCGTTTTCGGTGGAGAGTCACCTGTTGCGCGCACCTGCCCTGGAAATCGCCACAGGAACGCCGCTGACGCTCCATTTTTTAGATCGGATTCGTGACGAGCGGCGCTGGCCATCGCCCGAAGTGCTCAAAGCGCAAATTGCCCGCGATGTGGCGCAAGCACAGCACTACTTCGGCTTATTGCGTTCTTTGCGAATGCAGACGAACACGCCGGACAACTCATAATGCGCGTAGGGATTTTTTTGAACACTCAACAGGCAGCCGAGGAGTTCGGATTCTGCTGAGAAGAACACGGGATGTTTTTTCTTAAGCCAGCAGTTCGCGCGCAATCACCATGCGTTGAATCTCGCTGGTGCCTTCGCCAATGGTGCACAGCTTTACGTCCCGATAATACCGCTCGGCTGGATAATCTTTGATGAATCCATAGCCGCCGTGGATCTGTACGCATTCATTGCAGATGCGCACGGCAGCTTCTGCGGCGAAGAGCTTGGCCATGGACGACTCGCGCGTGGTCTTGCGGCCAGCGTCCTTCATCTGCGCCGCGCGCAGCGTTAACAGCCGCGCCGCATCCAGCTCCGTGGCCATATCGGCCAGCTTCCATTGGATGCCTTGAAACTCGCTGATGGCCTTGCCAAATTGTTTGCGCGTTTTGGCGTAGTGCAAGCTGGCCTCCAATGCAGCCTGCGCAATACCCAGCGCCAGCGCGGCAATGGAGATACGCCCGCCGTCCAGCACCTTCATCGCGTCGATGAAGGCTTCGCCTTCGCGGCCCACCAGATTTTCCGCAGGCACGGCGCAATCCTCAAAGATCAGTTCGGAGGTGTCGCTGGCGCGCAGGCCCAGCTTGTTTTCTTTTTTGCCGGGACGAAAGCCCGGCGTGCCTTTTTCCACGGCAAAGGCCGACATGCCATGCACGCCTTTGGATTTGTCCGTGACGGCGATGACCAGCGCCACGTCGGCATAGTGGCCGTTGGTGATGAAGGTTTTGTTGCCATTCAAAATCCACTGGTCGCCGCGGCGCACTGCCGTGGTGCGCGCGCTGGCGGCGTCAGAGCCAGAACCCGGCTCGGTCAGCGCCCACGCGCCCAGCCACTCGCCACTGGCTAGTTTGCGCACATACCGCTGGCGCTGCGCTTCTGTGCCCGCCATATAAATGTGGTTGGTGCAAAGGGAATTGTGTGAGGCCACGATGATGCCGATGGAGCCATCGGCGCGGGAGAGTTCCTCGACGGCCAGCATGTAGTCGACATAGCCCAGGCCGGCACCGCCATACTCCGGCGGAATCAGCACGCCGAGCAGGCCCATGCGTCCCAATTGCCGCACAGCTTCCAGTGGAAACTCGCTCTGCTCATCCCAGCGCGCGGCGTGGGGCGCGATCTCTCTCGCGGCAAACTCGCGGATGGAGCGGCGCATCTGCTGCTGCTCCGGCGTGTCTGCGAAGCACTCCGCGCCTGCTGCGGGGCTGTCTGGTGGAAGTTGCGCCATGCGTTCCTCCGCTTGCGAAACTCCTAACAGTACCACAGTTGCTTGCGGAGATGAAATGCGCGCTGAAGGGATTTTTCTGCACCTGCAGCGCTTTTGGGAATGCGTTTAACCAAGCGAAGCTGGGTTTACTTCGCCTCGTCAAACGTGTGGATGCCGCACTCCAATTTTTTGCCGCCCCAGCGTCCAGCGCGGGCGTTATTGGGGTCGCTGGAGCGTTGCGTGCACGGCTCGCAACCAATGCTGGTATAGCCCTGGTCGTACAGAGGCAGATGCGGAATCTCGTGCGCGCGCGTGTACTCCCAGACCTGCTCCCACGTCCAATCCGCCAGCGGACTCAACTTCCAAAGCCGCTTGCCGTTGGGCAGGTGGTGCTCTTCGGCCTTCTTCAAATTCGCGCGCGTGGGCGACTGCTCCCGACGCAGGCCGGTGAACCAAAGATCATAAGGTTCGAGCGAACGCAGCAGCGGTCCTACTTTGCGCGAACCGCAGCAGGCCGTGGGATCGACCAGATATTGCAAGCCGTTCTTCGCCTCGTGCTGTGCAACGGTCAACTCTGGCAGCATATTTACGAAGCGTAGATTCCAGTCGCGCACAATCTTGTCGCGGTATGCGTAGGTCTCCGCGAAGTGGTAGCCGGTGTCGAGAAAAATGACGGGCAGCTCGGGCCGGTGCTGGCGCAGCAAGTGCAGCACCACCATGTCCTCCACCTGCAGACTGCTGGTCAGGCAGGCCACGCCGTCGGCGGGATCAGCCAGCGCAGCGGCTACAAATTCTTCTGCGGAGAGCGGCTCCAGTTCCGCGCGCGTGTCGAGCGTAATCATAGCTTCTCCTCGCTACCTTCCCAGTGCAGCACCTGATCCAGCCGTTGAATAAACGCGGCCTCATCCAGCGGACCATCCGGCACCTGAATCCAGCGCGCCTGCGGCAGGAACTGTTCAATCTGCTGCACCAATTCCTTGGTGGGCGCTTCGCCAGAGTAAACCGCGGCCAGCCCCGCCAGTTGCGCCACGCGCGTGGCGCAGGCCAGGCTGCACGCCGGAATGTACGGATCGTCCAAGAGTACATGCGGCACATTGCGCGATTGCAAAATCTGCACAATGCTGCGCGCGGTTTTGGCTGAGCGCGCCAGAATCAACGGGTGCACCTGCGACGTGGGCGCAACCACCACTTCCACAGAGGGCGTGCCCAGATCGCGGTCCAGCATCACCGCGCCCACGGTGGCGTGTGTCACCGCGTCAATCAAAATCATGCTGCCCAGCGTGCGGTTGGTCGAGTAGCTGTCAAAAAAGATGGGCTGGTTGGCGACGAAGTTCACCGAGGCGATGTCATTCATCTCCAGCTGCGCGGCGGGCAACTGCTCCAACGTGTGCATGTCCACGCGGTAGTGGATGGCGGTAGCGCGCACACGCACCAGCCGCGAGGTGTGCTTGGCCAGATAGGTGCGTCCGGGCTGCAAAGGATCTGCGTGCAGCCAGACCACCTTGGCGCTAAAGTTGCGTGAGACTTTGGGCGGATGGTTGGGCGCGACCAGCATCTCACCACGGCTCAGGTCAATCTCATCGCGCAGCGTCACGGTGACCGGCTGGCCGGCTTCAGCCTCTTGCATCGGGCCGTCATAGGTCACGATGGATTCAATGTGCGTGCTGCGGTGCGAAGGCAAGGCCAATACGGCATCGCCCACGCGCAAGACACCGCTGGCGGCCTGTCCGGCAAAGCCGCGGAAGTTCGCATCCGGGCGCACGACAAGCTGCACAGGAAAACGCAGCGGCTCGGTCGAGGCCTGGCGATGCGTCAGCGGCGCGGTCTCCAGATACTCCAGCAGCGTCGGCCCCTTGTACCAGGGCATCTTCAAGCTGGGCGCAACCACGTTGTCACCTTCCAGCGCACTCAACGGAATGATCTGCGAATTTTTGACGCCCAGCTTTTCAGCCAGTTCGAGAAAGTCTGCGCTGATTTTTTTGTACGCAGCTTCGTCATAGTTCACCAGGTCCATCTTGTTGATGGCCGCAACCACATGCGGAATGCCCAGCAGCGAGGCAATGTACGTGTGTCGGCGCGACTGTGGCAGCAAACCCTTGCTGCCATCAATCAACACAATGGCCAGGTCCGCCGTCGATGCGCCGGTGGCCATGTTGCGCGTGTACTGTTCATGGCCCGGCGTGTCGGCGATGATGAACTTGCGCCGCGAAGTGGAAAAGTAGCGGTAGGCCACATCAATGGTGATGCCTTGCTCGCGCTCGGCGCGCAGGCCGTCGGTGAGCAGTGAAAAATCAATCGGCCCGGCGGCGCGGTTCACCTTACTCTTTTTGATCGAGGCCAGTTGGTCTTCGTAGACGGCCTTGGTGTCATGCAGCAAGCGGCCAATCAACGTGGACTTGCCGTCATCCACGCTGCCCGCAGTGGTAAAGCGCAGCAGTTCTCGTTCTAAATGCTCATCCAAAAATTCTTGGAACTTTGCAGGAACCTGCGTTGCCAGTTTGGTTTCGGTTACGGTCGCCATTAGAAATATCCCTCGCGCTTCTTCACTTCCATGGAGCCTTCCTCGTCGTGATCGATGACGCGGTTCTCGCGCTCAGAGCGGCGGAAGGCGATGAGTTCCTCAATAATCTTCGGCAGCGTATCGGCCTCAGAACGGATGGCGCCGCTGCACGGCTGGCAGCCCAGCGAGCGCATACGGCACTTCATGCGCTGCGTAGTTTCGCCGGGCAGCATGTGCGTGTCGTCGTACTTCAAGATGATGGATTGGCCGCGCACGATCACCTCGCGCTCCTGCGCAAAGTAGAGCGGCACCAGCGGAATCTGTTCGGCATAGATGTAGAGCCAGATGTCCAACTCGGTCCAGTTCGACAGTGGAAAGATGCGGATGCTTTCGCCCTTGTTCAGGCGCGAGTTGTAAATGTTCCACAACTCCGGGCGCTGATTTTTAGGGTCCCACTGTCCGGCCTTGTCGCGGAAGGAGTAGATGCGCTCTTTGGCGCGGGATTTTTCCTCATCGCGCCGCGCTCCGCCAAAAGCTGCGTCAAAACCGCCCGCTTCCAGGCCGTCCAGCAGCGCGCGCGTCTTCAAAAATCCGCAGCAATTCTGCGTGCCCAGCTTGAAGGGATTCGCGCCTTCGTCGAGTGCCTTGCGATTCTGGCTGACCAGCAATTTGACGCCCAGTTCGCGCGTGTACTCATCGCGGAACTGAATCATCTCTGGAAATTTGTAGCTGGTGTCCACGTGCAGAAAAGGAAAGGGAATTTTGCCGGGGTGGAAAGCCTTCTGCGCCAGGCGCACCAGCACGGAGGAGTCCTTGCCGATGGAGTAGAGCAGCACGGGGTTGGCGAACTCAGCGGCGGCCTCGCGGAAGATGTGGATGCTCTCGGCTTCCAGCGCTTGCAGGTGGTTCAGCGTGCGCTGGGAAATCTTCGGCGCTCCGGCAGCGGTGACCGGCTGGGGCGTTGTGTCGGATTGCAGTGCGGTAGCTGTCATATAGTGTGCTTCCTGTTCTAGGGCTGCTTTCTGTTTCCTGCTTCGTTTCCGGCTTCGCGGTTTTTCTTTCGCTCAAAGAAAAAACCCACATACCGTTGGCAGTGTGTGGGCTGGGTGGTTTGCGGGAACTTGTTTGATTCTTAGAGCGTTCCTCCGCGCCAGCCGCAGGCACACATGCACATACACATGTCGGGCGACATGCAGCACATGGAACGCATTTGCGCGGGGCGGATCATCGGATCACCTTCCACTATACGCAGGTCCGGGTGGCATGGCAAGCATTTTTTACTCCACCCGCACGGCCAGCATCGAAGCCGAGCCGTGGTGCCCCATTCCCACCAGCCTTTGGCTGGAGTGGGGGACGATGACAAGACTGCGACTCTTTTCCGACGGGAAACACTCTTATCGGAAATGCTCTAGACTCTAACCTTGTGAAGCGCGGCTCTGCATCCAAGTCGCCCGCCCACGGCGCGCAAAAATTCTCCTCCGCGCCGATGTTGGATCGTGTGCAAATGGGCCTCTTTCTGCCAGAAGCCGAACCTGCTCTTCCTGTCGAGAACGCAGAGTTGGACGCCGAGGCCGCAGCTCCCAGAGCGCCGTGGAAGGTGCATGCACTGGTTGCTGAAGTGCGTCGTCACATTGAGCGCGCCTACACCGATGTGCGTGTTGAAGGCGAAATCTCCAATTTGCGTCCAGCCGCATCGGGCCACGTCTATTTCACGCTCAAGGATTCCGAAAGCCAGCTTCCCGTGGTGCTCTTTCGTGCGGCGGCGCGTGCATTGCGCTTCCAGCTTAAAGATGGGCTGGAGGTTTTGGTGCGCGGAAAAATCTCCGTCTATGAGGATCGCGGCCAACTGCAGCTGGTGGCGACAACGCTGGAGCCACGCGGGCAAGGCTCGCTGCAGGTGGCCTTTGAGCAGTTGTACGCACGGCTGAAAGAGGAGGGCCTCTTTGATTCGGAATGCAAGCGTGCTCTGCCCGCCTATCCGCGCACCATTGGCATTCTCAGCTCGCCCAGCGGCGCGGTAATCCATGACATGGTCAATATTTTGTCGCGTCGCCATGCGCGCGTGCAGGTGTTGCTGTATCCCGTGGCCGTGCAGGGAGCAGGCGCGGCGGAAGAGATTGCGCAAGGACTGGCGTGGTTTTCTGCACAGTGTGCCGCCGATGTTGTCGTAGTCGCGCGTGGTGGCGGATCGCTCGAAGACATGCAGCCCTTCAATAGCGAAGCGGTTGCGCGCGCCATCCGAGCCTCGTCGATTCCCGTTGTCTCCGCCGTGGGCCATGAGACGGACTTCACCATTGCCGACTTTGCTGCTGACCTGCGCGCACCCACGCCCTCGGCTGCGGCGGAGCTGATTACCGACGCGCTCTATGGCATCGAGGAACAATTGCAGTTGCTCGCCAATCGTTTGGAGCGTGCCGCGCGCTATCGATTGCTGCTGGCGCGCGAACCCTTTACACGGCTGGGTGCAACTGCAGTCTTTGC
>DAHWKP010000140.1:0-1671 GCA_027343585.1 Acidobacteriaceae bacterium
AAATCCAAAAGCCGGAGCGCAGCAGCGTGCGCGTGCCATCGTCGGCTGGGGAGCGCGCGCCCGGATGTGCGGATGGTTCCATGGGAGCCTCCATCAACGCCACCCTGCGAGCATGGCGTAGACCACCACGCCGGTTACGGAAACATACAGCCAGATGGGAAAGGTGAAGCGTGCGATGCGCTTGTGCTGGGGGAATCGTCCGCTGAGGGAAAAGTAAAACGTGATCAGAATCATCGGCAGCACCACCACTGACAGCAGCACATGCGTGAGCAGAATGGAAAGGTAGACGGTGCGAATGGCGCCGTGGCCGGCAAAGCGCACCTCCCCGTGCAGCGCGTGGTGCGTAATGTAGCTGGACAGAAATAGGCTGGAGAAGACGAAGGCCGTCAACATGGAGCGGCGATGGGCAAGAATGCGTCGGCTGCGGATCATCGCAAAGCCAACCAGCAAGGCAACTGCGCTGCACGCGTTAAAGATTGCATTCAGCCAAGGCAGAAAATTCAGGCGCGTGGCGAAGGCAGGCGGCGCGTGATGCACATACAGCAGCCAGAGCAAAAAGGCCGTGGCCGCTGCGCTAAGGGCCAGGATTCCGACGATGGGGCCGCGCGTGTTCGGAGTGATTTCCATTTCCATTTGTGGCGCGCTCCTAAGCTGCGGGCTTGTTGGTTCTGCGGTTCACAATGGCCCACGATGCTGCGAAGGCCACGGCGCAGAAGCCCAGGCTGACGATCAAATTGACGGCGGGCGAAAAATCCGTGGGCTGCGCGGGGAACAATCCGTTGCGCAGCGCGTCCACGGTGTAGGTGAGCGGATTGGCCAGCATGATCCAGCGCAACCAGCCGCTGGCACCATTGGCCGGGAACATGGAGCCGGAGAGCAGCCAGAGCGGAATCAAAATGATGTTGATGACCGCGTGAAAGGCCTGCGTGGAGTCCATGGGCCAAGCGATGGCGAAGCCGAGCGCCGTCAGCGCAAAGGAGGCCAGAACAATCACCGCCATACTGTAAAGAATTCCCGCGAAGCTGGTGTGTACGCCAGCCAGCGGTGCGAAGACGAGAAATACCCAGCCCTGAATCGCAGCCAGGGTTGCGCCACCGAGCACCTTGCCCAGCACAATCGCCGAGCGGCGGATGGGTGCGGCCAGCACGGAGAGCAGAAAGCCCTCATTGCGGTCCTGGATGAGCGACATCATGCTGAAGATGGCCGTGAAGAGCACGATCATCACAATCGCGCCGGGATAAAAGTAGCCGAGATAGTGCGCGGAGATTCCCTGATTCGTTGCGGCAGCCGCGCCCGGCCCAGCGTGGCGAAAGCTGTTGGCGAAGCCGGAGCCAAGCACCACCCAGAAGAGCAGCGGCGAGGCGATGACGCCGACCACGCGGGCCTTTTGCCGATAGAAGCGCACCAGCTCGCGCAGCCAAAGGGAGTAGGCTGGGGGCCAAACACTGGCGCTGGCCAGGTTGGATGAATGCGTTTGCTTGGGAAGCGTTGCGGTCGCCATTAGTGTTTCTCCTTGCGCGGGGTGGTTGCGCCCGCCGCGTCGGGGTTGGCATCCGTCCAAAAGCGATGGCCGGTGCGCTGGATGAAGACATCCTCCAGACTGGGCCGCGCCACGGAGACGCCTTCGATTTCTCCGGGGAAGGCCTCCACGACATCGGTTAAGAAGCGATG
>DAHWKP010000071.1:0-1695 GCA_027343585.1 Acidobacteriaceae bacterium
GCATCCAGAGCTGGTGACGCCCGACTCACCCACGCAGCGCGTTGGCGGCAAGCCCAAGGATGGCTTCGCCAAGATGGCGCATTCGCGGCCCATGCTCTCGCTGGACAATGCCTACAGCGAAGAGGAATTGCGTGCCTGGGATCTGCGCGTCTGCTCCGCTCTGGGCTTGGCTGCGGTGGAGTACATCTGCGAGTTAAAGCTCGACGGCCTCTCGCTGGCATTGCTGTATGAGCAAGGCCAACTGCTGCGCGGCATCACGCGCGGCGATGGCACCATCGGCGAGGATGTCACCAGCAACGTGCGCACCATACGCTCCATTCCGTTGAGCATTCCAGCGGCCACGCTCGAGACGACCGGCCTGCCGCAGAGTTTGGAAGTACGCGGCGAAGTGGTGATGCCTCGGGCCGCATTTCAAAAACTGAATGCAGAACGCGAGGCGCAGGATTTGCCGCCTGCCGCCAATCCCCGCAATGCTGCGGCGGGTACGCTGCGCACGCTGGAGCCGAACATTGTCGCGCAGCGGCGGCTGGACTTTTACGCTTACCTCGCCCTGCACGATGGAGAAACCCTCTTTGCGCACCAACGTGCGGCGCTGGACGCATTGGCCGCCGCAGGCTTTCGCGTCAACCCCCATCGCGCCGTGGTCACTGGCGTCGAGGCAGTGCTCCAATTCTTCCGTCAAGCCGAAGCTCTGCGCGAGACGTTGCCGTATGAGATCGATGGCGTCGTGGTCAAGGTCAACTCCTTTGAGCAGCAGCAGCGGCTGGGCTTTACGGGCCGCGCGCCGCGTTGGGCCATCGCCTGCAAATTCGCCGCGCGCGACGCCATTACGCAAGTCAAAGACATTCTGGTTCAGGTGGGCCGCACCGGGAAGTTAACACCTGTGGCCGTGCTCGCGTCGGTCCCCATTGGTGGCACCACCGTCAGCCGCGCCACGCTGCACAACGCAGAAGAAATTGCCCGGCTGGGACTGGAGATTGGCGACTTCGTCGTCGTTGAACGTGGTGGCGATGTGATTCCGAAAATCGTCGGTGTGGTGAATGCACAGCGTCCGGCAGCGACGCAGCCCTTCGTCTTCCCCACGCATTGCCCGGAATGCAACAGCGCGGTGGTGCGTGCCGATGGCGAGGTGGACTTTCGTTGCATCAACGCCAACTGCCCGGCGCGGCTGCGGGAGGGTCTGCTCCACTTTTCCGCGCGCGGCGCGATGAACATTGAAGGCCTCGGCGAGGCGCTGGTCGCGCAGTTGCTGGAGCGCGGACTCGTACACAGCTTGGCGGATATTTACTCACTCGACGCGGCCACGCTGATTGCGCTCGACCGCATGGGAGAAAAAAGCGCGCAGTCGCTGCTGGAGGAAATCGAACGCTCCAAACAAGCGCCGCTGGATCGCCTGCTGCTTGGCTTGGGCATCCGCTTTGTCGGCGTGCGTACGGCGGAAGCGCTCGCCGAGGCCTTTGGCACCATGGATGCGCTGATGCGCGCCCGCGCAGAAGATTTGGAACGCATCCCCGACGTTGGCCCGCGCGTGGCTGCGGCCATTGTGGAGTTCTTCTCCGAACCGGCCAACCGCGCACTGGTCGAGCGCCTGCGTGCCGCCGGCTTAAATTTCATTGCAGCGCCCAAGGAGAAATCCTCCAAGCTGGCGGGCATTAGCTTTGTGCTGACTGGCACGCTGCCCACGCTCACCCGCGA
>DAHWKP010000082.1:0-3088 GCA_027343585.1 Acidobacteriaceae bacterium
GCAGGGATTGACGATCGAAGAGGTGGATGCGCTGACCGGCTCCGCGATTGGCTGGCCGAAGACGGGCACCTTTCGCCTGGCGGACATGGTGGGCATCGACGTGCTGGGCCACGTGGCGGCGAACTTTGCCGCGCAGGCGCAGCAGATTGGCGATGAGCGCGCCGATGTGACCTGGCCTGCGTTTCTGCAGGAGGTTTTGAATCGCAAGTGGCTGGGCGACAAGACGAAGCAGGGCCTCTACAAAAAAGAAAAATCCGCCGACGGCGGCGAGACGCGGCTGGTGCTGGATTGGAAGACGCTGGAGTATCAGCCAACAGCGCGGCCTAAATTTCCGGCGCTGGAGATGGCCAAGAATGCCGAGTCCACGGCGGCGCGGCTGCGTCTGCTGTTGGCGGGCGATGTGCGCAAGGACAAGGCCGCGGCCTTCTACTGGCCGATGTTGACGGATCTGTGGACGTATGCGGCCAATCGCATCCCAGAGATTGCCGACGATGTGGTCAGCATCGATCGCGCCATGCAGGCGGGCTTCAATTGGGAGCTGGGACCGTTTGCGATGTGGGATGCGGTGGGCGTGCGTGCAACGGTTGAGCGGATGCGTGCCGAGGGCCGACCCATTGCGGCCAACGTGGAAAAGCTGCTGGCTGCAGGCCGTGAAAACTGGCGACGCGAGGATGCGGCGGCTTCGTCGGGGCGCGTGTACTTTGACCTGCGCACTGGCGCGGAGCAGCCGGAGCCGCAACCCGTCGGCATGGCCAGCGTTGCGGCCATGGAGCGGGCGCACGGCGTGGTGAAGAAGAATCCCGGCGCAGCGCTCGTTGACCTGGGCGACGGCGTGGCCTGCATCGAGTTTCGCTCCAAAATGAATGCCATTGGCGGCGACATTGTGCGTTTTGTAGCGGAGACGCTGCGGCCTGACGGCGAGTTTGTGCGCAACTTTTCTGCGTTCGTTATTCATGGCGATGCGCAGAATTTTTCTGTGGGCGCCAACATTCTGCAATTGCTGCTGGCCATGCAGGAGGAGGAGTGGGAGGAGATTGACGCCGAGATTCGCGCCTTTCAGGCAATGACGGCAGCGATTAAATTCTGCCCGCGACCGGTGGTGGCTGCTCCGTTTGGAATGTGCCTGGGCGGCGGCACGGAGGTGAATCTGCACGCTGCTGCACGGCAGGCGCATGCGGAGTTGTACATGGGACTGGTCGAGACCGGCGTGGGTCTGGTTCCCGCTGGAGGCGGTTGCAAGGAGATGGCATTGCGCGTTTTTGACGCGGCACAAAGCATCCGGCCCGATGGCCGCGCCGAAAGCGTGGAGCGTATGGAGGCGATGAAGCACGCCTTTGAGACCATTGTCATGGCCAAGGTCTCCACCGCGGCTGCCGAAGCGCGCGCGCTGGGATTTTTGAGTGCATCCGATGGATGCACGATGCACCGCGACCGTTTATTGCTGGATGCAAAGGCGCGTGCGCAGGCGTTGGCCGCTGCGGGCTACGCCGCTCCGCTGCCGCGCGCGGACTTGAGCGCAGCGGGTGAGAGCGTGCTGGCCACGCTGGAGTTGGGCGTGTATCTGATGCGGCAGGGCGAGTACATCAGCGACCATGACGTGAAGGTGGCCGCGCAGGCGGCGCGGGTGCTTTGCGGCGGCAAGGTTTCCGCTGGCACGCCGATGAGCGAACAGGATTATTTGGATTTGGAGCGCGAGGCGTTTTTGTCTCTCTGCGGTGAGAAGAAGACGCAGGAGCGGATCGCCTTTACGCTGAAGACGGGCAAGCCGCTGCGCAATTAGCGGCGCGGCTGCAAGAGGAGAACCATGCGCGAAGTGGTGCTAGCCAGTGCGGTGCGGACGGCGGCGGGCAAAGCCCCGCGCGGAGCCTTGCGCACAGTGCGTCCCGATGATTTGGCCGCTGTGGCAATGGCAGGCGCTCTGGATCGATTGCCGCAGTTGGATCGCACGGAGATTGAGGATGTCATTCTTGGCTGCGCGATGCCGGAGGCGGAGCAGGGAATGAACGTGGCGCGTATCGCCGCACTGCGCTGCGGGCTGCCGGTCTCCTCATCCGCGATGACCGTCAATCGCTTTTGCGCTTCGGGCCTGCAGGCCATTGCTTTGGCGGCAGAGCGCATCCGCGGCGGTGGGGCTGAGGTGATCGTTGCCGGTGGAGTGGAGAGCATGAGCCTGGTGCCGATGGGCGGCAACAAAGTCTCGGCCAATCCCTGGCTGATGGAGCATGCGCCGGGCACGTATCTTTCCATGGGACTGACGGCGGAGCGGCTGGCGCAGAAGTTTTCCATCGCGCGCGCGCAGGCCGACGCATTTTCGCTGCAAAGTCATCAACGTGCCGTGGCGGCCCAGCGTGAGAAAAATTTTGATGGAGAAATTGTTCCGGTCCAGATCGCCACGGTAAAAAAAATGGGCGGCAAGTGGGTGCGGGGTGAGGTGGAATTCTCCACCGATGAAGGCCCGCGTGCCGACACTTCGCTCGAGGCGCTCGCAGCGTTGAAGCCGGTCTTTCATGCTCGCGGAACGGTGACGGCGGGCAACTCCTCGCAGACCTCCGACGGAGCGGCGGCGGTGGTGGTGCTCTCTGCCGAGCGCGCGCAGGCGCTGGGCGTGCAGCCGTTGGCGCGCTTTGTGGCCTTTGCCACGGCGGGCTGTGAGCCGGAAGAGATGGGATTGGGGCCGGTCTACGCTGTGCCCAAGGCGCTGAAGCTGGCGGGATTGAAGTTGAACGATATTGGACTGATTGAGTTGAATGAGGCCTTCGCCGCGCAGTCGCTGGCCGTGATGGGGCAGCTTGCGCTGGACCCGGCCATCGTCAACGTCAATGGTGGCGCGATTGCCCTGGGGCACCCGCTGGGCTGCACTGGGGCCAAGTTGACGGCGACGTTGCTGGCCGAGATGCAACGACGCAAGGTGCGCTATGGATTGGTGACGATGTGCGTTGGCGGCGGTATGGGCGCGGCGGGCATCTTGGAACGGATGGCGTAGTATTTTGCAACGGCGAACGTCTAACGGTAAGAGGTGGGCACATGGCAACGGCGGCGGAGACAAAAACACCGAAGCAACGGATTGGCGGCAGCAGTTTTTTGATTG
>DAHWKP010000087.1:0-3219 GCA_027343585.1 Acidobacteriaceae bacterium
CGTGTAGAAGGTCTTCAAAATCTCTTCGTCGGAGTTCAACCCCAAAGCGCGCAAAAACACCGTGCCCAAAAACTTGCGCTTACGGTCAATGCGCACGTAAAGCGTATTTTTCTGGTCGTACTCAAACTCCACCCACGAACCGCGATAGGGAATAATCTTGCCCAGGAAGTAGGTGCGGTTGTTGGCGGTCTCGAAAAAGACACCCGGGGAGCGGTGCAGCTGGCTCACAATCACGCGCTCGGTGCCGTTGACCAGGAAGGTTCCATTTTGCGTCATCAACGGAATATCGCCGAAGAAGACCTCCTGCTCCTTCATGTCGCGAATCGTCTTCGCGCCAGTCTCTGGATTCTTGTCGTAGATCGTAAGGCGAATGGTGACCTTCAACGGCGCCGAGTACGTCATGCTGCGCTCTTCGCACTCACCCTGGTCATACTTCAACTGCAAGCTGACCGGGTCGCCGCACTTATTACAAAAGTCCGGCGTGTTCTTGTTGTAGGTGCCGCACTTGCCGCAAAGCACATCGCCCGGATGAAACGGGTCGGTAATCACCATGTCGCCGCAGGTGACGCAGGTGGTGCGCAGGTGATGCAGCCCCTTCAAATGGCCACACTTGCACTCCCAGTTGCCGATGGTGTAATCGACAAAGTCCAGCTGCGACAGATTGCGGAAGTCCGTAATCGGCAGCACCGAGGCAAAGACCGACTGCAGCCCACTGTCATCCCGCTCGGATGGCAGCTTGTCCATCTGCAAAAAGCGCTCATACGAACGGCGCTGCACCTCAATCAGGTTGGGAATCTGAATTTCCGTCGGAATCTTGGAAAAATCGAGTCGGCTGCGAACCGCGCGCTTCTCGTTCGGCATGTTTACTCCTACTTCCTTTACCCTTGCGACTTTGCGCCGCAGCGGCTGCCACGGCCCTACATGCAGGCATCGTTCGGCTGTGTACGCCGCGTCTGCCCGCCTCAATATCTGTCAGCATGTCCCGCTTGCCCATGCACTGGGCAAAAAACCTTCATGCGCCTTCACCGCAGGACGCACACGCCCAAAACTGCAATGCCCACCCTCCGCGCCCAGGCTCCAACGCGGCCACAATTCCGCTACAGACAACAAAACACCCGCGAGAGACACGAGCGTCCCGCGAGCGTCACAACCGGATTGTGCACTGTTGTATTACGATGAATTTTAATTTCCGCCTGCGCTTTCGCACCCAGCCCGACCTTCGCCGAACGGCTTCCACTCATCTGCCTGCGCGCCCACCTGCAACGCCAAGCACTCCGTCCTGAAACCCCTGCGGGCGGGCCTGCGAAATGACCCTTATGGATCAGCCTACCGCAAATCCGCCCGCTGGGCAAATCCAAAATTACTTGACTTCGACGGTCGCGCCCGCATCGGCGAACTTCTTCTTGATCGTCTCGGCCTCTTCCTTGCTCACGCCTTCCTTCAGCGTTTTCGGAGCGCCATCGACCAAGTCCTTGGCTTCCTTCAAGCCCAGGGCCGTCACTTCACGCACCACCTTGATGGTGTTGATCTTGTTCGCGCCAGCATCCTTCAGAACCACGGTAAACTCCGTCTGCTCTTCCACGGCTGCCGCTGCGCCCGCGCCTGCACCCGCCGCCACCATCACCGGTGCCGCCGCTGCCGCCGAAACGCCCAAACGCTCTTCCAACTTCTTCACCAAAGCCGCCGCATCCAACAGCGTCAGCCCAACAATCTGCTCTTCCAGTACCTGCAAATCCGCCATGATAGTCTCCAATCGTTTTCCAGTTCAGATTTTTTTCATCACTCCAAGGCCGCTTGACCTCAGATTGCCGCCCGCCACGGTTCCGTTGTGCCCAGACCTGACACCCGCGCGGAAAACGGCGCATACTCAGCAGCCGCGCCTCTTAGGAGGCCGCTGCAAACTTGTTTTGCTCCACTGCCTGATTTAGCACCACGGCCACATCGCGGCCCGTCGCATTGATCACCGTCGCCAAACGCTGCGCTGGCGCATTGATCAGGAACAGCAGCTTCGAGAAGATCTCCTCGCGGCCCGGCAGCGTGGCCAACTGCTGAATCTCGGCCACATTCAAAACCTTGCCGTCCACAATGGCCAGCTTGAAGGTGAACTCCGCGTTCTCCTTCACCCAAGTCGACAGCGCCTTGGCCAACTCGACCGGGTCGCCGCTGGTGTAGGCCACCGACGAGACGCCCTTCAGACCCTGCAACGCCGCTTCCACCTTGCTGCCCTGGGAGGCGCGCGCGGCCAGCTTATTCTTCAGTACGCGATAGCGGCCACCCGCCTTGCGCACCACCGTGCGCAGCTCAAAGTCCTGCGTCACCGTCAACTTTGCAAACGTGCCGACGATCGCCGTCGTTGAACCGGCCAACTCCTTGGCCAGCAATTCCACCTTCGCCGCTTTTTGAACCTTGGTCAGTGCCATGTCCGCTTCCAATCCTTTTCTGTGCGCATCTCCAGGCCTGGCCCGGGCGCATCGTCACACGCTTAGGCCTTGCCGGCCGCATCCGCTACGGCGTGATCCAGCGCAATGCCCGGCCCCATCGTGGAGCTGAGCGTCATGCCCTTCACATACTTGCCCTTGGCCGCTGAAGGCTTGGCCTTCATCACGCTGGCGATCACCGTCATCGCGTTCTCCACCAGCTTGTCGGCGCTAAAGCTCAGCTTGCCCACCGGCACATGCACCAGCGCGGTCTTGTCCGTGCGGAACTCGACCTTGCCAGCCTTGATCTCTTTCACCGCTGCGGCCACATCGGTGGCCACTGTGCCGGTCTTCGGATTCGGCATCAACCCGCGCGGGCCAAGCACCTTACCCAAACGACCCACCGAACGCATCATGTCCGGAGTGGCGATCAGCGCATCAAAATCCGTCCAGCTTTCCTTCTGAATCTTTTCGACCAGCTCTTCGCCGCCCACAATGTCGGCTCCGGCAGCTTCGGCCTCGCGGACCTTTTCGCCGGTGGCTATCACGGCCACGCGCTTGGTCTTGCCCAGCCCATGCGGCAACACGACGGTGCCACGCACCATCTGGTCGGCATGCTTCGGATCCACACCCAAACGCAGCGTCAGATCAACGGTCTCATCAAACTTGGCGTACTTGACCTTTTGCAACAGCGGAACCGCTTCGGTCAACAGGTAGGGACGCGGCTCCATCTGGGCGCGCGCCTTCGCAATATTCTTGCCTTCTTTTTTCGACATACTTCCTCGTCTCCCACCGCGCGGAC
>DAHWKP010000092.1:0-5019 GCA_027343585.1 Acidobacteriaceae bacterium
GCCAAACCATGCACCTATTCCAAATGGAGCAAGTCTGCAAAGCCTACGGCGCAAAGATGGCCGTGGACAATCTGAGTTTGACGTTGGAGGCAGGCGAAATCTTTGGCCTGCTGGGTCCGAACGGCGCAGGCAAAACATCCACGCTGCGCATGATGATGGGCATGACGCTGCCCGATCGCGGCAGCGTGCGGCTCTTTGATCAACCCTTCGCGCGCACCAGCCTGCGGCGCGTTGGCTACCTGCCAGAGGAGCGCGGCCTGTATAAAAAGATGCGCGTGCTCGACCAGCTTGTGCTGCTGGGCCAGTTACGGGGCTTGGAGACGCTGGAGGCGCGCAAGCGTGCGCTGCATTGGACGGAGCGGCTAGAGATTACCGAAGCTCTGCCCAAAAAGGCGGGCGAACTATCGAAGGGCATGCAGCAGAAGATTCAGTTCATCGCCACGGTACTGCATGAACCGGATTTGCTGCTGCTCGACGAACCCTTCTCTGGCCTTGATCCGGTGAATGCTCTGCTATTGCAGGACGTTCTGCTAGAGATGCAGCAGCAGGGCAAGGCGATTTTGTTTTCCACACATCGCATGGATCAGGTGGAGCGGCTGTGCGAAAGCATTTGCCTGATGCACAATGGACGCGCCGTGCTTGCGGGCAGGCTGCGCGAAATCAAAGAGCGCTTCCCACGCAATCGTTTGCTCGTGGAGTTTTCCGGTAGCGCGGAATTTCTTTCCCATCCGGGCATCGCCAGCTTTACCAATGACAATGGCCGCGCAGAAATTGAATTGCGCACCGAGGCCGATGCGCAGCAGATTCTGGCCGCGGCCATGGCGGGCGCGCGCATCTCGCACTTTGCAGTGCAGGAGCCAACTCTCGAAGAGATTTTTATTGCCACCGTGGGAGGCAAAAGCAATGCGTAACATTTGGCTGATCGCCCGCAGCGAATACTTGGGGCGCGTGCGCACCAAGGCATTCCTGGTTTCCGTACTGCTGTTCCCACTGATTTTGACGCTGGCCATTGGTGTGCCTACCTACTTCGCATCCCACCACGCTACGGGAAGCAAGCACATCGACGTAGTTGCTGCCGACCCTACAATAGGCGCTGCACTTGTCCGCGCACTGCAAACCGATGCAGGTATGGGCCAGGTTCAGATCACGCTGCTCGCTCCATCGCCCGGTTTGCGCCCCATGCTGGATGCAGCCGTCGATGCGCACAGAATCAGTGGCTATTTGTGGATTCCCGCGCAGACGGATGCGCAGACTGCGCCAGAGTATGTTTCGTCCTCTGCCGGAGATTTGCAGAGCATCGCAGCGATGCAAGGCTCATTGCGCCAAGCAGAGATGCGGATAGCGCTCGAAAAAAGCGGCCTCGCCCCGGAACAGATCGAGCACTTGCTGGCTCCCGTACACATCCATGCCGTGCAGCGAACCAATGGGAAGAAGAGTAATGCCGCAGGCACGTATCTTGCTTCGCTGGTGCTCATGTTTCTGCTCTATGGCTCGCTCATGGGTCAGGGATTCGCCGTGAGCCGCTCCATCATTGAAGAAAAAACCTCGCGCGTGTTTGAGGTCATATTGGCCATCGTGACACCGGAGCAAATGCTGGCCGGCAAGTTGCTCGGCGTGGGCGCGGTCGGTCTGACACAAACTGCCATTTGGGCGCTGGCGGGCCTGCTCTTCTCCGCGCCCGGACTGGTCGCCCTGGGCGCTTCGGGACATTTCCACCTGCACCTGGCCCCATCAGCGATGCTGGCTTTTCTCGTCTGCTATGTGCTGGGATTTTTCTTCTACAGCGCACTGTCGGCCACGTTTGGCTCTATGGTCAGCAGCGAACAAGAGCTCCAGCAATTGAATCTGCTCATCACGCTGCCACTGATTCTCTGCATCGTCTTTTTTAACGTTGTGCTCAGCGATCCATCTGGAACGCTGGCAACGGTGCTGTCGCTGCTGCCGCCGTTTGCTCCGCTGCTGATGTATCTGCGCATCGCGGTGCAAACGCCTCCGGCATGGCAGATTGGCCTGTCCTTGGCCTTGATGTTGGGCGGCGTGTGGGCGGCGATCTGGCTGGCCGCACGCATCTATCGCGTGGGCGTGTTGATGTACGGCAAGCGTCCCACGCTACCCGAGTTGCTGCGCTGGCTGCAATACCGATAGTTACAATCAACCCATGGCTGCACGCTTCAACTGGAAGCAGAAAATTGCGCTGGCGCTGGTGCCCCCACTGGCCGCCGCGCTGATTCGATTGCTGGGCGCGACGCTGCGCTATCGTGATGCAGGCGCGCTCAATTTCCATGTGGATAAAAATCCGACAACGCGCGTTTATTGCATGTGGCATCGGTGCCTACTGGCCAGCGCAGACTGCTTCCGCAGATTGCCGATTGCCATTCTCATCAGCGCGAGTTTCGACGGCGAATTGATTGCGCGCACCGTGCAAATGCTAGGCTACACGCCTGCACGCGGTTCGAGCACACGCGGCGGAGCCAGTGGCCTGCTGGGCATGCAAACGGCACTCGATCGCGTACGCTTTGCCGCCTTCACTGCCGATGGCCCGCGCGGCCCGCGCTACCACGCACGCCCCGGAGCGGTGAAGCTGGCGCAGTGGATTGGCGGCGGCGTGGGCATCTATTATGTACTGCCAGCGCGTGCCTGGACGCTGCGCTCGTGGGATGGCTTTCTGATTCCCAAACCATTTTCGACGGTCTACATTGCTTGGGAACCGCCGGTGCCTGTAGCCGCAGACGCCGACGATGCAACCATCGAGGCCGCGCGACTGGCCGTGGAGCAGGCACTCGAACGGGCGCGCGCGACAGCCGAGCAATGCGTGGCATTGGGCCGGGCCGTTGTATCCGCGCCCCTACAATAAAGCTGTGCCCCATCCGCTGCTCGTCTCCGATTTCGACTACCTCTTGCCGCCAGAGCAAATCGCGCAGCAGCCGCTGGCAGACCGCGCAGGCGCACGCATGTTGCGCTTTGACCGCGCGACAGGAGCTTTTGCTGATGGAAATTTCCGCGACCTGCCAGGATTGTTGCAATCGGGCGATCTGCTGGTGCTCAACAACAGTCGAGTGATTCCCGCGCGGCTCTTCGCACGCAGGGCTGGGTTGCACGCGCAGCCGGTGAGTGCCAAAAATCCTGCGGCCACGGAACATTTGCAGGGACGGATCGAAGTGCTACTGACCACGCAGCACGCGCCGCTGGAATGGAGCGCGCTGGTACGGCCCGGACGCAAATTGCCCGTGGGCGAGCGGCTCTTTTTTTATGCTGACGATGCAGCGAATTCGGCCACGCCATTACTGGAAGCCGAAATTATTAATCGCGGCGAACGCGGAGAGCGCAGGCTGCGCTTTGAACCCGTGGCAGATTTTTACGCAGCGCTCGACCGTCTGGGCCACATGCCGCTACCGCCCTACATCCATCGCAGCGATGCGCAGGCAGACCGCGAGCGCTACCAGACCGTCTACGCGCAGGAGCGTGGCAGCGTGGCAGCACCCACCGCCGGACTGCACTTTACGCAGCAGGTGCTGGAGTCTATTCGCGCGCGCGGCGTGGAGATTGCGCACATCACCCTGCATGTTGGCTTGGGAACCTTTCAGCCGGTGCGTGTTGAGCGCGTGGACGCGATTCATCTGCACGCCGAGCGCTACACATTGCCTGCTGAAACTGCGGCAGCATTGAACCGCGCCCGCAGCGAAGGCCGCCGCATAATCGCAGCCGGAACAACCACGGTGCGCACACTGGAGCACTGCGCACAACGCGCGGGCACTGGCCCGCTGGAGCCGCACTCCGGCGAGACGGAGATTTTTATAGCGCCCGGATTTCCATTTCGCATCGTGCAAGGCCTGCTGACGAACTTCCATTTGCCGCAATCGACGCTGCTGATGCTGGTCTGCGCATTTGGCGGCCAGGCACAAGTTCTGGCCGCTTACCGCCATGCCGTGCAGCAAGGCTACCGTTTTTTCTCCTACGGCGACTGCATGTTCCTTGCTTAAAGTGCGCGCGCGCGGCGCAGCCCTGCGCGCGTTGATAGACTCAATCCAAGATGGCAGAGCCACACGCAGACAAGCCGACAATTTTCCTATTGGACACGATGGCCTTTATTTTTCGGGCCTATCACGCCATGCAGCGGCAGCGCCCCATGTCCACGCGCACGGGGTTTCCCACGGCTGCTGTCTACGTGTTTGTGAATATGTTGCAGAAGCTTCGCAAGGATTTTGCGCCGGAGTATCTGGCCGCAGTCTTTGACGTAAGCGCGCCGCTGCTGCGTGATGAGCAGGCCAAAGGGCTGACCTCCATTCGCAAGTACAACAGCAAAACGCAGAGCTTTGAGCTGGTCGAGTACGCCGGATACAAAGCCAACCGCGAAGCCATGCCGGAAGATTTGGCACAGCAGATTCCCTACATCCGCCGCACGTTGGAAGCTTTGCGCATTCCCATGCTGCACTACGAGGGCTATGAGGCCGACGACGTAATCGGCACGCTGGCGCAGCAGGCCGCGCAGGCCGGGCACCCGGTCTTTGTCGTCTCCAGCGACAAGGACATGATGCAGCTTGTCAATGATCGCGTGCGCATTTTGAATCCTGCGAAAGATAATCTTGTGCTCGACCGCGCGGGCGTTGAGTCGGTGCTGGGCGTTGCCCCAGAACAAGTCGTGGATGTGATGGCGCTGCGTGGCGATGCCATCGACAATGTTCCCGGCGCGCCGGGCATCGGCGACAAAGGCTCGGTGGAGCTGATCCAGCAATTCGGCAGCGTGGAAGGCGTGCTGGAGCGCGCCAGCGAAGTGAAGCGCAAAAGCTACCGCGAGTCGCTGGAAAATAACCGCGAGACAATTTTGCTCAGCAAAGAATTGGTGACGATCCACACCAGCGTTCCCATGCCGCTGGAGTTGGAACCAATGCGCACGCAGCCGCCAGACGTCGAAGCCTGCCGCGCCTTATTTTCTGAGCTGGAGTTTACCTCCATGCTGAAAGAGCTGGGAGCGCAGGCACAAAGCGCGGGCACTCCGTTGCCGCAGGCTACGGTCAAAAT
>DAHWKP010000098.1:0-23955 GCA_027343585.1 Acidobacteriaceae bacterium
CCACGGCAGATGCAACCGGGCCGAAGATGCGCCCGGCACGCAGCAGAAAGAGCGCAACAGTATTGGCTGGCTCCAAAGTGGGTGCGGCTTGCTGCAAGATCACGGCATCCAACTGCGGCAGAGGATGCACCAAGGGCGGGCAGAGTTGCGCGGCGGCCTGCGCCTTTTGCAGTCGGGCATGGGCTTGCGCGGCGCGTTCAAACTCCAATGCAGATGCAGCTTGCTCCCGCTCCTGCTCTAAACGCGAGAGCAGGCCAGCGCCGCGTGTCTGCAAAAAATTCCGCACGGCTGTGGACTCTTCCACGTAGCGTGAATCGGTGCAGCCTTGGAAGCAGGGCGCCAGACACATTTTCATTTCAGAGTAGACGCAGCCGGGAAATTTTGGATCGGGCACAAGATCATCCACACAGCGGCGTAGCAGAAACAGGTTCAGCATCTCTTCAAGGAACCGCTCCGCCGCCACGCGCGATGGAAATGGCCCGAAGGTATGTTCCAAACTGCGCCGCGCGATGCGGCTGGCTGCATAGACGCGGGGGTAAGCATTTTCCCAGGCCAAGCGCAGCACGACGGGCGCGCGCAGATGCAGGCGCTTGTGCGCGCGTTCGCCAAAGGCCGCGCGCGTTGCGCGATAGAGCAGCAGCGATGTTTCCAAATCGGAACCGGTCTGCGTGTACTCCAACCGCTGCACGCGGCCAGTCAGGCGCAGGCGCTTGGACGTGCCCACTTCTGGCATGAGCAACCGCTGCATACGCCAGCGTAGATTGGCGGTTTTGGCGATGTAGGCTTCCGGCTGGGATGGGCTGGACTCCGCTGCTCCGCGCAGCGCGAAGACGGCCGCGCCTGTGGGCAGAGTCGGCCAGAGCGCCTGCCACGCTGCTGCATCCGTTTCCGCAGGAAGTGCAATCGAGTGCGCGAACACAGAGCGATTGTAGCGAATCCAGACGAGGCAACCACAGCTTCCTCGGCTCCGCTCGGAAGGACAGGGTGTGCGGCGTGCAAAGATTTTCGTTCTAGTGAGGGAAGTCATTCTGAGCGAAGCGAAGAATCCAGAGAGATTTGGCAGCGTGCAGTCCGCCAGCATTCTCTGGATTCTTCGTCGCTGCGCTCCTCAGAATGACTTTGTAGCTGGGATTCGGCATTCCGAATCCAGCACAGGATGAGCGTGGGGTGCAGCCTACTTCGTCGTGGACGAAGAACCCGTATTGGACGAGGAAGGCGCAGGTGCGGAAGAGGGTGCAGCGCTGGCCGAAGCAGCGGAACTGCCCGCCGTATTGCCGGAGTCAGAGCTGGCAGGCGCGCTGGATTCCGTTGCGGAGGATTTGCTTTCGCTGCTGGTGCTGCCGGAGACGCCAGCCTTGTTGCCGCTTTTTGCGTAGTCGGTGATGTACCAGCCCGCGCCTTTGAACTGAATTGCCGGGGCGGAGAGCAGCCGCTCCAGCACGCCGCCGCAATGCGGGCACACTGTGACTTCAGGATCGCTGAAGCGTTGAATCTTTTCCGTGCGGCGATGGCACTGTTTGCATTCGTATTCGTACAAAGGCATGGTGGTTTCCTGCACTGAAAACCATCCCCGAAGGCGTGCGCCCCCGGGGATGGTTTGTGTTTACTTTAACTCGACCAAGCCGACGCGTAGAATGGCATCGACAGAGCGAAGAGCGGCGATGGCCTTGGTCAACTGCGCTGAATCTGCGGGCGCATCGACCTGAATGACAGCCATGGCTTCGCCGGTAGCCTTGCTGCGCTTGGCGTCTGGGCGACCCAGGGTGAAGTTGGCAATGTTGATGGCGTGCTCGCCCAGCACGGAGCCGATGCGGCCAATGACGCCGGGAATATCCTTGTTGCGCAAAAAGAAGAGCGTGCCATGCAGCGGGGCTTCGATGTCGATGTCATCCATCGAAAGCAGACGCGGCGAGCTGCCGTGAAGCACGGTGGCGCTGGCGGTCAGGTGCTTGCCCGCGCCATGCAGCGTCAGCTTCAGCACGTTGGCCGCGCCGCCGCTGACGGCTTCTTTTTTCTCTTCATTCACATGGATGCCGCGGTCGGCAGCTACCGAGCTGGCGTTGATGCGGTTGACCTGTTCGAAGTGCGACAGCACTCCGCAAAGCGCGGCGTTGCGCAGCAGCTCCGTGCGCATGGAGGCTAAGCGACCGTTGTAAACGACGTCAATGCTCTCCACGCTGTGCGACTGGCTTTGCCCGGCGGCGATCTGCGCCAGCAGGCTGCCCAGGCTCTCGGCCATGCCGATGAAGGGCGCAATCTCCGTGTACTCCTCGTGCGACAAGGAGGCAACGTTGACTGCGTTCTGCACCACGCCCAGCTTCAGATAGGCCTTGACCTGCTCGGCGATTTGCACGCCGACGGCCTCCTGCGCTTCGTTGGTGGATCCGGCGATGTGCGGCGTCAGGATCACGTTTTCCATAGGAAAGAAGGCTGAATCTTTTAGCGGCTCTTTCTGGAAGACGTCCAGCGCGGCACCGGCCACGTGGCCAGAGCGCAGCGCTTCCACCAGCGCGCCTTCGTCGATCAGCTCGCCACGCGCGCAGTTGACGATGCGCACGCCCTTCTTCATCGTCGCCAAGGATTTGGCGTTGATGAGTCCTTCGGTCTGCGGCGTCAGGCCGACGTGCAGCGTCAGGTAATCGGCGACGCGCAACACTTCATCGACCGGAGCCAGGCGCACGCCATTTTCGCGCGCGATGGCCGCGGCCACGTAAGGATCGTGCCCCACCAGCTCCATGCCAAAGGCGCGGGCGCGACGGGCCACTTCCATGCCCACGCGGCCCAGGCCGACGATGCCCAGCGTCTTGCCGCGCAGTTCCATGCCTTGCAGGGATTTCTTTTCCCACTTGCCTTCGTGCATGGTCGTGTTGGCGCGCGGAACCATGCGGGCCAGGTCCACCATCAGGGCCAGCGTCAGTTCGGCGACGGCCACTGCGTTGGCTCCCGGGGTGTTCATCACCACGATGCCGCGCCGCGTGGCCGCTTCGGCGTCGATGTTGTCCACGCCGACACCGGCGCGCCCGATGACGCGCAGCTTGGGCGCGGCTTCGAGCAGCTTGGCATCCACCTGTACCGCAGAGCGCACGACCAAGGCATCGGCATCGGCTAGCTCAGCGGCCAGACCGTTGGCGATTTTGTCGTGCGGAACCACCTTCCAATCCGGTTCGCTGGCAAAGACCGCCACCGTGGCCGGGGAAACCTTTTCGGCAAGAACAATCTTCATCGTCTGCTTTCCCTTTATGTGTTGGCTGTTAGCTGTTGGCTTTCAGTTGCGCGGTGCGTGCGGCCAGCGTCTTTTGCGCGGCGGCCAAGGCAGAGCCAAACTGGAAACCGGGAACCTTCAGCGTTTCGGCTGCGACCTGTTCGAGCGCTCCCACCACGGCCAGCGTGTCCAGCGGATCGAAGTAGCCCAAGTGCGCCACGCGGAAGAGTTGCCCCTTCATCTCGCCCTGTCCATTGGTCAGCGTCAAGGCAAAGCGCGTCTTCATCTCCTTGACGATGATGCCGGAGTCAACGCCCTGCGGCGGCAGAATGGCCGTGACAGCGGCGGCGGGTGCATCGGGAGCGAAGAGGCGCAGGCCCAGTGCGGGCACGGCGGCGCGCGTCATCTGCGCGCAGGTCTCCGCGTTTTCGATCAGCAGGTTGCGTCCGCGTTCGAGGTCGCCGCCAGCCTGGCCGGCAATGTAGTCGAAGGCAGCGCCCAGCGCGGCGATCAGCGCCACGGCCGGCGTGTAGGCCGACTCACCGTTGGCTGCGGATTTGCGCTCGCGGCGCAGGTCAAAGTAATAGCGCGGATTCTTGGTGGACTCCATACGCTGCCAGGCGCGTTCGCTGACAGAAAGATACGCCAATCCCGGCGGAATCATCACGGCCTTTTGCGAGCCGCCAATGACCACATCCAGACCGAGGCCGTCGATGTCCAGGTGCATGGTGCCGAGGCCAGTGATGGCGTCGATGACCAGCAGCGCTTCGCTTTTGGCTTCGCGCAACAGCTTGGCCACGGCGGCCACGTCATGGCGCACGCCGGTGGAGGTCTCCGTCGCCTGCATGTAAACGGCGCGCGTGTCGGGCTTGAGCGCGGCGCGCACAGCATCCAGCGCAAAGGTCTGGCCATAGGGAACGTTGACCACGTCCACCTGGCAGCCAAAGGCCTTGGCCAGCGCCGTCCAGCGCTCGCCGAATTTGCCAGCCGTCAGCACCAGCACGCGGTCGCCCGGTGAGGTGAGGTTGGAGACGGAGGCTTCCATGGCGCCGGTACCGCTGGCAGCCATCAAGATCACATCGTTTTTGGAGCCGGTAAAGGCGCGCAACTGGCCCAGAACGCGCTGGTACAGGGCGCGAAACTCTGGCGTGCGGTGGTGCATGTCCGCGGCGGCCATGGCAAACTGCGCGGCAGGCAATAAAGGCGTGGGTCCGGGAGTAAAGATGCGGGTTTTCCGAAACATGATGTCTTTATTGTACCGGGTCGGCGGATGCGCGGGCGTCCACTATACTGGAGAGTCTGTGCCCGCGCTTGTTTTCGTGCTGCGCACAACGCCAAAACGAACGGATCAGGAGACGGCCACAATGACCATTGCAGAGCGCGTGCAGCAGGACATGATCGCAGCCATGAAGGCGCGCGAAGAGTTGAAGCTCTCCACGCTGCGCATGGTCAAATCGGCGCTCAAGCTGAAAGAGATCGACAAGCGGGAGCCTCTCACCGATGCCGAGGCCATGCAGATTCTCGCCACTCTGATCAAACAGCGCCGCGAGGCCATCGAGCAATTTACCCAGGGCAATCGCCCCGAGCTGGCAGCCAAAGAGGCGGCAGAGATTCCCATCATTGAGGCGTATTTGCCCAAGATGGCCGACGAGGCGCAGATTGTCTCCATCGTGCAGGCGGTGGTTGCGGAGCTGGCCGCGTCCGGGGCCAAGCCCACGGCCAAAGAGATGGGCAGCGTGATGAAGGCCGCGCAGGCCAAGCTGCAAGCCGCCGACCTGCGTGCCGACGGAAAACTGGTCAGCGACAAAGTGCGCGCGGCGCTGGCCTAGCGCTTCATACCGCGGTCCATGGCCGCGTTGGCCAGACCGTCGGCCTGTTTGTTTTTGCCGCGCAGCACATGCTCAATGGCAAATGCCTCCAAGCGCGCCACGCGCCGCCGTGCCTCTTCATACAGCGGACGCAGGTCGGGGCTTTTCACGCTGTACTGGCCGCGCATCTGCTTCACCATCAGCTCGGAGTCCGAAATTACGCGCAGGCGCGCATGCCCCTGTTCCAGCGCATACTGCAAGGCGGCCAACAGTGCGGAGTACTCCGCCACATTGTTGGTGGCGATGCCCAGAAACTCGCTCAACTCGGCCAGCTTCGCGCCATCGGATGCCTGCACCAGCACGCCATAGCCCGCCGGCCCCGGATTGCCGCGCGAGCCGCCATCGGTGTACGCCGTAATCCAACCCGCTCCGTCGGCACCTTTGCCTGCGCTGCCTGTCCCCGCTCCGCTGCGCGTGGAGCGGCTCGGGGCTGAAGCGCTGCGGCCCGCACCATTGCCTGCCGGGCGATTGGCAGCCGTGTCGCGTGCATGGGCTTCTTCTTGTGTGGGGAACAGGGAGGTCTGCGAGTCAGCGGCCAGCGTGCGGGGTCTCTGCAACATGATTCTCCTCAGTCTACAACCGCGCCTGCGCCGCCGCTGAGGCTTCGCAGAAGGACTTGTCGTTGCGGGGAGGAATGCTCCGCAAGCGCACCCTTCCGCTTCCTAGGCATTCGCTGCCCACATTTCTGACTCCCCCCCTGCTCACCTTTTTAGGGGGGCAACGTCTTAACACTGAAGGGTTTCATTGCACGACTTCCGCAGGGGAGCCAGACAGGAACGAGAGATCGATATGCCGACCGCGACGCTTATTTTGCAGCCGATTTTATCCCCCCGCCTCCGGCAGATGCTGCCGGGCATACAATCCAAAAAGGTGTCCAACGAACTCCCAGAACGCATTGAAGATGCGGAACTGATCCGCGAGGCCCAGAGTGGCTCGCGCACAGCCTTTGATGCGCTGGTGCGCCGCTATGATCAGTCCGTGTTGCGGCTGGCCCTGCACCTGACCGGCTCCGAACAGGACGCGCAGGACATTTATCAAGAAGCATTTCTAAAGGCCTATCGCCACTTGAGCAGCTTTCGCTTTGAGTGCTCCTTTTACACGTGGATTTATCGCATTGTCACCAATCTGTGTCTGGACCAGATGCGCCGCAAAAAGACGCGCCGCGAAGAGTCCGCCATCGCCGTAACGGCCCAGGGCGAGGAGCGCGACCTGCTCGACAACGTGGCCGATCGGCGCGCGGGCTTTAACCCGGAGCAGGAGTTGGAGCGGATGCGACTGGGCGACCGCATCCAAAGCGCACTCGACGTGCTATCGCCGCGGGAGCGCATGGTGTTTGAGTTGAAGCATTACCAGGGGCTGCGCTTGCGCGCCATTGGAGAGATGTTGAACACGTCCGAGGAGACGGCGAAGAATACGCTCTTCCGCGCCACGCGCAAACTGCGCGGGCAGTTGGCGGATTTGCGATAAAAGAAAAATAACAGGAGTTTTTGGTTTTTCCGTTGCAGAAACGAAGACGTACAAAGATAGACCCAAAGCACGTTCAAAAAAAACAGTTTCTTGCAACAGGGATTTTTTGGGGGGTAGGAGGAACAAGGCCATGCAATGCGACAAAGCTCAACTACAGATCGTCGCCTATATTCACGATGAGTTGGATGAGGACGCCAGCGCAGCACTGGAGCTGCACACGCTCGCCTGTGAGCGATGTGCAACCGAGTTGGAGGTCTATCAGGCGCTGCAACGCGCCCTGACGCTGACGCCTGCGCAAGAACCATCGCCCAACTTGCTGGCGCAGAGCCGCATTCGGCTCGATCAAGCCTTGGACCAAATGGGTGCGCCTTCCTTCTGGCAGCGATTGCAAACGGGCACCATCGGACTCTTTGCGCAATTACGCAGCGCGCCCGGCGTTGCCGCAGGCTTGGCTGTGGTGGGATTTTTGCTGGGCGGCTTTGCGGGCCAGGTTTGGATGCAGCGCAATGCGCGCATGCAGTTGGCACAGGCGGTGCAAGTTGCGCAAAATGCGCCCACAGCGCGACCCAGGCCGCAGACACTTGCGCCGGTACAGTCGCTGCACGGCGGTGGCGCGATCGAAAACGCATCGACAGGAAGCGCAGCCGCAGACACGACTCCGGCTGCTGTGCCGCAAATCTTCAACGTAAGCCGTATCGTGCGCCACGGCGACACGCACATGGTCGAGGTGCAGTACAACCAGATTGTGCCGCAGACACTGGAAGGCTCGGTGGACGATCCCGCCGTACAACAGTTACTGTTGATGGCCGCTGGCAACGGCACCGATCCCAGTGTGCAGGATGATTCGGTCGCGTTGCTGGCCCAGCAGTGCAGCCAAGGCCGCTACTGCGCGGGTGGGCCGGTGCGCACGGCGTTGATGGTGGCGCTTCGCTATGACCGCGATGCCGCCGTACGCGCCAAGGCACTCGACGGCCTGCAGCCATATGTAGCGGAGGACACACGCGTCCGCGATGCGATTTTGGAGTCATTACTGCACGATCCCAGCGCACAGGTGCGGAGCGCTGCGCTGCACATGCTGGAGCCGGTCGAGGCCGACAGCAGCGTGCATATGGTGCTGGAGACGCTGGCACAACAAGACCCGAGTCCGCAGATTCGTGCAGCTTCGGCTCAGGCGTTGCTGCAGATACCGCCCACGCAATAGCACCTGCCCTGCGCAGAATGCGCCGTAATATTTCCAAAGATTGCAGGACAGAATCGTGCGAAGATGGGTTAACTTCATGCAACGGACGCGACAAAAATCGGGATGGACTGGTTTTGTTCTCCACGGAGCGGTACTGGGGGCGCTGGCGCTGTTGTGCACCCGGACAATGCCGGCGCTGGCACCCACGCCCAGCGCGCCCGGCATCGCATACTTCCACCACGCAAACCCTGGCTACTTGGGCGTGGACATGGAGGACCTGACACCGAAGCAGCGCACGACCCTGCACTTGCAGCCAGAGCAGGGCGTCGCACTGGCTGCGGTCGATCATGATGCACCCGCTGGTCAAGCCGGTTTGCGCGCGCAGGATGTGGTGCTACGCATTGACGGCCAGCCCTTGCACAGTGCCGCGCAGGGGCGCGCTCTGTTGCGCAAGAGCAAAATCGGCCAAACGATGACCTTGACCGTGCTGCGCAATGGCCAAACCCTGGTACGTACCGTCAAGCTGGCCAACCGGAGCGTCCTCGAAAAGCAGGCTTGGTCCCAACATTACACCGTACCGGCTCCTGCCCAACCCAATCCGCAGCCAAGTGCCGATGCCAGTGAGCGTCAACCGTCGATCCGGGACGCTGCGCCGCAACGTGCTGTGCCGCAACCAACCAGCGCAGTCATTGCCCCCGCATCCGCCCAGGCCGCGCACCCATCCACAGGATTTTTCAGCGCAGCCTCCGCTGACTTCACCAAAACCTTCGGGGCCAACGGCCTGATCATGAGCTGGATTCCGGGCACGAATGCGCTCTACACCGGCATTGATCTGGATCCGCTCAGCTCCCAGTTGGCGGAGTTCTTCGGCGTCCCTGGCGGCACGGGCCTGCTGGTAAAAAGCGTGGATCTGCGCAGTCCCGGAGAGCGCGCCGGCATTCATGCGGGGGACATCGTGCTCAAAGTGGATGATGTACCGATGACCTCGCGCAGCCGCTGGCAGCATGTAGTCCACGCCAACCGGAATAGCCTGCTCCTGCTGCAAATTCAGCGCAACGGCAAACCACTGACCCTGACCATGTCCGTGCATACAACGCAGTAGGCTTTCTCCGCGCCTGCAATACACGAACGCTTCCACGAACAGGGGCGATATGGGCTTCTCAAATCTATACGCAAGCTTGCGCAATCCTGCGCTGCCCGCGCACGATTCTGTCCGCATGCAGACGTGGAACCCCTGGGTCAGGCAGGCTCATGGCTGCGGTTTATGTTTCAATAGTCTTAGCCCATGAGTGCCGCATCCCCAGCCATTGCATCCTCAGTTGTCGCGCCGCCGTCCGCATTGCGCCGCCGTGCGCGCGCCATCACGCGCCGCGTGCGGGAGCTGACCTCGATCGGCCACGCATTGGTGTCCACTGGCCACCCTTATATGGCGCACATTGTGCCCATGCGCCGCTGCAATCTTTCCTGCACCTATTGCAATGAGTACGACGAGGTTTCCGATCCGGTGCCGCTGCCAGAGATGCTGCGCCGCATTGACCACCTGGCACGGTTGGGGACCAGCGTGATTACAATTTCTGGCGGCGAGCCGCTGCTGCATCCTGATCTGGACGCGATCATTGCGCGCATACGCCACCATGGGCGCATCGCCGGCATGATTACCAACGGCTATCTGCTGATGCCAGATCGCATCCACCGGCTGAACCGCGCCGGCCTCGATCACTTGCAAATCTCCATCGACAACGTGCAGCCGGATGAGGTTTCCAAGAAGAGCCTAAAGGTGCTCGACAAAAAATTGCAGATGCTCGCGGAGCACGCGATTTTTCACGTCAACATTAACTCGGTGGTGGGTGGTGGCATTCAGCATCCAGAGGATGCGCTGACCATTGCACGCCGCGCGTTGGAGCTGGGGCTGACCTCAACCATCGGCATCATTCACGACGGCAGTGGCCAACTGAAGCCGATTGGAGACAAGGAATACTCGATCTTCAGCCAGGTGCGTGCATTGAGCAAGCGCAGCTACTCGCGCTTCAACCACTTTCAGCAGGCCATTGCCGAGGGCAGGCCCAACGATTGGCGCTGCCGCGCCGGTGCGCGCTACATCTACATTTGCGAGAACGGACTGGTGCATTATTGCTCACAGCAGCGCGGGCACCCCGGCGTGCCGCTGGCGGAGTACTCCAGCGCCGATGTGCGCCGCGAGTTTTTGACCAGCAAGACCTGTGCGCCGCATTGCACCATCTCCTGCGTGCATCAGGTGTCGTACATCGACCATTGGCGCGCGCCGCAGACTTCGCAGATTTCGCCGGGCATGCCGCAGGGCGGAGCGCAGGATCTGGTAAAGATTCGTCTCTCCTAAAGCGCAGCCGATCGCGTAGACTTTCGCGTAGGCACAATGCAAACTGCACCCCTCCATGACGATCCACAGCCGGAGCGCAATCCTCTGCTGCGCGCGTTGCTGACGCTGCCTGCGTTGTGGACGGGTACGCTGTTGGCGTTGTTCTCTGTGGCAGAGGGTCTGCGCAACGCCACGCATCGGTCTTTGGATTTGCAGTGGTCGCCGGAACGCCTGCTCGCGCGGCATATCGATCCGTGGGCGGTGTATCTGGCGGGCGACCGTGGCCATCACATTCTCTTAAATCAAGTTCCCAATTATCTGCACGAAGTTTACGCGTTGCTGTTGCCGCTGGGCTGGCTGTCGTTTGCGCAGGCAAGGATCATCTGGGCCTTGTGCAGTCTGGCGCTGCTGGTGCTCAGTTGCGCCTGCATCGCGCGTTTATATGAATTGCCACCACGGCAGACATGGCTGCTGATTGTTCTTTTCTTTCTGGGCACGCCCGCGCGTGTGGTGCTGGGCAACGGACAGTTGACCGCGCTGGTTCTGGCCACGCTAGCGCTTTGGGCTGTGACGGCATCGGCGCGTACGCGCGGCTTGCTGCTCGGCTTGGGCTATGCAAAGTACAGCGTCGCTCCTCCGCTGGCGTTTTTTTTGCTGCTGCGGCGCAGGTGGAGACTGCTGGCATATTCAGCACTGCCGCCGCTGACTGGGTTGGGATTTGTTTTCCTCTGGCTGCGCACCACGCCGCTGCGCGTGCTGCTGCTGGAGCCATTCCGCACGGCCTCCAACAATGTCTCCCCTGGCTTGGCGAACATCATGGCGGTTGCGGAGATTGCGCTGCGCCATCCTCCGCTCTTCCACGCGGTTCCCGACTCTTTTTATCTGGCACAGCGAAGCTTCTGGGTCGACCTGACGCCGTATCTGTGCGCGGTGGTATTGGCCGTGGCGCTGGCCACATATTTCTTTGTGCGCGATGCGCAGGCCGATAGCCGCGTGCTGCTGGCCTGTCTTGCTGCGGCCAGCCTGCTTTGCTTCAAGCACCAAGTCTATGATTTTCTGCTGCTGGCTTTTGCTTTGGCGGTGGCCCTGCGCTCCCCATGCAGCCGCCCGCGAAATTTTCTGTTGCTGGGCATTGGCTACTTCTGGTTTGCGGAACGGCTGATGCACATTCGCCGCTGGGAGTTTTGGCCAGTGGTGGTGCTGTCCAGCTTCGTGCTGCTTTTGGGCATGATCGCTGCTGCGTGGCGGCTGCGCACGTCCATCGACTGGCGGCAGCGCTGGGAGTTATAGGAAATCCCACAGAACCAGAACAAGCCAACCGCAGATTCCTCGACTGCGGCTGCTGCGCAGCCTCCGCTCGGAATGACAGAATGGCCTTTCCCCACTCAAGCCCAAAATCGGCTTGAATGGGGCACCCAAATTTTGTTCAACCTCGATCGGCAATCGCGTTCAATACTTCGGCACAGAGGGGTCAACCGTTTCCGACCAAGCCTGAATGCCACCGGCAAGATTGTGCAAACGTGCGAAGCCGGCCTGCGCCAAAAACTCCGCAGCCTTTTGGCTGCGCCCGCCCATCTTGCAATGCACAACAATCTCTTGGGAGCGATCCAGTTCCTGCAGTCGCTGCGGTAGATCGTTGAGTGGAATCAGCGTACCGCCGATGTGTGCGCGCGCGTATTCATGCGGTTCGCGCACGTCGAGCACGCAGAGAGTTTCGCCAGCGTCGAGGCGGCGCTTCAGCTCCGCAGGTGTGATTTGTGGGATTCCGTTGACCATATTTCTATTGTCAGCGACCGCAGATATTTTTGCCAGCGCAGGCGCGTCTCCGCAGCCGGGGCAGTGGGGATTGCGGGGCAAAGCAATCTCGCGGAAGCGCATGGCCAGTGCGTCGAAGAGCAGCAGGCGTCCGATGAGTGGCTCGCCGCAGCCGAGGATCAGCTTCAGCGTCTCGGTGGCCTGCAACAGGCCGAGCACGCCGGGCAGCACGCCGAGCACGCCCGCCTCGGCGCAGGAGCGCATCGACTCCGGTGGAGGCAGCGCAGGGTGCAGGCAGCGATAGCACGGCCCGCGCATACCGTCGGCCCCGATGGCGGCGAAGACGCTGGCTTGACCTTCGAAACGATCCACGGCAGCGTAAACATGCGGCTTGTCCAGATGCACGCAAGCGTCGCTGATGGCGTAGCGCGCGGTAAAGTTGTCCGTGCCGTCGAGGATGATCTCAAAGCCAGAAAAGATCTCCTGCGCGTTGGCGCTGGTCAATCGCTTTGTGAAGGAAACAACGTGGCACGCAGGATTCAAAGCATGGATGCGCGCCGCAGCCGAGTCTGTCTTCGCGCGCCCCACATCGTCTGTTCCATGCAGCACTTGCCGCTGCAGATTGCTGGCATCCACGGCGTCAGCATCCACAACGCCCAGCGTGCCTACGCCCGCAGCGGCCAGATACAGAAGCGCTGGCGAACCCAATCCGCCTGCACCCACACACAGCACGCGCGCATCCTTCAGCTTCTGCTGCCCCGCCGCGCCCACCTGTGGCAGCGTCAGATGGCGCGCGTAGCGGGACATCTCCTCTGGCGTCAGCGGTGGAGCTTCGTTTCCACGCTTGTTGTGCTTGGGTTCAGGCTGCATCGTGCGCGATCTCCTCTTCAATCAATTGCTTGGATGCGCCGAGAATGCCCAAGCGAAAGCTGCGCGTTTCGCCGCTCTGTGCGTGTACATTTTTGCCAACATCCGTACATGGGTACACGCTGGTGATGATGTAGGAGCAGCCCGTCCAATGCGCCTCGTCCCAATCGCGATGCGACCACGTTGCCGCTTGTTCCGGGTGCGAGTGATAGAAGCCGACGATTTGCATGCCCTGCTCCCGCGCGGTGCGCTGCAAGCGAATCAATTCCTCTGGAGCGATTTGGTAGCGGGTCTTGCGCTCCTCGACTGCGGCGACATTTTCCATGGGCACGGCGGCCAGCACGTGATTCGTTTCCGACTCTACGCGGCCCAGCAGCACGCCACAACACTCCTCTGGATAGGATCGCGCTGCATGCTGGCGCAGTGTTTCCAGTTCGGATTGGGAGATGCGAAGCATGGCAGCCAACGCGACTATACTGGAAGTGTAGCTGCCGCAGCCCCTACAGGGAATGGACGGCACAAATTCCAACCAGCATTGGACACCATGGCGCGAACCAATAAACAAATCTCCTTTGACGAAGCCATCCCTAATCTCCGCAACGCAGGCTTTCACGTACAGCCAGCGGCGGATCGCTTTGTCGTGAGTCGGGATGGGTGCTCCATCACCTTGTTGCGTGCCGCCGATGGTAGCGTGGCCTGTGCGGGCCATGCCTGCTGCATCGTTGCAGGCGAACAAGCCACGCTGGTCGATCACGGCTATCAGAAATTCTTCCGCACCAGTCGTGGGGAGTTCCCTGCCACGGCGGATCGGCTGCGCGCGCTGCATACCTTTACGGAAAATCTGCACGCCACAGCAGGAACGCCCAGCCTCTACAACGAGTCCCTGGGCACAGTCAGCGACAGCTATCTCTACGATCGCCTGAAGGGCCGCGAAACCTCGTCGACGTCCAACGGCATACGCAACGACGGGCATTAATCTACGATGTGGGTGCTGCGCGGCGTGCATTTTTCGGGACAACTTGCAACACGAATCTGAGCACGTACTGCTCGACAATGATTTCAATTGAGCGCAGCTCCATCGCTTGCTGGACCAGGCAGTCCGTGGGGCGCGTTGCCTTGATCCACCCAATCCAGACACCCATCGTGTCGTGATTTTCTGCCGTGCAGTTTTCCGTCTTATCTAATGCCCTTGTCGGCTCCGTTCGCGCTGGAGTTCGCGGTAGAGGGCGCTCTTCGACGCTCCGCGTTCGCGGGCAATGCGTTTGAGCGCAGCCATTTCGTCGAGCGATTCCGATTGCATCAACTCCGCCAAGCGCGCGCTGAGACTGGCCGTTGGCGTAGCGCTAGCCTGCGCATCGGCCTCAGGCGCTCCCGCCAGCAACAGCGTCATCTCTCCACGCTGGATTTCCCTGTCCCCCAGTGTTGCGAGCAGCGCTTGTAACGGGCCACGCAGAAATTCTTCATGAATCTTGGTCAACTCGCGCGCCAAAACTGCAGGGCGATCTGCACCAAAGACCGCCGCTGCGTCCTCCAGCGTGGACAGAATTCGATGCGGCGCTTCATAGAAAATCAAGGTGGCGCGCTCGCCACGCAAGGATTCAAAAAAGCTGCGGCGCTCGCCCGCACGCGCAGGCGCAAAGCCGAGGAAGAGAAATCGCTCCGTGGACAAACCCGCAGCCGCCAGCGCGGTCACAGCGGCGCAAGGGCCGGGAATGGGCGTGACGGCGATGCCTGCGGCGATGGCCAGTTGCACAATCTCCGCGCCGGGGTCAGAGATGCCGGGCAGTCCAGCGTCCGAGACCAGAGCGAGACTCTCGCCATTTTTCAGACGCAGGAGCAGTTCGGCTCCGCGCGCGCGCTCGTTGTGTTGGTGGTAGCTAACGGTGGGCGTGTGAATGTTGAAGTGTGCGAGCAGCTTTTGCGTCTGGCGCGTGTCTTCACAGGCAATGCAGTCCACTTGGCGCAGCACGCGCAGCGCGCGCAGCGTGATGTCCTCCAAATTCCCGATGGGCGTGGCGACAATGTACAGGCCGGGCGCAAGCGGCGCTTCGGGCATGTCCTTCATGGTGTCGGCGTCTGCTCGGCAATTTGCAGCTTGCGTTTTTCCCCGAGCAGCCCCATGCTGTGCATCAAATTTTGTAGTGTGACAATGCCGACGATTCGCTCACCGTCAAGCACAGGCACCAGCGGCAGGCCGCGGTCGCCCTGGATGCGGCGGAAGATTGCCCCTAGAGAATCCTCTGGCTGCGCGACTTGAAAGACGCGGGCCATGATGGATTGCACGTAGCCATTCCCCTCACTTTGCAGCGCCTGCAAGATGGCTTGGCGCGAAACGATGCCGACGAGCAAATCTCCGCGCACGACGGGAAAATCGTCCTGCAAGCTGTGGATGGAGTGGCCCAGCGCGTCTTCGAGCGTGTCAGAGGCTGAGAGCGTGGCAAACTCGGTGAGCATGACGTCTCGCATCTGCACCGTGTCCACTACAGATTGAAAGAGAACGCCTTGATCCTCCAGTTGTGCGCCAATGAAGATGAAGAAGCCCGCCAGAACCAGCCACGGACTCTGGACAAAGACGCCGATGACGAAGAGCGTGAGTGCGATGATCTGCCCGATGCCCGATGCGGCGCGCGTGGCTTGCAGCGGAGAACGGTGGCGGGTAAATTCTCCGCGCAACAGCCGGCCCGCATCCAGCGGATAGGCGGGCAGCATGTTGATGGCGGCCAAAAAGACATTGATCCAAAAGGCGCTGCGCAGCAGATGCGCAGGCGTCACCAGCGGTTTGCTGAACATGCTCACCATCGGCGAGACGGCCAGCGTCATGCCCAGCACCACCAGAGCTGCAACCACGCTGGTTAAAATTCCCGTTGCAGCCAGCGCCACTTGCACGCGCGCGGTGGAGGATTGCTCGGCACTCTCTGGCGTGGTGTGCGCCAGCAGGCCACCAATGGGCAGCAGCAGAATGTTGCGCAGGCGCAGACCATAATACGCAGCCGTAATGGAGCGCGCCACCTCACGCACCAGCACCGCACCCAGCAGCAGCAGCCACAACGCAATGCCGCGCGCCGCGCCAAGGCCTGCCATCTGCGTGTACATCAAACTCAGACCGAGCAGCAGCACAAAAAAAAGATGCAAGCGGATTTCTACGCCCAACCATCGACCTAGTGAAATCGACCAACTGCGCATGACGTTCCCTCTTGCCGTTATTGTAGAGGCAGACCCATGCGCGTGATTGCCGGAGAGTTTCGATCCCGTCCGCTGACGGCCCCACGAGGCCGGGACACGCGCCCGACCAGCGACCGTCTGCGGGAGACGCTCTTCAATATACTTGCCGCGCAAACGCCACAATCCATCGTTGTTGATTTGTTTGCGGGCACGGGGGCTGTGGGCATTGAGGCGCTCAGCCGGGGCGCGGCGCAGGTGTATTTCGCCGAAGTTGCTGCCGCCGCACTGGCCGCCTTGCGCACGAATCTACGCACGCTGGGCATCGCAGAGCGATGCACGGTGGATACGCGCGGCGCGCTAGCTTTGCTGCGAGCCTTGGCACAAAAAAATATCCGCGCAAATCTTGTATATGTCGATCCACCGTATGCGGATGCGACGGCGTATCAGGAAACGTTCGCGCTGCTGGTCTCGCTGCCTGTGCTGACAGCGGATGCGGTGGTTGTGGTGGAGCACTCCAGCCATGCGGCGGCACCTCAGGCTCCGGCTGCGCTGCGCGCCTATCGCACCCTGCGCCAAGGCGATGCGCAGGTCACGTTTTACCGCGTGGCCTCTGCGGACAAAGAGGAAAATGCGCCGCCAGTATGACGGCCCGTACGCAGATCGACGGTGAAGGCAATCTCCGTATCGGTCTCCATCTCCCAACCGAAGCCAGTCAGCGTGTCCGCCTGTACGTCCGTAATGCGCAGGCCCTCCCAACTGAGCCGCGCCGTTTCCCAGGCCAAGCCACTTGCGCCCCAAGCGCAGAGAGCGTGAAAGCCAACAAAAATCAGCAGCCGCTGTTGAACGTGCGGCAGAATTGTCATGACGGGACGATATACGATTTGCTGCCACTGCTCTGGCTGGCGCGTGTTCACGATGTAAACATAGCCACCCGCAGCGGCGCAGAGTTCGTCAGGATTGGGGCAGGTCCAAAGCCCGTGCGGCAGTGTGGGCGCTTGAAAGCCCAGCGCAAAGGTAGCCAGAAAGGGCTGCGCTGCATGGGGATGAATCTGCGCAAGCAATGCGCCGCGTTCGACCTCCTCCACCGCGCGGGGATACACGTGTTGCCGTGCGGGTGCAATCAGCGGTGGACGCTCCAAGATCTCCGCCCGCCACGAGCAAGCAAAGCTCTCCTCCGCGACAAGCTTTCGATTCATCGCGCTCCCAGCAACCGCGCACGCGCCTGCACGTCGGCAATAGGATTCGGCAAAGGCAGCCGACTGCCGGTCTCGATCAGCGGAATCACCTTGTCAAACTCTGGCCCAGAGTGCGCGCCGGTCAGCGCGATGCGCACGGGATGAAATAAATCTTTTCCCTTCGCGCCCGTTGCGGCCTTCACGGCATTCATGGCTTCTTTGAATGCTTCTGGCGTTACCGGAGCGGGCAGCACGGCGATACGCGCGGCAAAATCCTTCAACACACTTTGCGCAATCTCCGTGGCCAGCACGGCGGCATTTTCCGGTTCGGCGGCTGCGGCCTGCGCGTCCAGCGCGAAGAGGAAGCGTGCCTTTTGCGGCAACTGATCGAGCTGATCAACAGAGGGCGCAAAGAGCGCCACCACTTGCGCGAACCAGGCTTCGATGGCGGCGTTATCCGTCTGCGCGGGTAACCAGCCTGCCTGCACAAACGCGGGCCGGGCCAACGCAACGATGCGCTCTGGCACCGCCTGCTTGATGTAGTGCCGGTTGAGCCAGTGCAGCTTTTGCGGATCAAAAACCGCAGGCGACGGCGTGACGCGCTCCAGCGTGAAGGCCTGCGTCAGTTCTGGCAGCGTGAAGGTCTCGCGCGTGCCGCCTTCTGCACCCCAGCCGAGCAGCGCCAGATAATTCGCCAGCGCCTCCGGCAGAATTCCCATCTCGCGGAAGCTGGCCAGGGAAGTGGCACCGTGGCGCTTGGAGAGTCGCGTGCGGTCGGGGCCAAGAATCGTGGACAGGTGCGCAAACTGCGGCAGCGGCCAGCCAAAGGCGTGGTAGATGGCCACCTGTTTGGGCGTGTTCGACAGATGATCGTCGCCGCGAATTACATGCGTGATGCCCATTAGCGCGTCGTCCACGGTGACCACGTAGTTGTAGACGGGCATGCCGCCGGAGCGGACAAGAATGGGGTCAGAGACGGCCTCGGCGGCAAACTCCACCGGGCCACGCACGATGTCATCAAAGCGCAGTGGCGCGTCAGGAATGCGCAGGCGCACGGCGAAGGCCTCGCCTGTCGCGGCGCGGCGCTCACTTTCTGCGTCGGAGAGTGTGCGGCAGCGTCCGCTGTAGACCTGCGGCTGCTGCGCGGCGATGGCCGCGGTGCGCTCGGCCTCCAACTGCTCTGCGGTGCAAAAGCAACGATAGGCCTTGCCCTCGTGCAGTAATTGCTCCGTGTGCGCGCGGTAAATTTCCAGCCGCTCCGATTGCCGGTAGGGGCCGCAGGGGCCGTCGTTCGGCTGGCCAGAGTGCGGGCCTTCCTGCCAATCCAGCCCCAGCCAGCGCAGGTCGTCGTAAAGCTGCGATTCAAAGCGCGCTTCACTGCGCTCGACGTCGGTGTCTTCGATGCGCAGCAGAAAATCACCGCCCGTGCGTCGGGCAAAGAGCCAGTTGTAGAGCGCAGTGCGGGCGTTGCCAACGTGCAGCAATCCAGTGGGGGAGGGGGCAAATCGTACGCGAGTCTTCTGCAGAGACATACAAGTTCGATGGTAGCAGGCGCGCAATCTCAGGAGGAACGCTGCACGGGTTCTTCCGCAGGCAAGCATGACTCCGCGACAGGAGCAATTTCTCGAAAAGATCGGGGAGGCTGCCGACTTTGTGGCCCGCTGCAGAATTCCTTGACAGGCACAACATATTGCGTCTATAAAAATCATTCGCACAATAGATAGGAGAGGCAATGCACATACACACTGAGGAAGCAATTCAGCACACACCGGAGACCCCGTCCATCGCCTGGACACATATTCTGCAACGCGATGGGACGCAAGCCCCGTTTGATGCGGAACGCATTGGCTCTGCCATCGCGCGTGCTGGCCAAGCAGCGGGAGAATTTACGGGAACGACCGCACAGAGCCTGACCGAGCAAGTTTTACAAAAGCTGCAACTTTCCATCGGGCAGCAGATGCCCGCGATTGAACAGATTCAAGACCATGTTGAATTGGTATTGATGGATGCTGGCTATTTTCGTACGGCCCGCGCCTATATCGCGTACCGGGAGCAGCACAGTCGACTGCGCAAAGACAGGCAGGCCGTTGTCCATGCTGTGTCTTCTGTCAATGAATATCTGGCGCAGGAGGATTGGAGGGTGCGCGCCAATGCCAATCAGGGCTACTCGTTGGGCGGGCTGATCCTGAACGTGGCAGGCAAAGTGGTCGCCAACTACTGGCTTAGCCACGTTTACCCACAAGAGATTGCAGCGGCGCATCGTGAGGGAGACATCCACATTCACGATCTCGACATGTTGGCGGGCTATTGCGCGGGCTGGTCACTCCGAGTTCTGTTGCAAGAAGGATTCAATGGAGTCTCTGGCAAGGTGGAGGCAGCGCCACCACGTCATTTGTCCAGTGCCATAGGGCAAATGGTGAACTTTCTTGGCACCTTGCAGAATGAATGGGCGGGTGCCCAGGCATTCAGTTCTTTTGATACCTATCTGGCTCCCTTTGTGCGCAAGGACAACCTTACCTATGAACAGGTCCTGCAAAGTATGCAGGAGTTTATATACAACTTGAACGTTCCTTCGCGCTGGGGAAGTCAGACTCCATTTACCAACGTCACCTTCGATTGGGTCTGTCCAGAAGATATTGCCCAGCAAACTCCTTGGATTGGCGGAGAGGCAATGCCGTTCCGCTATGGAGACTTGCAAGCGGAAATGGACATGATTAACCGCGCCTACATTGAAACGATGATGCGGGGAGATGCCAAAGGCAGAGTTTTCACCTTTCCCATTCCGACGTACAACATTACGCAGGAATTTCCGTGGGATTCAGAGAATGCCGAACTTCTTTTTTCCATGACAGCCAAATATGGTCTGCCCTATTTTCAAAACTTTATTAACTCGGAACTCAAGCCCAACATGATTCGTTCCATGTGTTGCCGCTTACAGTTGGATCTTCGAGAGCTGCTCAAGCGCGGCAACGGGTTATTTGGCTCTGCAGAACAAACGGGATCGATCGGAGTTGTCACCATCAACTGCGCGCGCCTGGGCCACTCGTTTCGGGGTGACGCCTCTGGCCTCTACCAGCGCCTGGATCTCCTGTTGGAAATGGCAAAGAACAGTTTGGAGATGAAGCGCAAGGTCATTGAGCGCTCCATGGAGGATGGATTATTTCCCTACACCAAACGGTATCTGGGCACGATGCGCAATCATTTTTCCACTATTGGAGTGAACGGCATTAATGAAATGATTCGAAACTTTACTGCGGACGCTCACGACATTACCCATCCGTCGGGACACCGCTTCGCATGCGAGGTGTTGGATCATATTCGCACGCGCATGGCGGCATTCCAAGAAGAGACTGGGCACATGTACAACTTGGAAGCCACGCCTGCGGAAGGCACCACCTATCGTTTCGCCAGAGAAGATCGCAAGCGATTCCCCAGCATTTTGCAGGCCGGCTCTGTCCAGCATCCGTACTATACAAACTCCTCTCAATTGCCGGTGAGCTTTACGGATGACCCATTTGAAGCCTTGGAGCGACAAGAAGAACTGCAAGCCAAGTACACCGGAGGTACGGTTTTGCATTTATATGTGGGAGAACGAATCTCCAGTGCCGCAGCATGCAAGCAGCTTGTGCGCCGCGCGTTGGAGCGTTTTCGCCTACCCTACATCACGATCACGCCAACATTCTCCATCTGTCCGGTGCATGGGTATCTTGCGGGAGAACATCCCTTTTGTCCGCGCTGCGACGAGCAAAAGATCGCAGAAAAACTGCACCGCAAGACTGCCTGATGGAGCGGCTTGCCAACACAACCGAACTTCTTACAAAACCCAAAGGAGAATTGTCATGAATATCGATGTTGCAGCAACAGTCGAACCAACTCCGTTTCCTTTAATGGATTCAGAGCGTCAGCCCTGCGAGGTGTGGACGCGCGTGATGGGCTACCACCGCCCCGTCTCCTCCTTTAACGTCGGCAAATTGGGTGAGCACAAGGAACGGAAATTTTTTGTGGAACCCGCCGGATGCTCGAAATGAACCCGGACGATCTGGTGCTGGGAGGCATCACGCCTTTCAGCACCTTGGATTTTCCCGGACGGCTCAGTGCTGTTCTCTACAGCCAAGGCTGCTCTTTGCGCTGCCGGTACTGTCACAATCCTAATTTGCGAACCGGGCGCACGGCTGCATCTCTTGCGTGGCCGGATGTACATGCTTGGCTGCAACGTCGACGCGGATTGTTGGATGGCGTGGTGTTTAGCGGCGGCGAAGCCACAGAGCAACCGGCGCTGCTTGCGGCGCTGCGCGAAGTTCGGAGCCTGGGATTTGCCACCGCGCTGCACACCGCAGGCCCCCACGCCGATCGTTTCCATCCTCTGCTGCCCCATCTGGATTGGGTGGGGATGGACATCAAAGCTCCTTTCCATCGGTATGCGCAAGTGACGGGCGTACCGGACAGCGGGGAGCAGGCGCGGCAGTCCCTCCACTGGCTTCTCTCCAGCGGCATCGCTTACGAGCTGCGGACTACCGTGCATCATTTGCTCCTATCTTGCGAGGATTTGCTTTGTATGGCGAAAGATTTGCATTCCTATGGAATTCGCCGGTGGATCTTGCAGGAATTTCGCACGCGAGGTTGTGTGGACGCAGTGCTGTCAAAAACTCCTTCTCCTTTGAACATGGATTGCATCGAGCAGATGAAAACATGGGTGCCGGATATTTCTTTTCGAGCGGCCACAGCCTAGCCAAAGTGTTCCCCGCCTGCAGCGGGCAGCGGCACGCACCGGGATATTCGAATGCGCCGCCGGAACCGCAGCTTCCACGATTCGCCTACGTCTCGCGTGGAAGGAACGCGTGTATTGGAACCTGGAGAAGTTGGCACGAGCGCGGTGATACCCTGAAGAAGACATATGTTGGGCATTGATTTTCAGCTTCGATCCACGCGCAACCGGCTCCTTGGGAAGGCTGCGGCCTGTGCGTTGCTGGCGCTGGCCTTGCCGCTGCACGCAGCCGCCAACAGCAAGCCGACCGAAGCCGCTGCGCCGCTGTTGCCGCAGACATTTTCTGGCTGGCAGGTCGCTGGCACGATCAGCAGTAGCAACGACGCCGCCACAGCTGATGCTGGCAACGCCGCTGTGCTGCAGGAGTGCGGCTTTACCCGCTTTGCCTCCGCCAACTACAAGCGCGATGACGGCACGCTGCAACTGCGCGCGATGCAGTTTGGCGACGCCAGCGGAGCGATGAGCGCCTTCACCTTCTATCGCCACCCGAATATGCTGGCCGAGCAGATCGGCACAGACGCGGCCTACGACGGCAAACACATTCTCTTTTGGAGCGGCGACACCTTGGTCGATGCGACCTTTAGTCGCATCACGGCCATGTCGGCCTCAGAGTTGCGCGGCCTGGTGCAGACACTGCCCACTCCCGCAGGCAGCAGCAGCGTAGCGCCCAACATTGGCGGCTATTTGCCTGCACCGGATTTGGAGCCAGTCTCTGAGCGCTACGCGTTTGGCCCGCAGACCTATGCGCAAGGTGGGGGAACGCTGCCCACCTCGCTGGTGGATTTTGCACGCGGGGCAGAGACGATGACCGCGCGGTACAAATCCGTCAATGGTGAGGGCGAGCTGACACTCCTGGAATACCCAACACCACAGATCGCCATGGACCGCGAGCGTGCGCTGCGCAATTATTTTCAGACTGGAAACACGGCGCAAAATCCCTGGACGCCCGCGATAGAGAACAGCAACCCGGGCACGCTGCTGGTGCGGCGCACTGGGCCAATTGTTGCCGTGACCAGTGGCGCATTTTCGGTGCAAGAAGCGCAAAACCTGATCGGGCTGGTGCATTACGAAGCGAACGTGGTCGAGGATAATCCCGACGGCATGGTCAGCGACGCATCGAAAATGGGTCGGCTGATCGTGGGGATTTTTGTACTGGTGGGAATTCTGGCAGGAACGGCGCTGATCCTGGGCATATTTTTTGGCGGCGGGCGCGCACTGTTGCGGGTGTTGCGCGGCAAGCCCGCCTCCGCGATGGATGAGAGCGCACAGATCATCTCCCTGAACCTACGCGAGTAGTCCAAACGATGCGCTCGGTGGGGATTCGGTTGGAATTTTCGCTGCGGTTCGGGGCAGATTCTGAACCAGTCTTGGTGCAATCTGCGGATAACTGGCGGAAAAATTGAGTTGTTAAGCGATTGAGCGGCCCGAATTGGCGAAATTTAAGCGAAGACGACTTGGGCTGAGCTGGGCAAATCGGAAATTTTATCTTATTGATTATAAAAGGTTTATTTTGCTTTAGAAATTGGCTTGACACCCCGGAACGCAGCCCATAAGATTTCGCCAGAAAGTTCTGATGGCTTTGCCTCCGTTGGAACTATTCTCCCTAAAGAGAAGGCTGCCCTGTTGCCGGGCGGCCTTTTCGTTTTTGCAAAGAGTTTTGGAGGGACATGATGTTGGCCTTGTATGCAATACCCGTCGTGGCGACGCTGTATGCGTTGCCGCTGTTGTTGGGGTGGGCGGGACCGAACCGCTGGTATGGATTTCGGCACCGGCGCGCGATGGTGAACCGGGAGATTTGGTATGCGGCCAATCGCATCGCTGCCGTGCATATTCTGGCAGCGATGGCGCTGTGTTTGGTGCTGGAATTTGCAGTGCCCTCGTTGCATGACGGTGTGACGTCACACGTTGTCACACCGCTGTTGCAGATCAGCGCCTTGATCGTCGCCAATGCACTGACGCTGGTGCGCGTACTGCGCAAGAGCTGGAAGCGCTGAAGGAGTTTTGATCCAGGCACAATTTCATTTTTGTCGACTGAGTCATTCTGAGCGGAGTCCGCGAATGCGGACGCAGTGAAGAATCCAGAGAATGAGAGCTGGATCGAATCCGCCTGAATTCTCTGGATTCTTCGCTTCCGATGGTCGCTCAGAATGACAGTTCGCTCATGGTCGTCCATGCTTCC